>NZ_JBIICH010000046.1:0-15366 GCF_044239005.1 Sphingorhabdus sp. | reverse complement strand
AGTCCTGTCGATAATGTCGCGTTGCTTTATAATCCGGTCGGGCGCTGCAGTCATACAGACACTCTAGGCGCGTTCACGCCCTATGTCAGCATCAAGCAGAAACCTTTGCATTATATTCCCGGCGCAAAGCAACGCGATCTATTTTCTGGGTACCCAGACGCGGCAATGGTTCCGCCACTTGCCAGAAATGGACGGGGATTTTGAATGGTGCTAGCCGCGGTGCGAGGAACGCTTTGAGTTCATCCCCGGTGAGCGTTACCCCATCCTTCGTGTGATAGACGATGCCTGGAACTTCCCCATATTTGTCATCGGCAATGCCAAACACGGATAGCTCGACAATCGAGTCATGTTCGTAAGCAGCGGCTTCGACTTCTGGGCAGCTGATGTTTTCGCCGCCGCGAATGATGATGTCTTTTTTACGGTCTACGATGAACAAATAACCGTCTTCGTCGAGATAGCCGATGTCACCGGTCCGGAAGAATCCGTCAGCGGTAAACGCGTCGCGTGTCGATTGTTCGTTGTTCCAGTAACCGTTGAAATTCGCGATGGTGCGAATGCCGACTTCGCCGCGTTCACCTTGCGGAAGAACATTTCCATCATCATCAAGCATTTGCACTTCGACCAAGGGCTTCGTGGCTGGTCCAGTGCTGGTGGGCTTTTCCAGATAGTTATCGGTGAAATTGCCGCAGCCCACGCCGTTCGTTTCGGTAAGGCCATAACCCAGCAGCGGATAGCCCCAGCTCATTTCCTTACGGATTTTTTTGACATGATCCACGGGGCGTGGCGCTCCACCAGCCGCAAAGGCCGTGCAGCTGGTAAGGTCATATTTGTGACGGTTCGGGTGCGTCGCGAGTTCAATGCTCATCAACGGAACGCCGACGAAATAGCTGATGCGTTCCTTTTCGATGATGCGCATCGCTTCTTCCGCATCCCATTTGGGCATCAATACCAACTTGCGTCCAATGGCGAAGCTTTGCAGAACCAGTGGAATGGAAGCGGTAACGTGAAACAATGGCACGTTGACCAGCGCCGATGGCTGCGCTGGCATGGCCTGACCAGTGGACGAAAGAAGCTCGAAAAAGACGAGGGTCTGGCCCACGTAACTCATCGCGCCCTGAACAACGGCCCGGTGGTCGGATACCGCGCCCTTGGACTGACCCGTCGAACCGGATGTGTACAAGATCGTCGCATTGTCTGTGGGGGCAAGTGCGGGCAGCGGTGTTTCTGCGCCGCCCCCTTTTGATGTCAAGACAGACAGGCCTTCCGTCGGCGCGCCGTCATGACCGAATATCAATAGCTCACAACCACCGATATCATGCCCTGCCAAGCGCGCAGCCCGCTGTTCATCCGCGAGGACATAGCGACAGCCGACCATGCGGATGCCTTCGGCCAATTCGCCACCTTGCCACCAGCCATTAAGCAGGGTCGCAACGCCGCCGGCCATAACGATGGCCATGTAGGCAATAATCCAGTTGGCCGAATTGCGTGCGGCGATCCCGACCCTGTCGCCCTTTTGAAGCTTGTGTCCCTCGACTAAGCCGCCGGCCAGCACGCGCGCTGCGGCATAGGTTTCGCGAAAGCTTAGCCGGATGTCGCCATCTACCAGAAACTCTTTGTCCGCATGCGTGGCGCAAAAGAATGCCAGATAGTCGGCCATGTTGCCGGGCGCTTTCGCCAGCATAGGCAATTGCACTCCAAATTTTTCAACATAGGTCACCGTTAAAGGGCCATCGTTGGTCATAAGACGATTTATGGTAGCGTCGATCGCGAGGTCCAATTGGGACGGCATGTGATTCTCTCCTAAACTCTTTGTGCACCTTCTATTTCCCTCTATAGGATTGTCAAAAGGTCCTGAGGAAATATTGTGTCATTCGAGATTATTTCAACCGCCGCTGGCTATATTCAATTTACCGACCTTGGTGTTGGCCCCGTTGCGCTTGATCTGGGCTTCTTTCAGCTGCGTTGGTATTCCTTGGCCTATCTTGTAGGCATTTTGCTTGGCTACGGCTTTTTGATCAAACTGCTGGCACGGCCGGGCGCGCCGATGTCGCGTGACCATGCAGACGATATCATTTTATATGCGACGCTGGGCATCATATTGGGCGGACGAACGGGTTATATCTTGTTCTATCAGCCATCGATTTTGCAGAACCCGTTAGATGTCTTCAAGCTGTGGGAAGGTGGAATGTCGCTCCATGGCGGCGCGCTTGGAATCATTTTTGCTCTCTGGCTTTTGGCGCGCAAGCATAAGATCTCGTTCCTGCGGGTTTGTGATTATCTCGCATGTTGCGTCCCGTTTGGCCTCTTCTTCGGCCGTTTGGCAAATTTTGTGAATGATGAACTTTGGGGCCGCGTGACGGACGTGCCTTGGGCCATCGTGTTTCCAAATGGTGGCGATTTGCCGCGGCACCCAAGTCAGCTGTATGAAGCTGCGCTCGAAGGTCTATTGATGGCCGCGATTATGTGGCCGTTATTCTGGAAAACAGACGTACGCTATAAACCCGGCTTTCTGTGTGGCATGGCGGCTGTCATCTATGGCCTTTCCCGCTTTACCATCGAATTCTTCCGGGAACCTGACCAGCAGTTACAGTGGTTGGTCGAAGCAAGCGGCCTGAGCATGGGGCAGTGGTTGACCACCCCGATGATTCTAATCGGCCTGTTCCTCTTATTCACGGCAGGGGCTCGCAGGCAGGGTAATAGTGCGGCCTGACACGCAGACGACAAGCCAACGCCTCACACACCGCATTGAAGCGTCTGGTCCCATCAGCGTTGCCGAATATATGCGTGTGGCAAACACCGCATATTATGGCCGCGCGGATCCTTTGGGCGCCGATGGCGACTTCATAACGGCACCTGAGATCAGCCAGATGTTTGGCGAAATGGTCGGGATTTGGCTGAGCGATATCTGGTTGCGGCGTGGCCGTCCTTCGTCATGTTATTATGTCGAACTTGGGCCGGGCAGGGGCACGCTGGCTGCCGATGCGCTTCGGACAATGAAGCGTTTGGGATTTGAACCAGAGGTTCATCTTGTCGAAAATAGCGGAGTTTTGCGAGAAAAGCAGCTGGCGGCTGTCCCCGCTGCTATGTTCCATGATGATGTGGAAACGCTCCCAACCGATGCGCCATTGTTTATCGTCGCTAACGAATTCTTTGATGCGCTGCCCATCGCGCAGATGATTGCCACAAACGCTGGCTGGCACGAGAGAGTTGTCGTCCCCGATCATAGTGCACGGTTTGCCGCAATGCCGGGTCCGCGTTCCACGGACGCCCTAGTTCCTAAACAATTTCGCATGGCGTCGGTTGGAAGTATTTACGAAACGTGCCCGGATGCCGCTTTAGTGATGGACAAGCTTTCCACGCGACTGTCCGGACAGGGCGGGGTTATGTTGACCATTGATTATGGTTATCTCGAACCAGCACTGGGCAGCACGTTGCAGGCGGTGCAAAATCACAAATATGCGGACCCATTTTCGGATCCTGGCCATTGCGATTTGACGGCACATGTCAATTTTCATGCGCTTGCACTCTGCGCACAAAGATCTGGCCTCGATGTTGCGGGGCCATGCAATCAGGGCGCTTGGTTGTCGGGATTGGGCATTGATCAGCGCGCCAAGAGCTTGGTGCAGGCAAATCCTGATCGGGCCTCGGAAATTTCCGCCGCGCGCAGCAGGCTTGTTGCCCGTGAATCCATGGGCGCGTTATTCAAAGTGATGGCGACATATGCAAAGGGCTGGCCCGAACCCGAAGGATTTGCGCGTTAGGTCAAACTGAAGCGCTCAGTTCGCCCATTCGGCAATCTGCAACGCCACCTCATTTGCCGCTTCATTCAACGCTGCCCCAACAGGCGTGGCTTCAACAGCAGCAACGGGTCGGCGGGCTTCAAATCTGCGTTTTTCGGTGGGGTTGCCGCGCGTGATTTTTACCGCGTCAAAGACCACCACGGCTTCATTGGTTGCCGCGTCCACGCCAAATTCCAATAGGCTGCCCGAGATAAAGCGTGCTGCTTTACCGCCAGCATCGACTTCGCTGAGCACCAGATGACCGGTTTTGGACGACACCGTTTCGGACAATAGTTGCTGCATCAACCGGGCTGGCTTGTCGGCCCAAAACGCATCCTTCACATAGGCAATGCTGCTGGCGTTGATCTGGACAGGCACGCGGTTCGTGTCGAGTTTGCGCGGCACCTCCGGCGTTTGTATAACCAAGGCGTCAGTCGCCGATGCCGTTCGGGCTGCGCCTGCAGTCACGCCGTTATCGGCGGTCAGCACGAGCATGGAGGGCGGTGCTTTCGTCTCGAAGCTTACACACGCACCGAGGCTGAGAATGACGGGTAAGGCCAATAAGCGTGCGCTGGATAATTTGCTGAACATCATTTTTGCTTCCTGCTGCCAGGTTGATAATCGGGCAATGCCGGCGCGTTGACGACGCTGCCAATACCACCCTGATCAACCTTGTCGGTGACGGACTTTAAAGAGACAGACAATTCGCGTAGGTCGCGCGCCAATTGCGTAACCTCTGGCAATGTCTGCGTATTTAGCGTTTCAATTGCCGGGTTGGCATTGTTCAACGTCGTTTCCAGCGCAGCCAGACTGCCATTGGCAGAGCGAAGCGTTTTACGCAGTTCAGCCAGCATAGGGCGGCCATCGCTATCAAGCAGCTTGTTGGTGGTGCCCGCCATTTTGGTGATTTCATCTGCGGCAAGGCCTGCCTTTTGCAACGCGATGCGCGATTCTTGAATGGCGGCGCGCAAATCCGGACCTTGTGTAGCCAGCGTGCCCGACAGATTTTCGACATTGTCTAATATCTGCTCAATGGATTGCTGGTTCTTGTCAGACAGAATGTTCGTCAACCGCTCGGTCAACGCCGAAAGCCGCTCCAACAATAACGGCGCATTGTTCAACAATTCCCCCAAGGCCCCTGGCTTTGTGGGGATGACGGGAACGCCGGTGGGACATGCCGATTTCGGGTTGGCTTCTGGACATACCAAGGCAGGTGCGCCCTTGACCGCGCCGTCCAGTTGAATTTCAGAAACGCCGGTAAAGCCCACGCCGTTGATCGTCGCAGTGGTGCCCAGAAGCACGGGTACGCTATCCTTAATGGTGATGCGAACGCGGACAAATTCTGGATCGGGTTCCCACAATTCGATGCTTTGGATTTCGCCAACAGGCACACCAGAGAAGGAGACGCCTGAGCCCTTGGCAAGACCGTTCACCGACTGCTGAAAGAATATGTCATATTCTTTCTTGTCGCCTTCGGCAGCGCGTGACAGCCAAACGGTAAATGCCGCGAGCAAGGCCACAAGAAGAAGCGTGATAGCGCCCACCATCACATAGTTGGATTTGGTCTCCATCTTACTGTCCTATGACCTTCCTGGCTGATGCAATTGCGGTTGTGGGTTGTTGTGTTTGTCATGGCCACGACGTGCTGCCCGCCCGCGTGGTCCGCTGAAATATTCGTTAATCCATGGGTGATCGATGGCTAGCAATTCCTCAATCGCACCGACCGCAATCACCTTTTGGTCGGCGAGTACCGCGACCCGGTCACAAATGGCGTAGAGCGTATCGAGATCGTGGGTAATCAGGAATACGGTGAGGCCGAGGGTTTCTTTCAAATCCCGCGTGAGGTTGTCGAAGTTTGCAGCGCCGATGGGATCGAGGCCAGCCGTTGGCTCATCCAAAAACAGAAGCTCGGGATCCATCGCCAAGGCCCGCGCGAGGCCCGCGCGTTTGCGCATACCGCCGGAAAGCTCGGATGGAAATTTATGAGCGGCATCGGCAGGAAGCCCGCTGAGGTAGATTTTATAATGCGCGATTTCGTCGAGCAACGCCCTGCTGAAATCGGGATAGAATTCGCGCAGCGGGACCTGAACATTTTCGGTCACCGTCAATGTGGAAAACAACGCGCCGCCTTGAAACAATACGCCCCACCGGCGCCGAACGTCACTGGCCTCGTCCTCTTCCTTGCCGATCATGCCTTCGTCGAAAACGCGGATTTTACCGGCGACGGGTTCTTGAAGACCAATGATGGACCGCATCAACACCGACTTGCCCGTGCCCGACCCACCAACAACACCCAGAATCTCGCCGCGGCGCACCTCGAGATTCAAATCCTGGTGAATGACCTGCTCGCCAAAGCTGTTGCACAGGCCTTGCACGGAAATGATGTTGGGCTGGTCCATGGCTTAATTCCAGCCAATTTCGCTAAAGAATATGGCGAAAAATGCATCGAGAACGATGACAAGGAATATAGCCTGCACCACTGCAGCAGTGGTTTTCAATCCGACCTGCTCCGCATTGCCATGCACTTGCATCCCTTGGAAACAGCCTGCCATGGCGATGATTGCGCCAAACACGGGTGCCTTAATCATGCCAATCCAGAAATCGGTCATCGGCGTAACTTCACGCAGCCGCTGCACAAAGGTCGCGGGTGGAATTTCGAGAACGATCCAGCACAAAAGTCCGCCGCCGATAATGGCCATTAACGATGCGAATATGCCCAATAAGGGCATCATCATGACGGCTGCAATGACCCTTGGAACAACCAAGGCTTCTGCTGGCACGACACCTATGGTGCGCATCGCATCAATTTCTTCGGTGATCTTCATGGTGCCGATTTGCGCAGCAAAGGCAGAACCCGACCGACCGGCGACCATGATCGCGGTCATCAAAATTCCCAATTCGCGAAAGGTCAGCCGCCCAATCAGGTTGATGGTGAACACTTCGGCGCCAAATTGCCGCAACTGGACCGCACCTTGCTGTGCAATGACGATACCGATGAGAAAGCTCATCAGGCCAATGATACCCAACGCACGCACACCGACCATGTCAAAATGCTGGACCACGGCATGCCAGCGGAAGCGGCCGGGGTTCATCGCAAGTATGAAACATGCCTTCACAACCTGACCAACAAAGCCCAGAAATTGCAAAAGCGTTGTAAAGCTGATGATGACACTATGGCCCACTTCGGCCAGGAACCGCTCAAATGATGGCGGATGTGGTCGCGGTGGTATATCGGTCTGATCCGCGCCACTGACAGCCTGAAGCAGGCGACTGGCGTCTTTACCTGCACCCACGATTTCGGCGCCCGACGCCTTTGCCGTGCGGTGAACAAGCCACGCGCCAACCGTATCCATATGTTCAACCGCGCTGAGATCGATTTTGCGCACATTGGCCGACACATCGCGCAAGCGGCCGTCGATATCGCCGATCAAAGCTATGGTGAAGCTGCCCGATAAGCGGAGGATTTGCCCGCCATCGGTCAGGTCTTCTTGCAAGAACTCTGCAGCGTTAGCCATAGCCATATAACTGACGTATAAAGGGAAGTATCACAAGCCTCTAGACTTCTTCCATTATATTATGCCTGTAGCAGACCGATGACTGATGCCAAACCAACGCTGCTTGCCATATATGATATGGACAAGACCGTCACGCGACGCGCCACCTATAATGGGTTCCTCCTGCATATGGCGTTTAACAAGTCGCCGTGGCGATTGTTCCTTGCGCCGTTATTGCCGATTGGGCTGGCATTATATGCGCTGAAGCTGTGGGACCGTGCGCGGCTAAAGCAGTTTTCGCAGACATTGCTTATCGGCCACCGCGTTCCCACGGCGCGATTTGCCAAATATCTGGAAAGCCATGCCGACATTGTGGTGGGCAAAAATGTCTATCCGCAGTTGGTTTCCCGTGTGGCTGAGGAAAAGGCAGCGGGCTATCGTCATGTCATGGCAACGGCGTCGTACCGGCTATATGTCGAGGCGATCGCAAAGCGGCTTGGTTTTGATGATGTCATCGCGACGGACCTTGCCACGGACAGCACCGGACATGTTTTGGCCCGCATTGATGGGCATAATTGTTATGACGCGGCGAAACTTGAACGGGTTAAAGGCTGGATGGAAGCCCATGGTCTGTCACGCGAAAATTGCCATATCCGTGCCTATTCGGACCATGTCTCCGATGCCCCGTTGCTCAGCTATGCCGATGAACCTTTCGCCACCAATCCGCACGGGCGGCTTGCCCGCCTTGCGGTGACCAAGGGTTGGCCCATATTGGATTGGCGTGATCCTAAAGCCTAAGCGAAGGCCTGTTCGAAGTGGGATAGCAGCTTGGCTTAATCTTCCTCGATTAAGCTCGTGTCGCGCGTTTCAGGAAGCATCAGATAGGCAATCACCGTCGCGCCGACGCAAATCGCGACATACCAGAAAAATCCCGTTTCGTTGCCCGCACTTTTGAACCACAATGCGACATATTCCAGCGTCCCGGCAAATACGGTGTTCCCGATCGCGTAAGGAAACGCAACGCCCAGAGCGCGGATATGGGCAGGAAACATCTCCGCTTTTACCATTGCATTGTTGGCGGTGTATCCGCCGTGCAGTGTAATCGGGATCAAAATAAGCGCCAACGCGACGATGGGCGAGGTGGCTTGGCCAACCAGCGTATAGATGGGCACAGCGACCAGCGCGACCCCAGCGCCTGCGATGAGCAGCAGCGGTTTTCGCCCAAAGCGGTCGGCCAGCATCCCGGCAATGGGTTGCAGACAGAATGACCAAATCAACACGCCGGCGATAATCAACGTCGCAGTTTGCTTTTCGAAACCTGCGGTGTTGATCAGATATTTCAACATATAGGTGGTGAAAGCATAAGACGCCAGGCCGCCGCCACCCGACATCACCGCAACCAATATGCAGGAACGCTTGTGATCACGCCAAAGCAATTTCAGCGATGAATGTTCGCGTTTCTGGTCAATATTGGTGAATGATTTTGTTTCAGACATCGTCCGACGCAAAAGATAGACGCACAATGCCAGAATGGACCCAATCACGAACGGAATGCGCCAGCCCCAATCGGCCATTTGCGCCTCGCTCAATATCGCCTGTAAGATCAGGGCGACCAAAATGGCGAGCAACTGCCCACCGCTCAGCGTTGCATATTGGAAACTCGACCAAAAGCCGCGCCGCGCCGCCGGGGCCATTTCCGACAAATAGGTGGCACTTGACCCATATTCCCCGCCGACGGACAGCCCTTGGACCATCCGTGCGATGACCAAGATGGTCGGCGCAACAACCCCAGCCTGCGCATAAGTTGGCGCAAAGGCGATGGCGAGCGAACCGCCCGCCATTAACAGAACGGCCAAGGTAAGCCCGGCCTTTCGGCCATGCTTGTCGCCGTAAATACCCATCACCCAGGCACCGATGGGACGCATCAGAAAACCTGCCGCAAAGATGGCAGCTGTGTTGAGCAACTGGGCTGTCAAATCGCCTTCAGGAAAAAATAACGGCGCGAAATAAATGCTGAATGTCGCGTAGGCGAACCAGTCATACCATTCGACCAAATTCCCCGCGGAACCGCCCATTATCGATTTAAAGCGTTGCCGCGTTATGCCCTGTTCAGCCACGATCATTGCTCCATATTCCAATCAACGACATTTGTCCGCCATAGCCCGGTTCACTGCGGTGGCAGCTGCGCCGATAGCTGAAAAAGCGGTCTGGCTGGCTGTAGGTATCCTGCCCCATGCATTCGACCATTGTGATTCCGGCGGCGGCAAGGCGCGCCGCAACATAGCCTTCGATATCGAATTGGTAATGACCGGCTTTGCCATCGCGGAAGAACCGCGCATTTTCGGGGTTGGCATCGGTAAAACGTTCAAAGAAACCTGCATCAACCTCATAGCTTTTTTGTGCGATGCATGGGCCAATCGCGCAGGCTATCCGTTCGCGCTGTGCGCCCAGTGCCTCCATTGCCAATATCGTGTTTTCATTGACGCCTGTGAATGCGCCCTTCCATCCCGAATGTGCTGCACCAACGACACCAGCCTGCCTGTCTGCAAATAACACCGGCACGCAATCCGCGGTCTGGACCGCAAGCAGGATATTCGGCCTATCCGTCACCAGCGCATCGGCCTTGGGCGGATCGTCTTGGTCAATGAGCCCAGTGACGGTGACCACGTCAGGCGAATGGATTTGGTACACCCGCGCCAGTGCGGCGCCGGGCATAACGGCAGCAACCGCGCGCCGCCGGTTTTCGATGACATTGTCGCGCACATCGTCCGAACCAAGGCTGCAGTTCAGCCCTGCATAAATGCCTGCAGAAACACCGCCAACGCGGCCAAGGAACCCGTGCGCAATGTCACCCAGTAATTTTGACTTGATAACGTCGACGGTCACGTGGCGTGGTTCCTCCCTATCTGCTTAATTGCAATTGCGGTGCTTGACGGCAAGCCATTAGATTGCGAACCCATGCCGATGCACCGTCACATGCTCATATTTGGAATGGGGTACACCGCCTCGCGTCTCGCCGACAGCCTTCGTGAAAGCGGTTGGCACGTCACTGGAACACGGCGGATGAGCGGCGGCGATGCGATTGCTTTTGACGATGAAGCGGCGGTCAGTGCCGCAATCGAAAACGCCACGCACATCTTGTCGAGCGTTCCACCCAATGGTGAGGGCGGGGACCCCGTGCTTTTGAAATATGGCGACAGGATTGCACGTAGTGGCGTCGCTTGGATCGGCTATTTGTCCTCAACGGGTGTGTATGGCGACACGGGCGGTGCATGGGTCGACGAGAGCGCGGCTATTGGCGAAGGGCGCCGAACTGCGCGTGCCGATGCCGACCTTGCATGGCAGGCCTTACGCAACGACGTCGCGGTCTTTCGCTTGCCCGGCATCTACGGCCCTGGTCGATCGGCGTTGGAAAGGGTCGAAGATGGCAAGGCGCACCGTATCGACATGCCCGCGCAAATCTTTAGCCGTGTGCATGTGGATGACATTGTTAGCGCCGTCATTGCCGCATTTGATGGGCCCGCTGGCGTGTACAACATCGCCGATGATGAACCGGCGTCGCAAAATGACGTTATCGAATATGCCTGCGATCTTTTGGGGCAGGAATGGCCGCCACTGATGACGTTGGACGGGGCAGGGCTGTCGCCTATGGCGCGTGGTTTCTATGCCGAAAACCGGCGTGTTTCAAATATGAAGGCGAAACGGCTGCTGGGATGGACGCCGGAATATGCCGATTACCGGCAAGGCCTCAGCGCATTATTGGCTGCGCGCGCAATAATATAGAATTGGGCGGCCGGCTCGCGGGGCTGGAAACGGTTTGGAGGGTGCGGGGCAAGGCATTCACCTTACCGCCGTCACTGCCCTAAGCCTTGCGCGTCTGCATTGCGACGACGAGGCCAACCATCACCAATACGCCACCTGCCAGCGCCAATGTCGACCAGACATAGCCTTCGAATATCGTCGATAGGATCATCGCAAAGACCGGAATGACCACGCCCGTGTAAGCAGCCTTGCCGGGGCCAATGTCGCGGATGAGGCGAAAATAAAGCGGGAAGGTTACGACCGAACCGATGATGCTCAGATACAGCACACCGCCGATATATCCGGGACGCATGTCGATGACTGGCGGACCATCCATCACGAATGCAAAAGCCGCATTGGCCAAGCTGGCCCAGAACATTGACCACGCCAATATCGTGATCGTTGGGTATCGCGCAACCTTTGGCGTCACCTGAAGTACATTGGAGACCGATGCCGTAGCAACGGCACATAACACCAGAAACAGCCCAATCAGCGCATCCGTCCCGCCCATAGGGGCAGCGCGGTATTCCTGCAGCATCAACAACCCGACGCCGACGCAGGCAATCGCTGAGCCTAATATGAACGCTCCGCCGATTGACCGTCCAAGCCAATATTTGGCGAGCACCGCATTGGGCACAATCAACAGCGCGAATACCACTGCGACCAATCCCGACGTGATATAATGTTCAGCGGCATAGACAAAATTGTAGTTCATCCCGAATTGCATCACGCCAAGCAGGATTGTCCAACCGACCATTGGCCGATCTATCTTCACCGGCTGGCGCATCACGATGACTAGGATGAACATAGCGATGGCGGCCACAATCATGCGATAGGCCACAGACCAGGTCGGCGGCACTGTGCCCAATTGATCGCGGATGACCAGCCAAGTAGATCCCCAGATGAGCGACGTCACCATAAAGGGTATCCATACCCGCGGCGCCAGAAATCCAGGTTCTACGACGATCTGCCCCCCGGTCGTGCTCATAATGCAGCGATCGCACGGGCCAGCGGGGTGACGTCCGCCTCGGTATGTTGCCAACTGGTGACGAGACGCGCCGCGCCCCAATTTTCGTCGACGACACCCCAGTCGTAAAAGTCAAAACCTTGCGCCCGCAATGCCGCCGCTTCAGCGGGCGTCAGGCGCAAGAATATCTCATTGGCTTGCACTGGATAAAGCAATCGTTCGGCGGCCGCGTCCGCAATGATTTGTGCAGCTGCGTTGGCGGAACGCGCATTGATCAACCACATATCATTTTCCAGCATCGCCAACAATTGCGCTGCAAGGAAGCGGCCCTTTGACTGCAAATGCCCAGCCCGTTTACGCCGATAGCGCGCAGCGTCGGCCATCGCCGGGTCGAAATAGACCAACGCCTCTGCCCCCATGCCGCCATTTTTGACGAAGCCGAAACTCAACACGTCAACGCCGGCGTTCACCGTCACGTCGGCTGGCGCACAGCCCAATGTTGCCACTGCATTGGCAAAACGTGCGCCATCCATATGCAGGCTAAGGCCGCGATCATGGCACAATGCGCCAAGTGCCGCGACTTCGGCAGGGGTGTAGACCATGCCATATTCGGTTGCGTTGGTGATCGACAATGCCGCCGCCTGCACCTGATGCACATCGTTGCGAATGCCGTTCAGACACGCCTCGACCGTTTCAGGCGTCACCTTGGCGCCTTCACCTTCGACCAGCATCAACTTCGCACCAGCGGTGTAGAAACCCGGCGCACCGCATTCATCAACCTCAATATGGGCTTCACGGTGGCAAATGACGCCCTGATGCGGTTGAACAAGCGAGGCAAGCGCGAGGCAATTGGCGCTGGTGCCCGTTGCCACCCACAGCACCGCGACATCGCGGCCGAACACAGCGGAGAATGCGGCATCGAGCCGTGCGCTCCATTGGTCACCATCATATGCGGTATCGACATGGTTGGCATCGGCCATGGCTTGCATGACAGCGGGGTGCACCGGGGCGGCATTGTCAGAGAAGAAACGCATAAGCATCCGCATGGCGGGAAACCCCGCCTGTCGTCAAGCGCTTAGCGGACGTGCGTTGCGCCAATACACAGGTTCAACATGCCGTGGGCACAACTCTTCAGGGCATATCCCGACTTCCTTCATACCTAATGATATCGCCTGCTTTCACATCGAATGACATGTCGGACTTGATCCTTGCATCGCGGCCAGCCAATGTCGGTGCGGAATATGATTGGGGGAAGCATGATGGCAAAGCGCGTGATATCTGGACTGGCTCTGCTTGCGGCCATGATTGGGCCAGCCACTGCAGCAATGTCCGCGCCGATCGTCATGAGCGAGACGGAGGTGCAGGCACCGGCGCTTCCGCCGATATTGAACGCACGCGAAAGGGCCGCGACCGAAAACCGCATTTTAGCCGCGCGGCTGGATACGATCATTCCGGCCATCATGCGCGAACAGGGCGTTGATTTGTGGCTGATGGTGGCGCGCGAATATTTTGAAGAGCCTGTGGTCGCGTCGATGCTGGATGCAGAGAATATGCACGCACGGCGCCGCACAATTCTGATTTTCCACGATCCGGGTAACGGAAAGCCGATCGAGCGTCTGACGGTTAGCCGCTATGGATTGGGCGGTCTGTTCGCGCCAGCGTGGGATCCAAGCAAGCAGCCTGATCAGTGGCAGGCGGTCGCAGACATAATCGCTGCGCGCGATCCGGCCCAAATTGCGATCAACACGTCGGACCTGTATCAATTCGCCGACGGCATGACGCTCAGCCAATATGAAAAATTCACGGGCGCGTTGCCCGCTGCGTTGCGGTCGCGGATCGTCAGCGGCGAAGCACTCGCGATCCGCTGGCTTGAAACGCGGACGCCCGCCGAGATGGAAATTTACCCCAGCGTCCTGCGCACTGCCCATGCGATCATTGCCGAAGCGTTTTCGCGCGCTGTGATTACCCCGGGGGTGACAACGGCGGAGCAGGTGCAATGGTGGTACCGTGATCGGCTGCTTCAGCTGGGCCTCGAACCATGGTTCCATCCTTCGGTCGCGATCCAGCGGGCAGGGGCAAAGGGCATGTTGGAAGGCGACGAGGTCATTCAGCCGGGCGACCTGCTGTGGACAGATTTCGGCATCAATTATCTGCGGCTCAGCACCGATACGCAGCATCTTGCCTATGTCCTGAAACCCGGCGAGCGCGATGCGCCCGCTGGCCTCAGACAGGGGCTGGCGAACAGCAACCGGGTTCAGGATATCCTGAGGCGGCAGTTTGCGGTTGGACGCAGCGGAAATGCCGCCTTGGCATCGGCGCGGGCAGAAGCCGTGGCGGCGGGGCTTGATCCGTCGATTTACACGCACCCGATTGGCTTGCATGGTCATGGCGCCGGGCCGTCCATTGGCTTTTGGGATAACCAGAACGCCGATCCACGTGGTAGCGGCGTGATAAACGCCAACACAGCATGGTCCATCGAACTCACAACCTATGCCGCCGTTCCCGAATGGGCCGGACAACGCGTGGATTTCCGCAGCGAAGAGAATGCTTTTTTTGATGGCAAGACTGTGCGTTTTATCGATGGGCGCCAAACGGAAATCACCCTGATCCCATCAGGGCAGTGATTTGGTCGCAGCTTTCCTGCCGGGCTAGAAATCAAGGGCAATCTCGGCATGGTCGATTGCCATCAAAGCCGACCGCTCTGACATAGCCAGAAACATGGCGTCGCCCCGGTCGGTCTGTTCCACGACCATGGACGCCGTTACACCCATGAGCATTCCCGAAAAAGACGCAAGGCGATAGGCATTCCACTGTTGGGCAAGGTCTGCGAAGGGTATATTGTGCCTATCTAATCCCGTTCGATAACGCGCCAGAAGGCCGTGCTCTTCTACTTTGCGGGTAGCGGCGTCCATCGATGTGCCCAGGTAATAGGCTATGTCGCTTGCACCTTCGCCGACACCAACCGTTTGCCAGTCGACGATAACGATGGGCTGGTCTTTGTCGTCGGCACAGTACAGCATATTATCTGGACGAAAATCATTGTGCGTGAGACAGCGTGGACCGGAACGTGAGTCTAACCATCGTTGGATATTGCCCAAATAACGCTCACCAACGATTTTAATCTCTTTGCTGATCCGGTCGCCATATCGGTCACAAAATGCAGGCCAAAGCATCGCATATAACGTTTCGCTGTCTATTTGGGGCGGAACAGCTTTCGTGCCGCTGAGCCAGTCAAGCGTGTCGAGCGATGGGTCACCCCACCAGGCCGCGTGAATGCCAGCCGCCGCATCCATTGCCCATTCGGCTTCTGCCCGTGTTGGAACCA
>NZ_JBIICH010000165.1:0-3885 GCF_044239005.1 Sphingorhabdus sp. | reverse complement strand
GCTAACGCGATGAAAGGCTAAGTAGCAAAATGGATATCCGCGCCGCAGAAATTTCCAAGGTCATTAAGGACCAGATCGCCAATTTCGGCACCGAAGCTCAGGTTTCGGAAGTCGGTAGCGTTCTGTCCGTTGGTGACGGTATCGCCCGTATTCACGGCCTCGACAATGTTCAGGCTGGTGAAATGGTCGAGTTCGCCAACGGCATTCAGGGCATGGCCTTGAACCTTGAAGCGGACAATGTCGGTGTCGTTATTTTCGGAACCGACAGCGAAATTCGCGAAGGCGACGTTGTAAAGCGTACCGGCACGATCGTTGACGTTCCCGTCGGCAAGGAATTGCTTGGCCGCGTTGTTGACGGCCTTGGCAACCCAATTGATGGCAAGGGCCCGCTCAAGACCACACAGCGCAGCCGCGTTGAAGTCAAAGCGCCAGGCATCATCCCGCGCCAATCGGTTTCGGAACCTGTCCAGACTGGCCTCAAGGCGCTCGACGCGCTCGTTCCTGTTGGCCGTGGCCAGCGCGAATTGATCATTGGTGACCGTCAGACCGGTAAGACAGCAGTCGCCATCGACACGTTCATCAACCAGAAGGAAGTGAACAAGGGCACTGACGAATCGAAGAAGCTTTACTGCATCTACGTTGCCGTTGGTCAGAAGCGTTCGACCGTTGCGCAAATCGTTCGTGCATTGGAAGAACAAGGCGCGATGGAATATTCGATCGTTGTCGCTGCAACCGCTTCGGAGCCTGCACCGCTTCAGTATCTCGCGCCTTACACCGGCGTTGCGATGGGTGAATATTTCCGCGACAACGGCATGCACGCCGTCATCGTATATGACGATTTGTCGAAGCAAGCTGTTGCCTATCGCCAGATGTCGCTTCTTCTGCGTCGTCCTCCAGGCCGTGAAGCCTATCCTGGTGACGTTTTCTATCTCCACAGCCGTTTGCTTGAGCGCGCGGCAAAGATGTCCGATGCCAATGGCGGTGGTTCGTTGACGGCATTGCCGATCATTGAAACACAGGCTGGTGACGTTTCGGCGTACATTCCAACCAACGTGATTTCGATCACCGACGGTCAGATCTTCCTTGAAACCGACCTGTTCTTCCAGGGTATCCGCCCTGCGATTAACGTTGGTCTGTCGGTTAGCCGCGTTGGTTCGGCTGCGCAGACAAAGGCGATGAAGAAGGTATCGGGCTCGATTAAGCTTGAGCTTGCACAATATCGCGAAATGGCTGCGTTCGCGCAGTTCGGTTCGGATCTCGACGCGTCGACGCAAAAGCTGCTTAACCGCGGTGCGCGCCTGACCGAGCTGTTGAAGCAGAAGCAATTCTCGCCACTGCCTTTCGAAGAGCAGACCGCGTCAATCTTCGCAGGTACCAATGGCTATCTCGACGGCATTCCAGTCGCCGACGTGAACCGCTATGAAGACGCCATGCTGGCTGACCTTCGTGCCAACCATGCTGGCATCCTGAAGACCATTCGCGATAGCCGCGACTTCAGCGACGACAGCAAGAAGGCGCTGATGGCGGCTCTCGACAAGTTCACGAAGAATTTCGCTTAACAATCACCCGTCATGCTGAACTTGTTTCAGCATCTTAATTAAGACCCTGAAACAAGTTCAGGGTGACGGCAAAGGGAAGAATAGATGGCGTCTCTTAAGGCCCTCAAAATGCGGATCAACTCGGTCAAGTCGACCCAGAAGATCACCAAGGCGATGAAAATGGTCGCTGCTGCGAAACTGCGTCGGGCAACCGAAGCAGCTGAAGCATCACGCCCATATGCCGAACGACTGGAAGCGGTCGTATCAAGCATCGCGTCGAAGGTAACGGTCGGTCCACAATCGCCAAAGCTGCTTGCTGGTTCAGGCAACAGCGACGTGCATCTGTTCGTTGTCGCCACCAGCGACAAGGGCCTTGCTGGCGCATTCAACACCAACATCGTCCGTCTTGCCCGCCGTCAGGCAGAAGCATTGAAGGCCGAAGGCAAGACCGTCAAATTCTACACCATCGGAAAGAAAGGCCGCGATCAGCTCAGCCGGACTTTCCGTGGCGATATCATCCACAGCATTGAACCGGGCGATTTGGGCAAGCTCACTTACGCTGATGTGCAAGCATGGGGTGAAGATTTGACCGCACGTTTTGAAGCGGGCGAATTTGACGTCGCGCATCTGTTCTTCAGCAAGTTCGAAAACGTCCTTACGCAAACGCCAACGCAAATTCAGCTGATGCCAGTTGCCGTCACCGCGGGTGAAGGCGATGCCGTCGGCGTTTCTGCAACGGTTGAATATGAGCCAGACGAAGAAGAAATTCTCGCTGACTTGCTGCCACGCAATGTTGCCGTTCAGCTGCTTCGCGCAAACCGCGAAAATGCTGCGTCCGAGCAAGGTTCAAAAATGACCGCGATGGACAACGCAACGCGCAATGCGGGCGACATGATCAACAAGCTGACTATTCAATATAACCGCACGCGTCAGGCGGCGATTACGACTGAACTTATCGAAATTATCGCAGGCGCAGAAGCGCTTTAACGACATCCAAAGGCAAGGAAGAAGCAAATGGCAACCGCCCCGAAGAAGACCGCCGCTCCAAAAAAGGCCGCAGCACCCGCCGCAGCCGCTAAAAAAGCGCCTGTGAAAAAAGCTGCTGCAACCAAGGCTCCCGCTCCAAAGGCTGGTGCTGGCCAAACCGCGATTAACGTTGCCGGTGCAACGGGCCGCATTTCACAGGTCATCGGCGCTGTTGTCGACGTAACCTTCACTGGCCAGCTGCCGGCCATTTTGTCGGCACTTGAAACCGATAACAACGGCAACCGCCTCGTCCTTGAAGTTGCACAGCATCTTGGCGAAAACACCGTTCGCACGATCGCAATGGACGCGACCGAAGGTTTGACCCGCGGTCAGCCCGTGCGTGACACCGGTGCGCAGATTTCGGTTCCAGTTGGTCCAATGACCCTTGGCCGCATCATGAACGTTATTGGTGAACCAATCGACGAGCGTGGCCCTGTTGGCGCTGCAAAGTCGAACCCAATCCACGCAGAAGCGCCTTTGTTCACCGACCAGTCGACCGAAGCGGAAATTCTCGTCACCGGTATTAAGGTTATCGACCTTCTCGCGCCTTATGCAAAGGGCGGCAAGATCGGTCTGTTCGGCGGTGCCGGCGTTGGTAAGACCGTTCTTATTCAGGAACTGATCAACAACATCGCAAAGGGCCATGGCGGCGTTTCGGTGTTTGCTGGCGTGGGTGAGCGTACCCGCGAAGGTAACGATCTGTACCATGAATTCCTCGATGCAGGCGTTATCGCCAAGGATGCCGACGGCAACCCAACCCCAGAAGGTTCGAAGGTTGCGCTGGTGTTCGGCCAGATGAACGAGCCTCCCGGTGCGCGTGCACGTGTTGCTTTGTCGGGTCTGACCATGGCGGAATATTTCCGCGATGAAGAAGGCCAGGACGTTCTGTTCTTCGTCGATAACATCTTCCGCTTCACGCAAGCCGGTTCCGAAGTGTCCGCACTTCTTGGCCGTATTCCTTCGGCTGTGGGCTATCAGCCAACGTTGGCAACGGACATGGGCCAGTTGCAAGAGCGTATTACGTCGACCACCAAGGGTTCGATTACCTCGGTTCAGGCGATTTACGTTCCTGCAGATGACTTGACCGACCCTGCACCAGCAACGTCGTTCGCCCACTTGGACGCAACGACCACGTTGAACCGCGCAATTTCGGAATTGGGTATCTACCCAGCCGTTGACCCGCTTGACTCGGTTAGCCGCGTTTTGACACCAGCCGTTGTTGGCCAAGAGCATTATGACACGGCACGCCGCGTTCAGGAAACGCTGCAGAAGTACAAATCGCTTCAGGACATCATCGCGATTTTGGGCATGGACGAATTGT
>NZ_JBIICH010000164.1:0-3892 GCF_044239005.1 Sphingorhabdus sp. | reverse complement strand
GACAGAACGCTACCGACTTCCGAAACCTGAGCTTCGGTGCCGAAATTGGCGATCTGGTCCTTAATGACCTTGGAAATTTCTGCGGCGCGGATATCCATTTTGCTACTTAGCCTTTCATCGCGTTAGCGAGGGTGTTCAAACGGGTTTTAATAGAAGTGTCGATCATCTGGCTGCCGATGCGGACAGTCAGGCCACCCAAAATGGATGGATCGACTTTGGTCTGGATGGCCACGTCGCTGCCGACGCGTGCCTTAAGATTTGCGGAAAGCGTCTTCATCTGCGCCGCGCTCAGTGCGTGGGCGGATGTAACTTCGGCGGTGACTTCGCCGCGATGGGCCGCCGCAAGCGACGAGAATGCCCGCGCGACTGATGCGGTTTCGCTGAGCCGGCGATTGTCAGCAAGCACGCCCAAGGTCTTGGTCGTCAAAGCATCCAGCTTCATTGCCTTTGCCACAGCAGCGATCGCTTTTTTCGCGTCCGTCCGCGTCAACACAGGGTTGGTGGTCAGTGACTTCAGGTCTGCCGATTCGTTCACAGCCTTGGCGACCGACGTAAGGCTTTTTTCAACGGCGTTGATGGAGTTGGCGTCACGTGCCAACTCGAACAATGCCGTCGCGTAACGGCCAGATAGACTGGCTTGTATATTAGCGCTTGTGCCGCCGGAATTATCCACGCGTTGAAGTCCTTAAATGTACAACTGATGTATTTGCTGAACCAGCCGAAAGGTTGCCCTGTCTCTAGCGTCGCCGCGCGCCTAGCAGGGCTTTTGTTGCGATGCAAGATTGGGAATTAAGTTCATTGCATAGTGTGGCGGTCACAAACTTGTTCTGGTGGTGCAAACTGGCGTTGCACGGCAATCGAAAACACGTGAAATGCGGCAGGAGAGGAGACCGAGATGGGTGAAATGATTCGGATGGCAATGTCGGACGGCGCGGAGATTGCCGTCTACCATGCCTTACCAGATGGTGAGCGGCGTGGTGGCCTTGTGCTGGTGCAGGAAATTTTTGGCGTGACGGACCATATCCGCGAGCTGTGCGACGAATATGCCGCAGATGGGTATGAAGTGTTGTCACCGGCTATTTTTGATCGCGAGCATCCCGGTTTTGAAGCCGCCTATACCGGCCCCGATTATCACCGCGCGGTGGAATTGGCTCGCGATCTGCATCCCTTTGCACAGTCGTTGGATGACGCGCAGGTCTGCATTGATGCGTTGAAGAGTAAAGGCCCCGTTTTCATCACGGGCTATTGCTATGGCGGGTCGGTGGCTTGGGCACTTGCTGGCACCAGCGATGATCTTGCGGCTGCCAGCTGCTATTATGGCAGTCTCGTACCGACATTATATGCGGATAATACACCCAAATGCGCCACAATCGCGCATTTTGGCAGATATGACCAAGGCATCCCGATGGAAGGTGTAGAGGCACTTATCGACAAAGCGCACCCCACCGCGCAGATATTTGTGTACGACGCCAACCATGGGTTCAATTCGGACCGGCGCAAAGACTATCATGAAGACAGCGCCGATCTGGCGCGGGCGCGGACCTTGGCGTTGTTCAAAGCCTGCGGCGGCTGATCTGGATCACAAAGGGACATTTGGGCATGACGCCAAGCGCGTGGAAAAATGGTGGTGCTGGCGTTGAAATTCGCTGGGCGGTGGTTGATACCGCGCTGGGTAAGATGCTGCTTGCCGCGACCGATAAAGGCATCTGCCGCCTGTCATTCGATGAAGATGAAACCGCGCTGCAACGGCGGTTTCCAAACGCAGATATCATGGCCGGGGGCAGTGCGCTCGCGCATCTGGTAACAGGCGCGATTGCGGCGATCGAGAACCCTGCCCACATGCCGGACTTGCCGCTGGATGTGGCTGGCACCGCATTTCAACAGGCGGTCTGGAACGAGCTGAAGCGCATTCCGGCCGGTGAAACACGGACATATACAGATATCGCCGCTGCGGTGGGCAGCCCCAATGCCGTGCGTGCGGCGGGAAGTGCCAATGGCGCGAATAACGTCGCCGTCCTGATCCCCTGCCACCGGGTTATCCGCAGCGACGGTTCGCTTGGCGGCTATGCATATGGTCTGGAGCGAAAACAGGCCTTGCTAGACAAAGAACGCGCGCAAGACCTATTATTGTGATGCGCGGCTGGTTGCTTAAGGATAGATTGCCCGCACAAAATAAAGGCCTTCGGGTGGCGCATTTTCCGCCAAGGCGGAACGGTCTGCCGCATCAAGTGCAGCCTGCAAATCGTCGGCGGTCCAACGGCCAAGCCCAACCGCCACAAGGCACCCCACCATCGACCGCACCTGGTGATGCAGGAATGACAAGGCCGCAGCCTCGACGATCACATGCTGCCCTTCGCGGCGGACGTTCAACCGTTCGAGCGACTTGACCGGGCTTGCCGATTGGCATGCCGTCGACCGGAAGGTCGTGAAATCATGCACGCCCACCAAAATCTGTGCCGCTGCGTGCATTGCGTCAGCATCAAGGTGCGGACCAACGCGCCATACCCGGCCCTTTTCCAAAGTGAGCGAGGCGCGGCGGTTGAGGATGCGATATTCGTACGCCCGGCCAATGCAACTATAACGCGCATGCCAGTCGTCGGCGACTTCCTCGCAATGTAATATCGCGATGGGGTGGGGCCGCAAATGGGCGTTGATGGCTTCCATCAATCGGAACGATGAAAGCCCTTTTTCGACATCGACATGTGCGCGCATGCCCAAGGCGTGGACGCCGGCATCGGTGCGGCCTGCGCTATAGACCAACGTCTTTTCGCCAGTGGTTTTGAATATAGCCTCTTCGATGGCGCCTTGGACCGAAGGGCCATGGTCCTGCCATTGCCAGCCCATATATGGGCCGCCGTCAAATTCGATGGTGAGGGCAAAGCGAGTCATTGCAGAATTGTGCCCGCTGGTATTGCCTTGCCACGCAGCAAGTCTGCAGTTGGCATTGCGGGTTTACCGGCACGTTGGATAAGGGTGGGACGGATCGCGTCAACGCCGCAGGCGATGGTCAGCCGGTCGTCCGAAATTGTGCCGGCTGTGCTGGTGCCAGCAACGATGTCGGCGGCAAGCACACGATATCGCTCGCCTTCAAATTCGAACCATGCACCCGGCGCGGGGTTATATGCGCGTATCTGTCGTTCGGCCGCTTCGGCGGACATTGAAAAATCCAATTTGGTTTCTGCCTTGTCGATTTTGGCGGCATAGGTCACGCCATCTTCCGGTTGCGGCACACAAGGATGTGCGTCGAGGTCCGATAATACCCGCACCATTAATTCTGCGCCAAGCTCGGCCAACTCGCGCGTCAGCATGCCCGTGGTCTTGTGCCCGATTTCGATTTCGGTTGTTGCACGTACTGGGCCGGTATCGAGGCCTGCCTCCATTTGCATGACCATGACGCCCGTTGTGGCGTCGCCCGCCAGAATAGCCCGCTGAACCGGCGCAGCACCGCGCCAGCGCGGCAGCAGCGATCCGTGAATATTCAGGCAGCCATGGCGTGGCGCGTCCAAGATCGATTTGGGCAGGATCAGGCCATATGCCGCGACAATTGCGGCGTCGAGGTCAAGCGCTGCAAATTCCGCTGCGGCATCGTCCTGTCGCAGCGACAGCGGGGTGCGTACATGCAAACCCAGTTCTTCGGCGCGCTGCTGCACGGCGGACGGCGTAAGCTTTTTACCGCGGTTCGCGGGGCGGGGTGGCTGCGAATATACGGCAACCACATCATGCCCAGCGGCAACCAGCGCATCGAGCGCGGGCACGGCAAATTCGGGTGTTCCCATGAAGGCAAGACGCATCGTCACTTTTCCTTTGTTCGAAAGCCCCCTAAGACCCGCAGCATGGCATCGCAAGAAATAGACGCATTGGCACAGGCATTGTCGAAATTGCCCGGACTTGG
>NZ_JBIICH010000163.1:0-3906 GCF_044239005.1 Sphingorhabdus sp. | reverse complement strand
CATGCCAGCCCCGCTTCCCGATATGGGCTGGCGGGGTTTGACATTTCTGGGGTTCGTCCAGATACAGTCAGGCGAAATTTTTGGGGTGAAGCCGTTGCGCGATTATTGTGCATTCACGGTTAATCCGAAACCAAGGAACGTATATCATGGCATCTAGGGCCGACCAAATGGGATCGAACCTCAATTTATCGAAGTTCGGGCAGGCAACAGAGCTTAAGAACCGCATCTGGTTCACTATCGGCGCGCTCATCATATTCCGGATGCTGAGCTTCGTGCCGCTGCCGGGCGTTGATCCCATCGCGCAAGCAGCCCTTTATGCGAACAACGCCGCCGGCGGCGTTCTCGATATCTTCAACACTTTCTCGGGCGGCAGCCTTGAGCGCATGAGCCTCATCGCGCTTGGCGTCATGCCCTATATTACTGCGTCGATCGTGGTGCAGCTCGCTTCATCGCTGTCGCCGACGCTTGCTGCCATCAAGAAAGAGGGCGAGAGCGGACGCAAGAAACTTAATCAGTACACACGCTATGGCACTGTGTTTCTGACGGCGGTGCAGGGATATTTCCTCGCTGCAGGACTCGAAAGCCTCGCTGCGGCCAATGGCATTAGCGCGGTTGTTGAGCCGGGCCTGATGTTCCGTGTCGTTGCGACCATCAGCCTTATCGGCGGCACCATGTTCCTGATGTGGTTAGGCGAGCAGATTACATCGCGCGGTATCGGCAACGGTATCTCATTGATCATCATGGCGGGTATCGTCGCCCAAATGCCACGGTTGTTCGCACAGCTTCTTGAAGGTGGGCGGACCGGATCGATAAGCGGTTTTCTAATCGTTGGCTTCCTGCTGATGTTCGTCGGCCTGACTTTGCTGATCTGTTTCATGGAGCGCGGCCAGCGCCGGGTGCTTATTCAATATCCAAAGCGTGCGACGCAGCGCGGCATGATGCAGGCTGACCGCAGCCATCTTCCATTGAAGATCAACACTGCTGGCGTCATCCCGCCGATTTTTGCATCGTCATTGTTGCTTTTGCCTATCACCATTACACAGCTTGGCGGAAACAAGGTCGCGGGTGAAAGCGCGATGGGTGACTTTGTCATCACGTTGAACCAGTATTTGGCTCATGGACAGCCGGTGTATCTCGCGCTCTATGGCCTCGGTATCATCTTCTTCTGCTTCTTTTACACCGCTGTGGTGTTCAATCCGGAAGAAACATCCGAGAATCTGAAAAAAGCGGGTGGCTTCATTCCGGGCATTCGTCCGGGCAAGAACACCGAATCCTATCTGGATTATGTTCTGACACGCATCACCGTGTTGGGCGCAGCCTATCTGACATTGGTCTGCTTGTTGCCCGACTATGTCATGGCCCAAACTGGCCAGCAGCAGTTCTTCGCTATTGGCGGAACCAGCTTGCTCATTCTGGTCAACGTCACCATTGATACGATTTCACAGATTCAGAGTCATCTGCTCGCCCACCAATATGGGGATTTGTTGAAGAAGGCCAAGTTGAAGGGTGGACGCGCCCGCTAAAGGTGCGACATCGAAACGAATAGGGAAACGTTTCATGAATATCATCCTTTTGGGGCCTCCTGGCGCAGGCAAAGGAACGCAGGCTGCATTTCTCGTCGAGAAATATGGCATGGTGCAATTGTCGACCGGCGAAATCCTGCGCGCTGCCGTAAAGGCGGGCACTGAAGTCGGTAAAATGGCGGATGAGATCATGAAGGCGGGAAAGCTTTTCCCTGATGAATTGATGGCCGAGATTCTTGGCGAGCATATGGATGCGATCCCTGCGGACAAGGGCCTGATATTTGACGGCTACCCACGCACGGCGCCGCAAGTCGCGCTTCTCGATGGTCTGTTGTCCGCACGCCAACGAACGCTCCATTATGTGATTGAACTGGTTGTTGACGAAGACGCGTTGGTCGAACGCGTTGTTGGCCGTTTCACCTGCGCCAATTGCGGTGATGGTTATCATGATGTTTTCAAAAAACCGGTCAAAGCCGACACCTGTGACAAATGTGGATCGCATGAATTTAAGCGTCGCCCCGATGACAATGAAGAAACCGTCCGTACCCGCATGGCGGAGTATCGCGCAAAGACCGAACCGATCTTGCCCCTTTACGATGCCCGCGGCCTTGTAAGCCGTGTCGATGGCATGGCGCCGATTGACGACGTGACGAAGGCGATTGAAGCCATCATCGGCTGAACGCCCGCGCAAACAAGTTCAACGTGACGGAAATGGAAACGGTTGTTAGGAACGCCTTCCATGAAACATCTTGTCCTCACGTCAGCCATATATGCTTCAACAGCATCGCCGGCATTGGAGCAAATCTAATTGGCTGTCGGGGGTGGCAAGCCGCGTTCAGGCGGAAAATTAGAGATTGGCTGGTGCGAAATGGTCGATGTGCCGAGCCTTGGCCTGTCGCACGTGCACGCGAAAATGGACACCGGCGCTGCTACATCATCGATACATGCAACGCGCATCAAACCTATCGTCCGCGATGGCAAGCCGTGGGTTGAATTTTGGTTCCGTTTGAATGCGGGCGAAAAGCCAAAGCGCTATGAAGCGCCCGTCATCGACCGGCGCATGGTGCGATCGTCCAATGGTGACACGCAAGAACGCTATGTCATCTCAGCGCAATTTTGTTTTGGTAAGCTGTGTTGGAACGGACAGCTCACCTTGGCGAACCGGCGTTCCATGGCCTTTCCCTTGCTAATTGGCCGACGGGCGCTAAGGCGCGGCTTTCTGGTCAATAGCGCACGACGCTGGGTATTGGGCAAGCCAGCGAATCAAGGACAAAAGAGCACATGAAAATCGCCATGTTGGCACGCAACGCCAACCTATATTCGCACCAACGGCTCGTCGAAGCCGCCTTGGCGCGTGGACATGAGATTGATATTCTGAATACGTTGCGGGTGACGATGAACATCACGTCGCACCGCCCCGAAGCATATTATCAGGGTGCCAAGCTCGGCAAATATGACGCGGTCATTCCGCGCATTGGCGCGTCCATCACATTTTACGGCCTCGCTGTGCTGCGTCAGTTTGAGATGATGAACGTATGGTCATTGAACGAAAGCGTCGCCATCGGCCGATCCCGCGACAAGCTGCGGTCGTTACAGATTCTGGCGCGCAAGGGGCTTGGCCTGCCGGTAACGGCATTCGCCCACGATCCCAAGCAAACCGATGAAGTCATCAAAATGGTTGGCGGCGCTCCGGTTGTCATCAAGCTCTTGGAAGGCACGCAGGGCATTGGCGTGGTTTTGGGTGAGACCGAAAAGTCGGCCCGCTCCGTCATTGAGGCGTTTCGCGGCGCGAACGTGAACATCCTCGTGCAGGAGTTCATCAAAGAGGCAAATGCCACCGACATTCGTTGTTTTGTGATCGGCAACAAGGTTGTCGCATCGATGCAGCGTAAGGGTGCCGAGGGTGATTTTCGATCAAATCTGCACCGCGGCGGTTCGGCTGAAGCGATAAAAATCACGCCGGAGGAACGATCAACCGCAGTCCGCGCGGCGCGCGCCATGGGGTTAAATGTCGCTGGCGTCGATATGCTACGGTCCAATCATGGTCCGGTCATCATGGAAGTGAACAGTTCGCCAGGGCTTGAAGGAATCGAAAAAGCCACCGGCAAGGATATTGCGAGCCGGATTATTGCGTTCATCGAAGAAAACGCAATACCGGGCAAAACCAAGACCAAAGGCAAGGGATAGCGCGCCGCCAGCCTTGACAGTTGGCGCGACTCACCGTAAGGCGACGTCAATTCCGAACATCTGGTGCAGCCAGCAGCGCTTTTTCGCGTCCGCTGGTTTTGTGCGTTTCGGAATATCATCAGCGTTGAGATAGGGTTTGTCTTTCGGGACACCTGTGGAGCAGGAGTAAATAAATTGGCACGTATTGCCGGAGTTA
>NZ_JBIICH010000045.1:0-15711 GCF_044239005.1 Sphingorhabdus sp. | reverse complement strand
CGCAGGGGTTGAGGGGCCAGCCAATTTCGCGCATTGCGCGACCGCGCAGGAGGCATTGGCCCTTCTGCAAAATTATCTTTGCGCATCAGACACGATATTGGTCAAAGGTTCCAACAGTATGGGACTTTCCTCCATCGTCAGCGCGCTGACGGGTGGGAAAAACTAATGCTGTATATATTGGCCGAATATCTTGGTTTTCCGGGTATTTTGAATCTTATCCGCTATCTCAGTTTCCGTTCGGGGGCAGCCGTTGCCACCGCACTTATTATCGGTTTGATGATCGGTCCGCGCTTCATCAGCATGCTGCGTGTCCGTCAGGGCAAGGGCCAGCCCATTCGCAGCGACGGCCCGCAATCTCACCTCGCTAAGGTCGGCACGCCGACCATGGGCGGCCTGATGATTTTGGTGTCGGTCGGTATCTCGATGCTGCTGTGGATGGACCTGACCAATGTGTATGTTTGGGCGTGTCTGCTGGTCACCGCAGGCTTTGGCACCGTCGGGTTCCTTGATGATTATGACAAGGTCAAAAAGCGCAGTCACAAGGGCGTTTCGGGAAGGGTCCGGTTGCTTATGGAGTTTGCGATTGCGGGCGTTGCGGTATCGCTGATTGTCTCGCAATCGGGTGGCATGTTGTATCTGCCCTTCGTCAATGGCCCCGTTGTCGATCTGGGTTGGTGGTATGTGCCGTTTGGCGCGTTTGTCATCGTGTCCTTTGGCAATGCGGTGAACCTGACCGATGGCCTTGACGGCTTGGCCACTATGCCCGTGATTATCGCGTCAGTCGCGTTCATGATCATCGTTTATATGGTCGGTAACGCCAAATATGCGGCCTATTTGGGCATTCCCTTTTACTTGGGCGCTGGCGATCTTGCGATGTTGTGCGGCGCCATCGTGGGTGCTGGTTTGGCGTTCTTGTGGTTCAACGCGCCGCCTGCTGCAGTGTTCATGGGCGATACCGGCAGCCTTGCCCTGGGCGGCACATTGGGCGCGATCGCCGTTGTCGCACATCATGAATTCGTGCTCGCCATCATCGGCGGACTTTTCGTGATCGAGGCGCTGTCGGTCATCATTCAGGTATTCTGGTTCAAACGCACCGGAAAGCGCATCTTCCGCATGGCACCCATCCACCACCACTTTGAACAGCTTGGCTGGTCGGAACCAACCGTTGTTATCCGCTTTTGGATTGTCGCTTTCGTACTCGCGCTTGCAGGTCTATCAACGCTCAAGCTCAGATGATTACAACACCCGCCTTCAAAGACCGTAAGTTTGCTATACTGGGGCTTGCGCGCTCCGGCCTTGCAGCTGCGCGGTCGCTTGTTGCGGGCGGAGCGGAAATCCTTGCATGGGATAATGACGAAGGCGCACGCGCCAAAATTGCCGATATTGCGAATATTGGCGATCCGTTGCTGGCGGATCTGTCGGGCTATAATGCGATTGTTGTATCGCCCGGCGTGCCCATCAACCGCCATCCCATAGCGGACAAGGCAAAGGCCGAAGGGCTGCCGTTAATCGGCGACATTGAGTTATTCGCAATGGCGCGGGCAAGCCTGCCGCCGCACCATGTTGTCGGCATTACCGGCACCAATGGGAAATCGACGACGACGGCCTTGGTCCACCATCTTTTGAGTAGCGCTGGGTTGCCCGTTCGCATGGGCGGAAATATTGGCTTGCCAATTTTGTCGCAGGCACCGTTGCCAGCAGGCGGGGTTTATGTGCTGGAGCTTTCCAGCTACCAAATCGACATTACCCACTCGCTGTCGTGCGATGCGGCCGCGCTGATTAACCTGTCGCCGGATCATCTTGACCGTTATGATGGTTATGCAGGCTATGTTGCCTCAAAGGCGCGCCTGTTCGACATGCAGACCGGAAATACGCATTCCGTGTTTGGCAAAGGCGACGCCGATACCGAGCAGGTATATCGCGATGTCCTTGCACGGCGCGGCGCGGATTTGGTCCATTTGGCAGACCCGGCGATGGTCACAGGGCAGGCGGATTGGCCTTCGTTGCAAGGCCCCCATAATCTGCAAAATATCGCTGTTGCCATCGCGATCGTGGAATCGCTCGGCGTGACGGAGGCGCAATGGCGCCCCGCATTGGCTACATTTCAGGGCCTTGCACACCGGATGGAGGTCGTTGCCGAACGCAATGGCGTCTTATTCGTCAACGACAGCAAAGCCACCAATGCCGCATCTACCGCACCCGCGTTGGCCGCCTATCCGCGCATTCACTGGATTGTTGGCGGTCTGCCGAAATCAGATAATTTGGATGAGTGCATTCCCAATTTCGGCCATGTCGTGAAAGCCTATACCATTGGTGAGGCCGGACCATTGTTTCACGAACTGCTGTCACCTTATATGCCGGTCGAGCGTAGCGAAATGATGGGCACTGCGGTCTGTTCCGCCGCCGCCCAGGCCGAACCAGGCGATGTTATCATGCTGTCGCCCGCTTGCGCGTCGTTTGACCAGTTCAAAGATTTTGAGGCGCGCGGTGATGCGTTCCGCGCGATTGTTGAGGCACTATGAACGGCGAACGTAAAGAAGTTCCGTGGGTACTGGCTGCAAAGACCGGCAAAATCGGTTTTGCGAACCGGCTTGGCCGCGGCGACCGATCGCCGCTTGGCGTGTGGTTTTGGGAACTCGACCGCTTGCTGCTGTCTTTGATGATGGTGTTGATCGCGATAGGGTTGTTGGCGGTTGCCGCGGGCTCGCCTGCGGGTGCGCAGCGCCTGTCGTCGTCCACAACGCAATTGTCGTCTTTATATTTCTTTTACCGGCAATTGATGTGGGTGATGGTCGGGGTGCCGTTGATGCTTCTGATATCGATGTATCCACGCGAACAGGCGCGCCGCTTTGGGGTTTTTGGCTTTTGCATATTCTTCGTGCTGCTGGCGCTTGTGCCCATCATTGGCCGCGAGGTGAACGGGTCGCAGCGCTGGATTGGTGCGGGTTTTGCAGGGCTTCAGCCTTCTGAATTTCTGAAGCCCTTTTACGCCGTCGCAATGGCGTGGATTATCAGCTGGCGTTTGAAAGACCCATCCTTTCCGGTACTTGTCTTAAGCAGCATCGTGACGGGTTTCGTCTGCTTCCTCTTGTTGCTGCAGCCTGACCTTGGCCAGTCCATCTTGTTCATGGGCACATGGTTTGCGTTGATGATGGTCTCCGGCGTCCCGGCATCACGGCTGTGGGGGTTAATCATCAGCGGCGTGGTGTTTATCGTGCTGGCCTATAATTTCTATCCGGTCGCAACGCAGCGTATCGATGCATGGATTTTCGGAACCGAAGGGCTGACGCACGACAAAATGGCGATGGCGACGATGACCAACGGTGGCTTCTTTGGACTTGGCCCCGGCCTTGGTATCAAGAAATATTCGCTGCCTGAAGGGCATACCGATTACATCTTCTCCGTCATTGGTGAAGAATTCGGTCTGTTGGCGTGCATGCTTATCGCCATTTTGTATTTCGCCATATTGGTCCGCATCATCATTCGCCTGCTGGATGAAAAAGACCAGTTCGTGGTTCTCGCCGTAACCGGGCTTGGCGCGCAATTTTGTGGTCAGGCGATGATAAACATGGCCGTGAACCTTGGCGTATTTCCCTCAAAGGGCATGACCCTGCCATTTATCAGTTACGGTGGATCGTCCATTTTGGCGCTGTCGGTGACCTGTGGTCTCATCCTCGCACTGACGAAGCGAAACCCATATCTTGACCGGTCACTGTATATGGTGAAGGGATAGCGGCCATGACGATTTCTCGGCATTATGTGTTGGCCGCTGGCGGGACAGGGGGGCATCTTATCCCTGCGTTCGCGCTGGGGCAGGAACTTCTGAATAGAGGCCATCATGTTGCGCTGATAACCGACGCGCGCGGTGCGAAAATTCCGGGCTGCCCCGAAAAGATCGCGACGCACATTTTGCCCGCAGGCCGTATCACGAAAAGCCCGCGCAGCTGGCTGCCCGGCATTCGGGCTATCGCGGAAGGCCGCATGATGGCGCGGCGCTTTTACGCCGGCTTTGAACCAACGGCTGTTGTCGGCTTTGGCGGATATCCCGCATTCCCCGCCTTGTTGGGCGCATTTGCCGAAAAAATTCCGACGATCATTCACGAACAAAATGCCGTGCTTGGCCGCGTAAATCGCTTCACCGCGCGGCAAGTGAACGCTATCGCCACCGCCTATCCCGACGTGCTGCGTCTGTCGCCGCGTTATGCCGGCAAGGTGCATTTGGTTGGTAATCCGGTCCGCGAAGACGTTTTGGCGCTGCGTGATGAGCCCTATCCGCCGCTTTTGGCCGACGGCATTTTCCGTGTGCTTGTGACGGGGGGGAGCCAAGGCGCAACCATATTGTCCGACATTGTCCCCGATGGCCTTGCCCGCCTGCCGCTGAATTTGCGCCGCCGTCTTCAGGTTACGCAGCAGTGCCGCGAAGAAGATATTGAGACGGTTCGTCAGGCATATGCCGCACATGACATTCCGGCGGAGCTCGCAACCTATCTGCCCGACCTGCCCGAACGTTTGGGCTGGGCGCATTTGGTCATCGGGCGTGCGGGTGCATCAACGGTGGCCGAACTGACGTGCGCCGGACGTCCAGCGATTTTGGTGCCGTTGCCAAGTGCGACCGATGATCACCAAAGCTACAACGTCAAAGAAATGGTCGCAGCCGGCGGCGCGCGCGCGATTGCGCAGCCCGCCTTCACCGCGGTTGAACTGGCCAAGCAAATAGAGAAAATTGCACTTGAGCCCGGCGCGCTCGAAAATGCGGCAAAGGCGGCGAAAAGCTGCGGCCGTCCTAACGCTGTTTCCGATTTAGCTGACCTTGTGGAATCCTTTGGCCGCGCGCCAATCATGCACGGTCTGACCACAAAGCCCGACACATCGGCATCATTTGGTGCCGCTCCCGCACTCGCACGAAAGAGCATATAATGAAGGGCGTCCCAACGGATATTGGCATCGTCCATTTTGTCGGCATTGGCGGCATCGGCATGTCGGGCATTGCCGAGGTCATGCACAATCTTGGCTATCAGGTGCAGGGCAGCGACATCGCCGACAGCTATGTTGTCGATGGCCTGCGCAAGCGCGGGATCAAGGTGATGATCGGGCATAGCGCGGACAACCTTGGCGATGCGGCTGTTGTGGTGACGTCCACTGCGGTCAAAAAAGGCAATCCCGAACGCGATGCTGCGCTTGAACGCCGCATTCCACTGGTACGCCGCGCAGAGATGCTGGCGGAACTGATGCGGTTGAAGAACACCGTTGCCGTGGCAGGGACGCATGGCAAAACAACGACGACGTCCATGATTGCGGCGATGCTCGATCATGGCGGCATTGACCCCACCGTAATTAACGGCGGTATCATCAACAGCTATGGTTCAAACGCGCGTCTGGGTGCGAGCGACTGGATGGTTGTTGAGGCCGACGAAAGCGACGGCAGCTTCCTGCGTCTTGACGGTACGCTGGCGGTTGTCACCAATATCGATCCAGAGCATCTCGACCATTATGGCGATTTTGATGCCATCAAACGCGCCTTTGTCGAATTCGTCGAAAACGTACCTTTTTATGGCGCGGCAATCATGTGCCTCGACCATCCAGAGGTGCAGGCGATCTTGCCCAAGATCCGCGATCGCCGGATTATCACATATGGTTTTTCGGCGCAGGCTGACATTCGCGGCGAGAATGTAACACCGTTCCCCGGTGGCAATCGCTTCGATGTCGTTGTCCGCGCGCGTGACGGATCACAGCGCACGATAGAGGGCGTCGTTTTGCCAATGCCCGGACGGCATAATGTGCAGAATGCTTTGTCTGCCATCGCCGTCGGCCTTGAAATGGGCATGAGCGATGAAGCGGTCGCGCATGGCTTTGACAAATTTGGCGGTGTCAAGCGGCGCTTTACAAAGGTTGGCGAAGTCGATGGCGTGACCATAATCGACGATTATGGCCATCACCCCGTTGAAATCCGCGCGGTGCTCTCTGCCGCACGCGAAGGCGCACAGGGCCGCGTGATTGCCGTGGCGCAACCGCATCGCTTCACCCGCTTGCGCGACCATATGGATGATTTCCAACAGGCGTTTAACGACGCCGATATGGTCTTCATTTCGCCCGTCTACGCCGCAGGCGAAGCGCCCATTGAGGGTGTTGATTCCGACGCGCTCGTGAACGGCATCAAAGCGCGCGGGCATCGTTCGGCGGCGACCATCGCGGATGCGCACGCGCTTGCAGTGAAGCTTGCAGAAACGGTGCAGGAAAATGACATGGTTGTTTGCCTTGGCGCGGGCGACATCACCAAATGGGCATCGGGACTTGCGGACGCCATTAAGGCAGCCCGTGCATGAGCGTGAACATCCTTCCAAAGGTTGAGGGCAAGTTAACGCCTGACGCGCCGCTTGCGCCATTGGTGTGGTTCAAATCTGGCGGCAGCGCGGAATATCTTTTCGAACCCAAAGACATCAACGACCTGCAAGAGTTTCTGCGTGAGCTTGATCCCGCTGTGCCCGTCATGGCGCTTGGCCTTGGCTCCAACCTGATTGTGCGTGATGGCGGCGTCAGGGGCGTTGTCGTTCGCCTTGGCAAAGCCTTTGCCAAAGTAACGCCTGTTGACGCAGTCACGCTAAATTGCGGGGCAGGGGCCTCGGGCATATTGGTATCGTCAACCGCGCGGGACAATGGTATTTCGGGGCTTGAATTTCTGCGGTCCATTCCCGGCACGGTCGGCGGCTTTGTGCGCATGAACGGCGGCGCCTATGGCGGCGAGGTGAAGGACATATTGGTCGATTGCGATGTCGTGATGCGCGATGGCGCACTTGCGACCTTGTCGGTTGAAGAGCTGCATTATAGCTACCGCCATTCCGAGCTTCCCGATGGCGCCATTGTGGTCGGTGCGCGCTTTCGGGGGGTGCCGGGCGCAGCAGACGCCATTCAGGCCGAGATGGACCGGATAAGCGGCGCGCGCGAAGCATCGCAGCCGCTGCGTTCAAAAACGGGTGGATCGACATTCAAAAATCCGGACGGACACAAAGCATGGCAGCTGGTTGACGAAGCGGGATGCCGCGGATTGCAAATCGGCGGCGCGCAGGTTTCGGAAAAGCATACCAACTTTTTGATTAACACAGGCGATGCGACAAGCGCCGAGATTGAGGCGTTGGGCGATGAAGTTCGCCAGCGCGTAAAGGCGAAGTCAGGCATTGACCTGCATTGGGAAATACAACGCGTGGGTGAAACAAAATGAGTGAGCAAATCCACGTAGCGGTATTGATGGGTGGCTGGTCAAACGAACGGCCGGTGTCGTTGATGAGCGGCAATGGCGTGGCCGATGCGCTTGAGAAACTGGGCTATAAGGTCAGCCGTGTCGACATGGACCGCAATGTTGCGCAGGTTTTGGCCGCGCTTCGCCCCGATGTGGTGTTTAACGCGCTGCACGGCGTTCCGGGTGAAGATGGATCGGTGCAGGGCATGCTCGACCTGATGGGCATTAAATACACCCATAGCGGCATGGTGACGTCGGTGATTGCCATCGACAAGGAATTAACGAAGCAGCGGCTGGTGCCCGCTGGCATTCCGATGCCAAAGGGTACGATGGTGGATAGCGAAAGCCTGTTCGCCGCCGACCCATTGCCGCGGCCTTATGTGCTGAAACCCGTCAATGAAGGCAGCTCTGTTGGCGTGGCGATTGTCACTGAAAACAGCAATTACGGAAACCCCATCTCGCGCGATGCCAAGGGGCCTTGGCAGGAATTTGCAACTTTGCTGGCCGAACCCTTTATCAAGGGCCGCGAACTGACAGTGGCGGTGCTGGGTAACAAGGCGCTGTGTGTTACCGAGTTGAAGCCAAAGAGTGGCTTTTACGATTTTGATGCCAAATATACCGACGGCCTGACCGAGCATATTTGCCCGGCTGAAATACCTGCGGATATTGCGCAGTATATGTTGGATGTCGCATTGGATGCGCACCGGTTGCTGGGCTGCAAAGGGGCATCGCGCACCGATTTCCGTTGGGACGACGAATTGGGCAAAAACGGCGTGTTCGTGCTGGAAACCAACACGCAGCCCGGAATGACGCCGCTGAGCCTCGTGCCCGAACAGGCGCGGCACGTTGGCATCAGCTATGAACAGTTGGTCGACATGATCCTAAAAGAGGCGTTGGCATAATGGCGGCCGCTGCACGAAAACCTGCTGCAAAGCGCAAGGCATCTTCGCCGAACCCGCGCAAGAAAGTGCTGCAAATATCATGGGTTGACAGGATCATGCGGATCCTGCCGATTTCGGAAGAAGATGTGCAGCGCGCGCTCACATGGATTTTTGTAACCGCGCTTGCGGTGCTGCTATTTGCCATTGCCCAATATACCGGCGTTACGGCCGCTGCGTATCAGCAATATGCAGCGCTCGCCGCAAAGGCCGGCTTTCAGGTGCAGCGCGTTGAAGTCACCGGTATGGAACGTGTGGACCAAGTTCGGGTCTATCAACTTGTCCTTGCCGAAAAAGACCGTGCGATGCCGTTGGTCGATATCGACAAGGTCCGCGCAGACTTACTGAAATATGGCTGGATCAAAGACGCCCGCGTGGCGCGCCGTTTGCCCGATACGCTTGCGGTTGAAATCGTCGAACGCACGCCGGCGGCGATTTGGCAACGCAACGGCAAATATTCGCTGATCGATGCCAACGGGATTGTACTGCAAAATATTGCGGCGGGCGAAGGCGGCGATTTGCCGACATTGAACGGCGTTGATGCGAACCGGCATGCTGTCGCGCTCAACACCCTGCTCGACAATGCCTCCGCACTGAAAGCGCAAGTGATTGGCGCAACATGGGTGGGCAATCGCCGTTGGGATTTGCAGTTTCAGAGCGGTGAAACATTGGCCTTGCCAGAGGGTGAAAAGGCGGCGGCCGAAGCGTTGCTGAATTTTGCGCGGATGGATGGCATTCACCGGCTGCTTGGCCGCGACCTGATCCATTTCGACTTGCGCGACCCCGAACGTGCATATTTCCGCAAGGCGCCCAAAGTTGAACCTGTTAAAGTAGAGAGCGGCGACGCAACGTCGACCACCAGCGGAAGAGAAGTATGAAAGCTGCACGCGTTGAAAAACTGATTTCGGCCATTGATATTGGCTCTTCAAAAGTTTCGGCACTCATTGCCGGGGTGACCGACAGCGGCGAACTGCTGGTGCTGGGTACCGGCCAACGCGAGAGCAGGGGCGTTACGCGCGGCTGTATTGCGGATGTCGAACAAGCCGAATTGTCCGTGCGCCATGCCGTTGAACAGGCCGAGCGGATTGCCGGGCTGAACATTGACCGCGTGTGGGTGGGTATGTCGGCTGGCGGGCTGGATAGCTTGCTTGCGCCCGTTGAAATTGAACTGGGTGGTGATCGCATCACGCAGGAAGATGTCGACGAATTGCTTCAGGCTGGACGTGCGAACATTCAGACCGGCGGTAAAATTGCGCTTCATATACAGCCGACTTTATACTCGCTGGATGGTGTTGGCGGTGTTGCGAACCCTCTTGGACTGCATGCCGATCGCCTTGGCGTCGACGTCCATGTCGTTCTGGCGGACCAGTCGCCTGTACGGAACATGGATATGACGGTGCGCGCGGCGCATCTTGATGTTGAGTCGCTCGTCGTTGGTCCAGTGGCCACTGGCCTTGCGTGCCTGACGGCGGAAGAACGTGAACTTGGTGTCGCCCTTGTCGAATTCGGCGCGGCGGTAACGAATGTGTCGGTCTTCATCGGCGGTATGCTCGTCGGGCTGGAAACCATTCAAAAGGGCGCGTCTGATATTACCGACGACATCGCATCGGCTTTTGGTATTCGTAGGGCACAGGCCGAGCGGCTGAAATGCTTCCACGGCTCTGCCTTAACCAGCCCGCGTGATCACCAAGAAGTGCTCGACATTGGCCCTGATGAAAATGGCGTTGAAGCCGGCGCTAACGCACCGCGCATCACCAAGGCGCAGTTGAACGCCGTGGTTTGCCAGCGCGTAGACTCCATCGTCACCGAAATTGCACAAGCGCTTAAAACCTTGGGCTTCTCCGGTCCATCCGGGCATCAAGTGGTGTTGACCGGCGGCGGCGCTGAACTGAAGGGCGCAGCGGAACATATGCAAGGCGCGTTGGGCCGCACGGTTCGCATTGGCCGTCCTTCGGGCCTGGCCAGCATTCCCGAGGCACATTCGGGACCGGCATTTTCAACGCTCGTCGGATTGATTCATTACGCCGCGTCGGAACGTGTTGACCTGAAATCAGGTTATGATTTGCGTGTCGAACAGATGGCCGGGACGATGCCGGGGTTAATCGAACGGATAAAACGCGCGGTACGAGAGAATTTCTGACAGAAACCTGTGCAAAAACGTGAATTTTTAAGTGTGCACCTTATCCTTTTGTGTCAAAAGCGTGAAAATTTCGAACAAGCCACAGAGGCTAGGGGGATAAAGTTATGAGCATCAATATCGGTCCACCAATGGTTGACGAGTTGAAGCCGAAAATTGCAGTTATTGGTGTTGGTGGCGCAGGCGGTAACGCCGTGGCCAACATGATCAGCGCAAAGGTAGAAGGCGTCGACTTCGTCGTTGCCAACACCGACGCACAGGCGCTGAACGCGTCCCCTGCCGAATATCGTATTCAGCTTGGACCTGAAATCACGCAGGGTCTTGGCGCAGGTTCACGCCCCGAAGTTGGCCGTGCTGCGGCTGAAGAAACGCTTGAGCAAGTGAAAGTGGCGCTTACCGGTTGCCACATGTGCTTTATCGCGGCTGGTATGGGCGGCGGCACCGGAACGGGCGCTGCACCTGTTATCGCCAAGGTTGCGCGCGAAATGAACATTTTGACGGTCGGTGTCGTAACCAAGCCGTTCATGTTCGAAGGTTCGCGCCGCATGCGGTCCGCAGAATCGGGTATCATCGAACTGCAGCAACATGTTGATACGCTGATCGTTATTCCAAACCAGAATCTGTTCCTGGTCGCCAACCCGAACACAACATTTAAGGAAGCATTCCAGCTTGCTGACGAAGTGTTGCAGCAGGGCGTTCGTGGCATCACGGACCTGATGGTTATGCCCGGCCTCATCAACCTCGACTTTGCCGACGTCCGTTCTGTCATGCACGAAATGGGCAAGGCAATGATGGGCACGGGTGAAGCCGAAGGCGACGGCCGCGCGCTCGAAGCTGCGGAAAAAGCCATTGCCAACCCGTTGCTCGACGGCGTGTCGATGCAGGGTGCAAAGGGCGTTATCGTATCGATTACCGGTGGCGAAGATATGCGCCTGATGGAAGTTGACGAAGCGGCCAACCACATTCGTGAACTGGTTGATCCTGACGCAAACATCATCTGGGGTTCGGCATTCAATGAAAATCTGAACGGCAAGATCCGCGTTTCGGTTGTCGCCACTGGCATCGATAACGAAGGCTTGAACGCGACACCGGCAGCACAAAGAACGCCATTCTCGTTCAGCCGCCCTGCGCCTGCGCCTGCGCCTGCGCCAGAGCCTGTCGTTGAAGTTGCACCTGCTGCGACATCTTTGTTTGAAAACACAGCCGATACAGCAGCAGTGGAAGAAACGGCCGCCGCTGAATTCGAAAATGAAGCAGACGACGACAGCTTGGAACTGGGTAGCGACTTTGTTGCAATCGAAGAAGATGAAGCTGAAGACGTTGCACCAACGCAATATGCAGACAACAATGACAGCCCCCGGGATTCCTGGGCCAATGCCGACGCACTTGACCTCGATACGCCTGCGACCGAAGGCTATCCGTCTGCGCAGCCAGTCGATGTGACTGAGCCACCAGAACGCGCTGCGCCACGCATTCCAACCGGCGGCACATTGTTTGAACGCATGTCCAACCTGTCACGTGGCCTTACCCGTTCGGAAGACGACGCGGAAAAGCGCAATGAAGGCGGCAATGGCACAGGCTTCCCAAGCTTTCTTGACCGTCAGAACAACTCATAAGACGCGCGGCAAGCGCACCGTCATCTTGTCGTTTCTATGCAACCGTTTGTCGGACCAATGCGTGAATGCGCTTTGTGTTCGGCAGCCGGTAGCTACATAGAAAAACATGGATGTGACAATATTACGTAGCCTTGGTTTCTGCAGCGCGCTGGTGTTTTCGGCCGGTGGCGTTTCACCTGCCGTGCATGCACAGGCGGTGGATGAAAGCGCGCTGGAGGCGCTGGACCAGCAAACGCCTGCGGTCGTGCCAAATATTGTCGAGCCCGCTGGCGCGGTGGAGCTGCGTGACGCGATGCGGCGCATTTCTTTTAGCCCAAGCGATGCAGATGCCTTGGCCGATGCCGGCAATGCCTCTTTGCTGTTGGGCGATGCCAATGCCGCGCTCAATTTCTTCACGCGCGCCAATGCGATACGCCCCAATAACAGCCGGATCGTGTCCGGCCTGGCCATAGCAACGGTGCGCACAGAAAACCCGTTTGAGGCTTTGCGCCTGTTTGATGATGCCGTCCGGTTGGGCGCGAGCGAACGTTCGATTGCCGCCGACCGCGCGCTGGCGTTTGATTTGCTGGGCAATTTCGGACGTGCGCAGCAGGATTATCAACTGGCGCGGACCGTGGCATCATCAGATGACATCATCATTCGTCAGGCCGTGTCTCTCTCGCTCGCAGGGCAAAAGGAACAGGCCGACGCTATGCTCCTGCCGCTTTTGCAGCGCAACAGTCCGACGGCATGGCGCGCCCGGGCTTTTATGTTGGCTGCGCGTGGTGACTTGCGTGAATCCAACAAGGTTGCGCAGGGCTTCATGGATGCACCATCGGCGCAAAAGATGGAGCGGTTCTTCCGCCTGATGCCAAATTTAACCGGCGCGCAGCAGGCGGCCGCCATTCATTTGGGGCATTTCCCCACCAGCCAATCGGTAGGGCGTGACAGCGAACAGGTTCGCCGTGTCGCCGCCACCGTGCCGCAACCTGCCGTCGGCCCCGCCCAAAACCGTCTCATTCCATCAGGCGCGCCGCTGGGAACAAAGCCGACAGCAGCGCGCGATGCGAAAAGCGAAGCAAAGCCACAGAGCAAGCCGGACCGAAAAACGCAGGAACGTGTGGCAGTTCAGGCCGCGGTTCCAACAACGCCTCGGCCTGATCCTGTTGTTGCAAAGGTTGAACCGGCCGTAACGATCGCTGCGGCGACGCCAACCGCGCAAGAACCTGTATCGCTTGCGGCGGCAACGCCCCCGCAAACCGCTCCCGCTAAAATCATCGCGGCACCAACATCTGTGCCTGCTTCCACTGCCTCGGCAGGGTTCAGTCTGGATGCCATTGTCGGCGCCATCGAAATTCCGGAGAGTGAGCAGCGGCCTTCGGAAGTTCCGGTCGATTTGAAAAAGCTTAAACCGGTGACGCCCAAGGCAGCGGCAGACGCCAGCAAAGCCGCCAAAATTGACCCGAAAGCCGCCGCCAAAGCCAAGTTAGAGGCCGCAAATCCAGCGCGCATCTGGGTGCAAATCGCAACGGGCGAAGCGAGTGGGCTTGGTTTCGACTATCGCAAATTGACGAAGAACAACCCTATATTGTTCAAGGCGCAGAAACCGTGGACATCTCCATGGGGCAAGACTGCGCGACTGCTCGTTGGCCCGTTTGCGGACGTAAAGGCCGCCAAAAAATGGGAAGGCGACTTCAAGAAAGCGGGCGGCGACGCATTTATGTGGAAAAGCGAGATTGGCGTTCCAGTGAATGCCTTAAAGGTAAAATAGGCTTCCTGTCGCGGCGGCTTGGTTGCATAAGCGCTGCATGTCGCAACTGGCTTCCTACGCATCACTTCCCGGCCACAGCCGCGGCCGATTTCATCCAGAGCCCGACCGCGATATTCGCGGCCCGCGTGATATATTTCAGCGTGACCGTGATCGTATTATTCATTCGATTGCGTTCCGGCGGCTTCGCCACAAAACGCAGGTGTTCATCTCACCCGACGGCGACCATTATCGTGTGCGCCTGACGCACAGCCTTGAAGTCGCGCAAATTGGCCGCACCATTGCCCGCGGGCTCGGGCTGAATGAAGACCTGACAGAGGCGTTATGCCTTGCGCATGATATCGGGCACCCGCCCTTTGGCCATGCCGGCGAAGACGCGCTGGAGGCGACGATGAAGCCATTTGGCGGGTTTGACCATAATGCGCAGACGTTGCGCACGCTGACGCAGTTGGAATCGCCTTATCCGTCATGGCCGGGCCTGAACCTCAGCTGGGAATTGCTGGAAGGACTGGCCAAGCATAATGGACCCGTTGCCCGTCCGGGCTGGGCATTGTCCGAAGTCAACGCACAGTTTGACCTGAGCCTGACCGACTGGCCATCACTTGAGGCGCAGATTGCCGCGATCAGCGACGATATCGCTTATGATAATCATGACATTGATGATGGCATCAGGGCAGGGTTGCTCGGCATCGACCAGCTGCTGGATCTGCCGTTCGTAGCACAGCGATGGGAAGCGATTTTGGGCCGCTACCCGGGCGTGCCGCAGCGCCGCCTGATCGGTGAGCTGACGCGCCAGCAGATTGGCGTTATGGTGAATGACGTGATTGAATCGACACGCGCCAGAATCGCGGAAGCATGCATCAAAACCGCTGATGACGTCCGCAAAGCCGGTATCATGATTGGTGGGTTTTCGGCAGAAATGGCGGCGCGCGAACGGCAGCTTAAATCATTCATGTATGAAAAGCTGTATCACCATCCCACGCAACTGGCGGCGGCGGAAGACGCAACCAAAATTGTGCGTGAGCTATTTGCCGCTTATCGCGACGATCCTGCATTATTGCCGGATGAATGGCGCGACAGCCTTCCCAGCGAAGAACCCCAGCGCAGCCGCCATATCGGGGATTTTCTTGCGGGCATGACCGACCGCTACGCAACCGATCGGCATCGCGAAATTTGTGGAACCATCACATGAGCCGCCGGATAGTCATCGCGGGCGGTTCAGGCCTAGTGGGCAAACAGGCGGCGGAGAACTTGGCGCGCGCCGGGTTTGCGGTCCACCTCGTGTCGCGCCGACCATCGGTATCATTGGCTCCGGACATAGAGGAGCATGTCGCGCCAACGGGTGACTGGCCAGCGATTGTGGCAAGCATAAAGCCGGACGTCGCCATTTCCGGTTTGGGGACGACGATACGCACAGCCGGATCGCGCGACGCCTTCCGGGCGGTTGACCATGATCTGGTGCTCGCCTTTGCGCAGGCAAGCCATGATGCCGGCGCGCAGCATTTCATTACGATATCATCCGTAGGCGCGATGCCCGCGAGCAGCAATTTCTATCTGCGAACGAAGGCGGAAATGGAGCAGGGGCTGCGCAACATCGGCTTCCAACGCCTTGATATCATGCGGCCCAGTCTGCTCACGGGTGGGCAGCGTGATGACCGCCGTCCGGGCGAGGCATTGGGGATATTGCTGTCGCCATTTGTGGACATTTTGATGTTCGGACCGATGCAGAAATTTGCGTCGACGCCGTCGGGCAAAGTCGCAAAGGCCATCGCCAACTTAGCAAAAGCGGGCGACGACGGCGTGTTTGTCCACGAAAATGAATCTATAAACACGCTGGCTGGTTGACTCTCCAAGGCGGTAAGGCCAATGCAGAGTCGTCGCTGACGAAGCGGGAGAGCGTCCCTTTAAGGGACCGCCGAAGGAGCAACCGCCCCGGAATCTCTCAGGCAAAAGGACCGCTTCGGCTTTTGCGACACTCTGGAAAGCGCATGTCTTTGCCATTTGCAACGACATGCCACCGAAGGTGTAACCTGCCTTTG
>NZ_JBIICH010000044.1:0-15826 GCF_044239005.1 Sphingorhabdus sp. | reverse complement strand
GGTGAAGTTAAGGGTGAATATGGCGGCTATTTCTGCCCATGCCATGGTTCACATTATGATACCGCCGCACGTATCCGGAAGGGCCCAGCCCCGACAAATCTCGTCGTTCCGGAATTCGCATTCATTTCTGACACAGTCGTCAAAATCGGTTGAGGAGCTAAAACGCGATGAGCTTCCCTTGGGCACAAGAATATAAACCGCAGGGTACGGTGAGCAAATGGGTCGACGAACGTCTTCCTTTGCCACGCCTTGTATATAACGCGGTCGGCGCCGGATATCCGGTACCCCGCAACCTCAATTACTTCTGGAACTTCGGCGTCCTTGCGGGCGTCGCTTTGGTTATCCAGATTGTGACCGGCATCGTTTTGGCCATGCATTATTATGCAAGTGTCGATGGCGCGTTTAACAGCGTTGAACATATCATGCGCGATGTGAACTCGGGCTGGTTCATTCGCTATGCACACATGAACGGCGCAAGCTTCTTCTTCATCGTGGTCTATATCCATATCTTCCGCGGTCTTTTCTATGGCTCATATAAAGCGCCACGCGAAATGATCTGGTTGCTGGGCGTCACCATCTTCTTGTTGATGATGGCGACTGCGTTCATGGGCTATGTGCTTCCATGGGGCCAAATGAGCTTCTGGGGTGCACAGGTTATCACGGGCTTCTTCTCCGCCATTCCATTGGTCGGTGAACCGCTGCGACAGCTTCTTTTGGGCGGCTTTTCGCCAGACCAGGCTGCGCTGAACCGTTTCTTCTCGCTGCACTATTTGCTGCCATTCGTCATTGCGGGTGTCATCATCTTGCACATTTGGGCATTGCACATTCCAGGGTCGTCAAACCCAACGGGCGTGAGCGTAAAGGGTGAGCAGGACACGGTTCCATTCCACCCCTATTACACCGCAAAAGACGGCTTCGGCCTTGGGATCTTCTTGATCTTCTTCGTGGCGGTCACTTTCTTTGCACCAAATATGCTGGGCCACCCGGACAACTATATTCCGGCGAACCCGCTATCGACGCCAGCGCACATTGTGCCTGAATGGTATTTCTTGCCCTTCTACGCAATTTTGAAGGCGTTCACGGTCGACTTTGGCATTCCGTTCACCGGCATCATCCTCATCCCAGCTAAATTGATGGGCGTGCTGGCAATGTTCGGTTCGATCTTGCTATTGTTCTTCCTGCCTTGGCTGGACACGTCTCCCGTGCGTTCGGGACATTATCGTCCATTGTTCCGCAAATTCTTCTGGTATGGTCTGATCCCATGTATCGTCATCCTGACCTATTGCGGTGGCAAACCTCCATATACCCAGTGGGTTGTACTCAGCCAAATTGCGGCAGCGTATTATTTCGCCCACTTCTTGATCATCTTGCCAATCGTTTCGCGCATTGAACGGCCGCTTCCGCTGCCAAATTCAATCACCGAAGCTGTCACCGGCAAACCGCTTCCAGCGGCTGCGTAAAACAGGGAAAGCATAATCATGGTTCGTTTAGTTGCTTTTTTGGTAGGCCTGTTTTTCAGCGGCATGCTGTTGCTCGGCCTTGGGGACACCGTCATCACTGCGATCAAGGAACCTGCCGTTCCTTCGGTTGAGGCGGAGTTCCACGAAGAGTCTTTGCCCGTTAAATTTGCCCATGACGGTCCGTTGGGCAAATATGACCGCGGTGAATTGCAGCGCGGTTTGAAGGTCTATGCTGAAGTCTGCGCCGCTTGCCACAGCTTGAATCTGGTCGCGTTCCGCGATTTCGCGGCCTTGGGTTACAGCGAAGAACAGGTCAAAGCGCTTGCAAAGGCATGGAAGACCGAAGTTCCAAGCATCAACCCCGAAACGGGTGAGCCTGCGACACGTCCGGCCATTCCTGCGGACAAAATTCCTTCGCCATTTGCGAACGAAGTTGCAGCACGTGCGGCCAACAACAATGCGCTTCCACCAGATCTTTCGCTGATCACAAAGGCGCGTGAAAATGGCCCAGCATATGTGTATTCATTGCTGCTCGGCTATCGTGACCAAGCTGGCTACAAGAACGAAGAAGGCAAAGAACTGCTGAAGGAATTCCCTGAAGCGGCAACACCTGCCGGCCTGCACTTCAACCCATGGTTTGCGAACCTGAACATCGCAATGGCGGCACCGATCGTTTCCGATGACCAGGTTACCTATGACGATGGTACGAAGGCTACCAAGGAACAGATGGCGAGAGACGTCTCTGCATTCCTGACCTGGGCTGCGGAACCAAAGATGGAAAACCGCAAGAGCGCAGGTTGGGCAGCCCTTGGCTTCCTCCTGGTCTTCACGGTGCTTGCTTGGATGTCCTACAAAACGATCTGGGCAGACAAGAAGCATTGATAAAAAAACAGCATAGTTTTTGGAAAGGGCCGCTTTTGCGGCCCTTTCTTTTACAATCTGGGCGTTGACGCTAGGGCCGTATAATGGCAATAGCGGCGCTCAAGACGGCCCATGGCCAGTCGCGGGTATAGCATAGTGGTAATGCACTAGCCTTCCAAGCTAGCTAGAGGGGTTCGATTCCCCTTACCCGCTCCAACTTTCCACAGCTTCACATCACCGCGTTAAATCATCCCATGCTGTTACAGTTTGCGACAAAGCATGCTTTGCCTCGACAAACTGTTGCGACATATACAGCCTATATCCGTTTCATCTGCAGTCCCGCGGACGATCACAAGGAGCGATTAGGATGAAGAAACTCTCGATATACGCTGGTCTAATGGCCCTTTCGATAAGCTCGGCCGCTGCATTATATGCCGCGCCCCGTGGAATGGCCGACCAAGACGGCGACCGCGTTGTCACCAAAGCCGAAGCCATGGCAGCCGCCGATGCGGCTTTTACTAAGATGGACGCAAATGCCGATGGTACGCTGAATGAAGGCGACAAGACCGCGATGCTGGCCAAGCGTTTTGCCGCAATCGACACCGACAAAAACGGCGCGATCAGCCAAGCTGAATTCATGGCCGCACATGAAATGCTCGGCGAGCGTCGGATGAGCCGACGCGAAAAGCGCATGGAGCATCGCAAGATGGGCAAGCGTCATGCGCGCGAAGGTGGCCGTGACGGACGCATGGATATAATGGCGCGTGCGGACAGCAATGGTGACAAGGCCATATCGCAGTCGGAATTCCGTGCTGCCGCTGAAGCCCGTTTCGCCAAGGCAGATACCAATAAAGATGGCAGCATCAGCCCCGATGAGCGCAAGGCCGGACGCAAGGGTCGCTGGAACGGACGTATGGCCCCTGCCCAGCCCAACGGCGGCTAACCGACTTTGCTGGCGCGGTCTTTTCCCCCTTTTGGACCGGGTCTTTCTTGGCCGGAGCTGCTCTGCCGTCTCCGGCCTTTTTTCTTGCTAATGTGTGCCTAAAGATGAAGCCTGCGCGATATGCATAAACCCCGCCCACATTTGCTGCTTGTCGACGATGAAGCGTCGATTCGTGAGCCATTGGGCAAATATCTTGAGCGGCAGGGCTTTCGTATCACCGATGCCGCCAGCGCATCGACGGCGCGTTCCGCGTTGCTTGCATACGACATCGATATGGTCCTGTTGGATATCATGATGCCCGGTGAGGATGGATTGAGCCTCTGCCGCCATATCGCCGCGCATGAAGGCCCGCCCGTCATTTTGCTGACAGCCAAATCGGAAGAGACCGACCGCATCATTGGCCTTGAGATCGGCGCGGATGATTATGTCGTCAAACCTTTTTCCCCGCGCGAACTGGTGGCCCGAATAAAGGCGGTGCTGCGCCGTGTCTCTTCGGGCGCGCCAAAGCCCGAACGCGCGGGTCAAAGCTTTAGCTTCGATGGTTGGACTTTGAACACCACCGAACAGACGCTGTTTGATCCCAAAGGTGTTTTGGTGCCGCTGTCATCTGGCGAATTCCGGATGCTGGAAGCGCTGGTGGAGCGCGCAGGCCACATATTGACCCGCGATCAGCTTCTCGACCTTACCCGCGGGCGCGAGGGTGGCCCTTTTGACCGTGCGATCGATAATCAAGTCAGCCGTTTACGCCGCAAGATCGAACATGATCCCAAGGACCCCCAACATATCAAGACGATCTGGGGCGGCGGCTATCGATTCTCTACAGTGGTTACCCGCCTGTGACACCGTCGCGCACCTTCCGCTTGTGGCCCCGCAGCCTCTATGGACAGATATTGCTCGTCGCTGGATCTGCGCTGTTATTGGCGCAATGTGTGAATGCCGCCATGTTGTTGTCGGGCACCCGCACACGCGCTGTCGCCGAAGCATCGGTGATGGTCGTCAGCCGCGTGGCCAACCATTTGGAACGCAGCGAACGCATGGGCGATGCGTCTGCCGCGCCATTTATTGCAGCACGCGGTGACGTTCGGAAAGACCGGCCGAACCGGCGCAGGAACGTTACCATCACGGTCGAGAACAATGCCCTCAACATTCCCCGCGCGGAATATCAGGATGATATGTCCATCCGTGCGCAGGAATTTCTGCAACAGGGCGAGATCGCATTATCCGACGTCCGCATATCGGCGGTATCGCTCAATGCGCTTCCCCCGGCACTGCGCGATCCACAGGTTCGCCGCTGGCAAGCCGGACGGTTTCGTCAATCTGCCCGAAAAATGCCAAGCACCGCCGTTCTCCTGGCCGGCCGGTTGCCCAATGGGCAGTTTTTGCATGCAGCGGGACTTGTGCGCGCAAACGACCGCGCATCGATGATCGCTTTATTGCTGCAGACATTTACGTTGTTTATCGCTGTCATGGTGCCACTGGCATTGGTGGCCCGCCGGATTGCGCGCCCGCTTGAGGATTTAACCCGCCGTGTGCGGCGCGTCGGCGTTGCCGAGGATCCGGAACCCATGGAGCGCGCAGGGCCAGATGATGTGCAGCAGCTGATCGTTGCGTTCAACGCCATGCAAGCGCGCGTTTCAAACCTGCTTGGCGAAAAAGACGTGATGTTGGGCGCGATTGGCCATGATTTGAAAACCCCCCTCGCCGCGCTGCGCGTGCGCATTGAATCGGTCGATGACGATGAAGAGCGCGAAAAAATGGCGGCCACCATCGATGAAATGGTGACCATCCTTGATGACATTCTAACGCTCGCACGGTTGGGCAAGTCAGGCGAACCCCTGCAATCGGTTGATATCGGGGCGATGGTAGAAACCGTGGTCAGCGACTTCGAAAATGCCCGTTTCGAAACGTCCGAACGGCGTGTTGTTGCGCATATCCGGCCCGTGCTGATCCGTCGCGCGCTGCGCAACCTGATTGGCAACGCCATTGCCTATGGAAAGCATGCTGCGCTGGTGGTGCGCGACGAAGGCGGCATGATTTTTGTGGATATCGATGATGATGGTCCAGGCATCGATCCCGCAATGGCCGAAAGCATGTTCGAACCATTTGTGCGCGCGGAACGATCACGCAGCCGCTCGACAGGCGGTTCCGGATTGGGCCTTACCATCTCACGTGCGATCGCCCGCGCCCATGGCGGTGATGTCGGGCTTCGCAATCGCGCCGAGGGCGGCCTGCGCGCGACAATGTCGTTTAAGATATAAAAGCTAACGGCGCCGCATGTGAACATTTAGCCCGCGGGCGCGGTTGCCATGAAGGCCTGATACGGTCTAATCATCGACAATTGGTTTCCATCGGAGAGTTTTCATGCGCATCGCGCTCTATCAGCCGGATATGGCCGGCAATGTCGGGGCGGTATTACGCACAACGGCATGCTTTTGCGTCCAATGCGACATCATAGAACCTTGCGGTTTTCCCTTTTCTGAACGTGCCTTGAGGCGTGCCGGTATGGACTATGTCGCGCATGCAAAGATTCGGCGCCACACAGACTGGTCGGCGTTTCTTGAAACATTGAACGGCGCGCGGTTGGTGCTGATGTCGAGCAAGGCTTCAACCGCCCTGCCCGCATTCGCCTTTCGGCCCGATGATGTCATCCTGATGGGGTCGGAAAGCAGCGGCGCACCGCCCGAAGTGCATGCCCGCGCCGACGAACGCGTATATATTCCCATGGGCGCTGGATTTCGGTCCTTGAACATTTCGGTGTCGGCTGGCATCGCGCTGGCAGAAGGTCTGCGGCAGACCCAACAATTTCCGGAAGGTGCAGTATGACTCTGGTCCTCGACAATCGGCAGCAAACCGCGCGCAGTTGGTTCGAATCGCTGCGCGACAGCATTTGCGCGGCGTTTGAAGCCATCGAACGCGAAGCCGGATCAGACGCATCATTCGAATATATCCCTTGGGATCGCCACGACCATGACGGTTCGCCCGGCGGCGGCGGCGTGCGCGGCGTGATGAAGGGTAAAATCTTTGAAAAGGTCGGCGTAAACGTCTCGACCGTAGGCGGCAGCTTCAACCCCGAATTTGCCAAGACCATTCATGGCGCGGCCGAAGATCCCAATTTTTTCGCGACCGGCATCAGCCTCGTCGCGCATATGGCCAATCCACATGTGCCAGCGGTGCATATGAACACGCGCTATCTTGTAACGACGAAAAGCTGGTTTGGCGGCGGTGCCGATCTCAACCCGCCCATCCCCTATGAAGAAGACACAGCAGACTTCCACGCCCGTCTGCGTGCCGCATGTGCGCCTTATGGCCCCGACGTGTACGAACGCTATCGCAAATGGGCGGAGGATTATTTCTGGATCCCCCACCGCAACGTGCATCGCGGTGTTGGCGGTATTTTCTACGACCATCTGGAAAACAGCAGTGATGCCATTTTCGACCAGAATTTTGCACTGACCCGCGATGTTGGCGAAGCTTTCCTCGATATCTTCCCCAAGCTGGTGCGCCGCCGGATGAATCAGCCATTCACCGCTGAGGAAAAGCAGGCGCAGCGGCGCTGGCGCGGGCTCTATGCCGAATTCAACCTGGTATATGACCGCGGCACCACCTTTGGCCTGAAAACCGGCGGAAATGTCGACGCGATTTTGATGAGCCTTCCGCCCGAAGTGGCGTGGGATTAACCCCAAATGCCCTATAGCCCGATTGCCGATGGCGAGCTTGGAGCCATTGTAACCTCGCTGGAAATGACCAGCCGCCCGCCACTGCGCGCGCTGCCAGCTTCGGATTTGCGGCTAGAGCCATGGCACGCCCCGCATGCCCACAAATATCGCGCACTCTATCGCCGCATTGGCGAACCATGGCTGTGGTTCTCACGCCTTGAGATGGACGACGAGACGCTGATTGCGACCATTCACGACCCCAAGGTCCGGATTTGGGCGGTAGTGGACAGGCGCGGAATTGAAGTCGGCATATTGGAACTCGACTTCAGAACCGATGGCGCATGTGAAATCGCCTTTTTCGGCCTGATCCCCGAACTCGTCGGCAAGGGCCACGGCAAATGGTTGATGGCCATGGCGCTTCAGCTGGGTTGGGCAGAGGCTGGCGTGCAGCGCATGTGGGTGCATACATGCACGCTCGACGGTCCAACCGCGCTCGCCTTTTATCAAAAGGCCGGGTTCACGGCCTATCAACGGCAATTGGAAACATTTACGGACCCGCGGATCAGCGGCCTCATCCCCCGCGATGCAGCGCCGCATATTCCCATTATTGGTTAGCCGTCTGTGCCCCAAGCTGACGATTAACCGCCGTCGCAGCGATAACGTAGATAACAGCCTCAACCGCGGCGAAAAACGCGCTGACCGCAGCTTGGATGATGGGAACCCCGCCCTCGCCCGCAATTGCTTGGCATATGCCCGCGACGGCATCACCAACGATCCCTGAAACCAGGCGTATAGCGACCGCGATAAACAGCGTCAGTATCACTATAGCCCAACCGCATTTGCGCGTTGTCGCCCAAGTCTGCTTCACCGCATCTATGATGCCAAGCCCCGGTTCTTGCGCGATGACTGCGGGCAGCACGGCAAAACGGCCCGTGAGATACAGTCCGGGAATGATGAACAGCAAAAACCCTGCAAATGTCGCCCAGCCGGTCAATATGGTCGCGGTTAAATATGTCGGGAACAAAGCAGCCGCGATAACAAGCGCGTCGCCGACTTTGGCCAGTTGGCGCCCCGAAATCAGGACATAAAGCGCAAGGCTGCCATACATTGTGACAAGCATCGCCGGTAACAAGACCGGCCAATTCGCCTCGAAATAACCGCTGAACGCCGCGATGACTTTGGCGGTATCGTCAAAGCTGTCGAGGACGAGTGGAGGGGCCAGATAGCCCGCGATCCAGTTCGACATGAAAATGAAAAAGCCCGCAATGGCGATAATGGCTTCACGGTGCGCCGCGAATGAAGCGCGCGCATCTTTTGCCACCGCACGATAATCAAGCTTCTTTTGCATATACACTCCCTGACCCTAGGCGGCGTAGAGGCTGACATATCCGGTGGCAAGCGGCTTGCACCATGCTAAGCAGCGCGGATGAAGATCGATTGCAATATTGATTGGGACGTTTCCGAAGGGCTAACCCCCTATCCCGAAGCCGTTGCCCGTATGGAAGCATTGCAGGCTGCCATCCGTGACGAAAACGCACGGGAGCTTATCTGGCTGCTGGAACACCCGCCATTATACACAGGCGGGACGAGCGCGGACCCGGCAGAATTGCTGAGCACCGCATTTCCCGTGTACGACACCGGACGCGGCGGACGTTACACCTATCATGGGCCGGGGCAGCGTGTGGGCTATGTCATGATTGACCTTGCCAAGCATTGCAAAGATGTCCGCTGTTATGTGCATGCGCTTGAGGGTTGGGTTATCGCTGCGCTTGGCCGTTTCGGGGTAGAGGCACGCCGTGCTGAAGGCCGTGTTGGCATATGGTGCGACACCAAAAATGGTCAGGAAGCGAAAATCGGCGCAATTGGCGTGCGCATCCGCAGATGGGTGACGATGCATGGCTTTGCGGTGAATATTGCGCCGGATTTGAATCATTTCGGCGGCATCGTCCCGTGCGGGATATCCGAATATCCGGTCACAAGCCTCGCCGACCTGGGCATTGAAGCATCAATGCAGGACTTCGACGCAGCCTTGCGCGCCAGCTTCCCCGACTTTCTCATTAACCTTGCCAAAGCGGGCGGAAATTGTACGGTCGCGCCGGAATAGAGAACTGAGGACGATATGCGTTTCAATATCATAGCACCTGCCTTTGCAGCCTTACTGGCATTGTCGGCCTGTGGCGGCGGCAAAGAAGACAATCAGGTCACCGAAACGCGGATGGACAATCTCGAAAGCCTTAAAGGCACGATCAGTGACGACATGATTAACACCGACGAATCCACCGATGAGGCACCTGTTGAAGCGATGCCCGTGCGTGCCGATACCGATGCTGAAAAAGCAACGCCGGAAGAAAGCGACGAACCCAAAACCGATGGTTCAGATGAACCAAAAATTGAAGAACCAAGCGAGCCAAAGTGATCTTAAGTAGCGCCATACAACTGCCCTGCGGGGCCGTACTCAAAAACAGAATAGCAAAAGCCGCGATGACCGAGGGCTTGGCGGACACGCAAGGTGTGCCCACGCCCGAGTTGCAGCGCCTGTACGGCATATGGTCGGACGGAGGCGCGGGTCTGCAGATTTCCGGCAATATCCATATTGATGCCGACCATTTGGAGCGGGCTGGAAACGTCTTTTTCAGCGGACAGCCCGACGAAGCGATGATGGACGCGCTCAAATCATGGACCAAGGCCGCGACGCGCAATGGCAACCATTTTTGGGCGCAGATAAGCCACGCGGGCCGCCAGACCATGCGGGGCATCAACCCACGTCCAAAGGCGCCGTCAGCGGTCAAGCTGGGCCTGCCCGGCGGACAATTTGGCATGCCGGTTGCATTGACCGAGGATGAAATCCTAAATCTGATTGGCCGGTTCGGCCAAGCGGCACTGCATTGCCAAAATGCCGGCTTCACGGGCGTTCAAATCCATGCAGCGCACGGCTATCTGATCTCCCAATTCCTCAGCCCGAAGTCAAACCAGCGCACCGATCGCTGGGGTGGCAGCCTCGTCAACCGCGCGCGCTTCCTGATGTTCACCGTCAACACCGTCCGGACTTTGGTTGGCCCTCAGTTCCCGATTTCGGTCAAGCTGAACAGCGCGGATTTCCAGCGCGGCGGTTTTGCTTTTGAAGACAGCCTTCAGGTGGCCCGCTGGCTTCAGGATGCTGGCGTTGATTTGATCGAAATATCGGGCGGCACGTATGAGCAGCCCAAGCTATTGGGCATCGAGGGGATGGAAGCCGAAGAGACGCAAGCCGTCGCGGAAACAACGCTCGCACGTGAAGCTTATTTCGTTGATTTTGCAAAAGCGATGAAGAGTGAGTTGACCATTCCATTGATGGTCACTGGCGGTTTCCGCAGCGCGTCGGCGATGGAACAGGCGCTGCGCAACAGGGCGGCCGATGTTGTTGGATTGGCCCGGCCATTATGCGTGATGCCCGAGGCACCAAAGCGGCTGCTCGGTGGCTTGGCGATGCTGCCCAAGGTTGAAAACCAGCTAAAGCTGTTGCCCGATTGGTTATCCAGCCTACGCAAGATAAAGGCCGTGCGCGGGATCGAAGGCTTTGCGACCCAATATTGGTTTTACAGCCAGATATACGCGCTGGGACGTACCGGCCGGACGAAGCCGACCGTCACGGTCTTTGAGGCTCTACGCGAAGTAGAATCCTATCAAAGAAGCTGGCTTAAAGAGCGGCGTGCCGCGAAGGCTTAATCGCCTTCGCCGGGCTCAGCGCTGAAAAATTTGTCGAACTTGCCTTCTTCGCCCTTCTGCTCGTCTGCGTCTGCAGGCGGTTCGCGGCTAGATGTGATGTTCGGCCATTCTGCACTGTAAGTTGCGTTCAGCTCAAGCCATTGTTCCAAACCGCTTTCGGTGTCTGGCAAAATCGCTTCTGCAGGGCATTCGGGTTCGCACACGCCGCAATCGATGCACTCATTTGGGTTGATGACGAGCATATTCTCGCCTTCATAGAAGCAATCCACCGGACATACTTCAACGCAGTCCATATATTTGCAGCGGATGCAGGCATCGGTAACGACATAAGTCATTGGCGGAACTCTCCCATATATAACGGCGGATTAGCCGTTTCACTTCATCTGCCTATTGCGAGGTGCAGGGGGAAGTCAACGCCGGATTGCACCGATTCGCCAGTTTTTTAGTCGATACGTTGATAGAAAAGCTGCGCCTCTGATGCAGGACCTCGCCGAACAGGGATAGACAGCAGCTTTAAAGTCAAAACAGCCTCGCCCAATGGCATGGTGATGATATCGCCAATGCGTACTGCGGCACTGCCCTTTTCGATCCGGCGACCATTTAACCTTATATGGCCAGCCTCTGCCCAGCTTTGCGCCAGCGAACGGCTTTTGGCCAATCGCAGAAAGAACAGCAGCTTGTCGATCCGCAAGACTTGCCTGACCTTTTAGAGCTTGAGGCCCTTGAGCGCAGCCAATTGCAAGGCCAATGCCGACGGCGGCGCACTTGGCTTTGGTGCTGGCGGTGCGCGATCGGGCTTCACCTTCGGCTTTGCCGATGCGTGCGGCTTTCGTTCTGCAGCAGCATGCGGCCTGCGCTGTTCGGGCGGACGGGGTTTGGGCAAGCCCACCCAACGCCAATGCGTCAGGACGACGGGCGCGGTTTCTTTTGGCGCGGTTTGCTCTGGTACAACGGCGTCGGCATCGGCGGCAGTCGCTTCAACTGTGGCTTCAGCCTCAGGCGCTGGTGTTGCTTCGACTGGCGTGCTTTCGTCGACCATGGGTGTTTCATCGGCCGCTGTCTCGGGCACAACCGCCGCTTCGGCGGGACGGAAACCGGCGTCGCGCATCAGCGCTTTCAAACCGGCCTCGCTGATACCCAGCGAGGTTGCAAAGGCCATGTCCATGCCAAAAACATTGTTCTGCCCGCGCGCTTCATGCGCTTTTTTGATCACGCGTTCGGCCAAATCGATACGCACATATTCATCACCAATCCTGCGATAGCCGGCGTTTCTGGCCTCCGACGGGTTCGCAAAATTCCATGTTTTCAAATGCACCGCGCTTTCGGGTGGCAGCACAGGCATGGCACGGCTGTCGCGTGCGGCAAACAAGGCAGCGCGCCATTTGGCGGCAGCGGGTTTCAACGCGGCGTGGTGATAAATATCGAGCGCGCCGAAAACGATACCGCCCTTGCGTGCAGCGCCGCGGGCTTCCTTGGGAAGCGCGGCGATGGCGTCGGCAAGATAATGCCGACCCGCAATCCCGCCTTCATCGGCAAGCCGAACCGCAAGCGCACGAACGTTGCCGTCGACATCGGCTTGCTGGGCGAGGTCGAGCAATCCGACAATGCCGCCCATCGCCTTTGCCAGCTGGCTTTCAATCCAGCTTTCCGCGCGCGTGACAATCTCGCGCAGGGCGTCGCCTTCCAATCCGGCGACGGCCTTTACGGGCGCAAATGCAGGTTGCAGCAGCGTGCGGCCTTTGGTCAATGTGCCCAGAAGGTCATCCTTCCAGAAGATCGAAGGTTTACCCTCCCCATCGGCTGCGAGCGAGAATTCGCTATCCTCTGCCATAGTTACGTCCTTTGCCTTTTGCCTCAAATGCGCTGCCAGATGTCGTTCTGCGGCAGCCAATAACAATTTACGGTCACCCGCTTTTGCCGCCGGGTCAACCCGAAAGGCAAATCCTTGTAAAGTCCCAATATCCTCGCCATCGACAAGAACGCGATTATCCTGCTGGATTTCAACGGGTAACAGCCCGACATCGCCAGCACCTTTGCGCAGCAACATCGATGTGCGTTTATCGACAAACCGCTGACGCAGCGCATCGTGCAATGCATCCGATAATTTTTCTTCGAGCGCCCGTGCGCGTTCGGCCATTGCCGGGGGGTTCGCCAGCCAATCGTTCCGGTGCGCGATATAGGTCCATGTCCGCACCGCTGCGATTCGGGCGGACAGCGTGTCGACGTCGCCTTGAATATTATCCAGCCGTGCCAGCTCATTTGCGTAGATGCCGTGCGGAATGACGCGCTCGCCCTGCCCCAGATATTGCCATAAGGACGCGACAAAGCGGCTATGATGCTCCTCACCCATTTGCCGGAAATCGGGCAAGCAGGCCACTTCCCACAACCGGGCCACATCAACAGGGTGCCGGATCAGCGATTTCACGTCGGGCATTTCGGCCAAGCGCTTGAGCACCAAAAGGTCGATGACCTTGGGCGCGGGCAATAAGCCCGGAAGGCCCGGTTTTTTCTCAAGATCCGCGATCAGCGTCGCGATGTCGTTAAATCTTGGCTTTGCCTCGCGCCAATATAGCCAGTCCAGCCGCGGAAAACTGTGCCCTTCAATCGCCAGCACGTCTTCGGGGGTAAACTCGCTGCCTTCGCCCGCGAGCGTACCAAAGCTTCCGTCCCGTTGGTGTCGTCCGGCCCGCCCCGCGATTTGCGCCATTTCGGCGACGGTCAACCTGCGCCGGCGCGATCCGTCGAATTTCGACAGGCTGACAAAGGCGACATGCGCGACATCAAGGTTCAGCCCCATGCCAATCGCATCGGTGGCCACGAGATAATCGACCTCGCCCGACTGGAACATCGCCACCTGCGCATTGCGGGTGCGCGGCGACAAAGCGCCCATGACCACCGCAGCGCCGCCGCGCATCCGGCGTAATGTTTCGGCGACCGCATAGACCTGCTCAATCGAAAACGCGACGATGGCAGAGCGTTTGGGCAGCCGGGACAGCTTCTTTGCGCCGGCATAGCTTAACGTGGAAAAGCGCGGACGGGATATGATCTCCGCATCGGGCAACAGTGACCGGATGATCGGGCGCAGGCTTTCCGAACCCAAAATCATCGTCTCCTCCCGCCCGCGGGCATGCAAGATGCGGTCTGTGAAAATATGGCCGCGTTCGGGGTCCGCCCCCAGTTGCGCTTCGTCAATCGCGACGAAGGCAAATTCCTTGTGGATCGGCATGCTTTCAACGGTGCAGCAATACCAGCGCGCCTGCGGCGGCTCGATCCGTTCCTCGCCCGTAATCAGCGCGACATTTTGCGCGCCCTTAATCGCCACCAGCCGGTCATAGATTTCCCGCGCCAGCAACCGCAATGGAAAGCCGATCATCCCGCTCGAATGGGCACACATCCGCTCCACAGCGAGATGGGTCTTGCCGGTGTTGGTTGGACCTAAAATGGCCGTGAGGGCTGAACGGACTGGAGGCAAAAGTTTAGGTGGCAGTCAATTCGGCGGCGAGTTCTTTCAAGGGAACGTCGGTATTTGCCAATTGTTCAGCGGAAGGCGACAAGCCCTCTGTCACAAAGGCGCGGCCCTGCACATAATCCTTGGTCGCGTTCACACAATCGAGGGCAATGACGCGGCCCGATTTCAAATAGATCAGCGAAAAGCTGCGTGCGTCCAAATCGCCGCGCAACACGGTCGTGTCATAGCCAGCGCTGATGCCGACGGTTTGCAGCCTTAAGTCATATTGGTTTGACCAGAACCACGGCACCGCATGATATTCGGTCAGCGCACCCATTAAGCTTTTCGCCACAGCATTGGCCATGTCATTGGCATTCTGCACAGATTCCACGCGCATGATATTGCCGCCGGCAAAGCTGTTGGCATGGGCAGCGCAGTCACCAATGGCAAAGATATCTGGCAAGGATGTCCGGCAATAGGCATCAACATCAACACCAGCGCCGCCCGCGGCACCCGCCGTCAATAAAGGCGCAACCGACGGGATGATACCAATGCCAACAATAACCATTTGCGCGGGGATAACTTCACCATCGGCCAAGCGAACGCCGGTGGCGACATCGTCGCCTTCAATCGCCGCAATGCCGACGTTCAGACGCAGATCAACGCCATGGCTGCGATGTTCGGATTCATAAAAGCGCGACAGCGGCTCGCCAGCAACCCGCGCAAGCACGCGATCCATCGCCTCCAGCACAGTCACTTTCTTACCCATTTTACGCAGCACCGCTGCGGCCTCCAGCCCGATATAGCCGCCGCCGACAATCACAACGTCCGCGACATCATCCAGGCCTTCGACCATGTGATCCACATCGGCGCGGGTTCTGACAACATGCACGCCGCGCAGATTGCCCCCCGTGACGGGCAGTTGCCGTGGGTCGCCGCCTGTGGCCCAGATCATATGGCCATAAGTGAAGACTGTGCCGTCAGAAGTCGTGACGGAATGCGCGGCGGCATCCACCGTCTCCACCCGCTGGCCAAGCAGCATATCCACCGAACGCTCCGCCCAAAACGCAGCAGGCCGGATCATGATGCGTTCAAACGCCTTGTCGCCCGCAAAATAGTCCTTGGACAATGGTGGGCGCTCATAAGGATATTCAGGTTCGGCATTGACGATAGCGATGCTGCCTTCGAATTTTGCCTGCCGCAATGCGATGGCCGCTTGCGCACCGCCATGGCCGCCACCGACGATGAGAATGTCATAATGCATCGTTCAAGATTCGCTCATTCAGAAAATGTCAAAACTGCGGTAAGCAAAAGGTCAGCAACTGGCTAGTCCCATGCTTGCGGCACTATCAAATAAATGGCAGAGGATGGCGATGACTTTAGACTTTGCCCTCGGCGAAAATGCCGACATGATCCGCGATACAACGCACCGCTTTGCGACGGATAAAATCGCCCCCTTGGCCGCTAAAATCGATGCCGATGACTGGTTTCCGCGGGAAGAATTATGGCCAGCCATGGGGGCGCTTGGGCTTCACGGCATGACGGTTGCACAAGAAGATGGCGGCCTTGGCCTTGGCTATTTGGAACATGTGGTCGCCGTTGAAGAAGTCAGCCGGGCTTCTGCATCCATCGGACTGTCTTATGGCGCGCATTCCAATCTGTGCGTCAACCAGATCGCGCGTTGGGCCTCGCCCGAGCAAAAAGCGAAATATCTGCCCAAGCTGATTTCGGGCGAACATGTCGGCAGTTTGGC
>NZ_JBIICH010000043.1:0-15837 GCF_044239005.1 Sphingorhabdus sp. | reverse complement strand
GCCGCATTCGCGAAGCAGCATGAAATGCTGGAGGATGTGTTCGCCACCAAGACGCGTGATGCTTGGGAAGCGATTTTTGCCGGCACCGACGCATGCGTAACGCCGGTGCTCGACTATGTTGAGGCGGCGTCACATCCTGTAAATGCCGAACGCCACGCGGTTGTCACCGATGGGCGTTGGCTGCACCCTCAAGTCGCGCCGCGTCTTGCAACGCAGCCTTTGCCAACCCATTTTGATATCGCAACAAAAGGTGCAGATTACGCCGCCATATTGGCCGAAGCGGGACTCAGCGCCGATGACATCTCCCAACTGATCGCGGCAGGCGCCGTGGTCGCAAATAAGGACTGAATATGACCGAAGCCTATATTTATGATGCGGTGCGTAGCCCGCGTGGCAAGGGGCGGCCGGATGGCGCGCTGCATGAAATAACGTCCGTCGACCTCGCGGCGCAGGTTCTGGCGGCTATTCGCGACCGCAATGGCCTGTCGGGTGAAGAGATTGAAGATGTGGCCTTTGGTTGCGTATCGCCAGTGGGCGAGCAAGGCGCAGTTATCACCCGTACCGCCGTTCTGGCTGCGGGCTATCCGTACACAACGTCGGGTATTCAGGTGAACCGTTTCTGCGGATCGGGCTTGGAAGCGTCGAACATCGCTGCGGCCAAAGTGAAGTCGGGCGAATGCGATCTGGCTGTCGGCGGCGGCATTGAATCGATGAGCCGCGTGCCCATGGGTTCGGACGGCGGCGCGTGGCCCATCGACCCGCGCTCGGCAATTGCCAATTATTTCATCCCGCAGGGCATTTCTGCAGACCTTATCGCCACCAGATATGGCTATAGCCGTGATGATGTTGACGCTTATGCGGTCGAAAGCCAAAAGCGGGCTGGCCGGGCATGGGCTGAAAAGCGTTTCGCGCGTTCGATCCTGCCGATCCGGGATGTCATTGGCGAAGTTGTCCTCGACCATGACGAATTGATGCGTCCGGAAACGGATATGCAGTCATTGGGCGCGTTGGCCCCTGCATTCCAGATGATGGGCACCATGATGCCCGGCTTTGATGACATCGCCATCATGCGCTATCCCGACGTCGAAAAGATCAACCATGTCCACCATGCCGGCAACAGCTCGGGCATCGTCGACGGTTCGGCTGCTGTGCTGATTGGCACGAAAGAAGCTGGCGAGAAATATGGCCTGAAGGCGCGTGCGCGTATCGTATCGATGGCCTCCATCGGTTCCGAACCCGCCATCATGCTCACTGGTCCCGAATTCGCCGCGCAAAAGGCGCTGGCGCGCGCCGGAATGGACAAGAGCGACATTGATGTGTGGGAATTGAACGAAGCCTTTGCCTCGGTCGTTCTGCGCTTCATGGAAGCGATGAACGTTGACCATAGCGACATCAACGTCAACGGTGGTGCCATTGCCATGGGACATCCGCTTGGCGCGACAGGTGCCATGATCCTTGGCACCGTGCTGGATGAGCTGGAACGTTCCGGCAAGTCGACTGCGCTCACCACGCTGTGCATTGGTGCCGGAATGGGCACTGCAACCATCATCGAACGCGTGAATTGATCGGGAACGAAAACATGACTTACACAACTTTCTCCGTCGATATCGACGCCGATGGCATTGCGCTTCTGACGATCGACCTTCCGGATGCATCCATGAACGTTTGGAATGGCGCGTTGATCGAAGAATTCGGCAAATGGGTTGACGATTTCACCACGAACGAAGCCGTCAAGGGCGCGGTCATTACATCGGGCAAGAAATCCGGTTTCCTGGCCGGTGCTGACTTGACCATGCTGGGCGGCGCAAAGGCGAGCAGCACCAAAGAAGCGTTCGACCAGGCTTTCGCTTTGAATGCGTTGCTGCGCAAAATGGAATCCGGCGGTCAATCCGCCAAGGACCTGAGCAGCGGTAAGGCATCGGCAAAGCCAGTCGCCTGCGCGCTGAATGGTCTGGCGCTGGGCGGCGGTTTGGAACTCGCGCTTGCGTGCCATTACCGCGTCGTTGCGGACAATCCAAAAATCCAGCTCGGCATGCCCGAAGTGATGGTTGGCCTGTTGCCCGGTGGCGGCGGAACACAGCGGACGCCACGCCTCATTGGCCTGCAGAACGCAGCGATGATGATTATTCAAGGCAAGTCGCTCGACCCGGCAACGGCGAAGGCACAAGGACTGGTGCACGACGTTGCGCCGGCTGCTGATGTGATTGCCAATGCCAAAGCTTGGGTAAAGGCCAATCCGAAGGCGACGGCGCCTTGGGACAAGAAGGATTTCAAATTCCCCGGCGGTGCAGGCGCGATGGACCCACGTGCGGTTCAGCTGTTCGTTGGCCTGAACGCGATGGCGCATAAGGAGAGCAAAGGCAATTTTGACGCCATCAAGGCCATTTTGTCGTGTCTGTATGAAGGTTCGATCCTGCCGTTCGACACCGCGCTGCGTGTGGAATCCAAATATTTCACGAAACTCCTTTCGGGCAGCCAAGCGAAGAACATGATCCGCACCTTGTTCATCAACAAACAGGCTGCTGAAAAGGGCGCTGGCCGCCCCGCAGGTGTCCCTGCGGTTGAGATTAAAAAGGTTGGCGTATTGGGCGGTGGCCTGATGGGGTCGGGTATCACGCACGTTACCGTCAAGGGCGGCATGGAAGTCGTCGTGCTCGACCGCAGCCTTGAAGATGCCAATAAGGCGGTGGATTATAGCCGCAAGATCATCGACAAGGCCGTCAGCCGTGGCAAGATGACCAAGGAAGCGGGCGACGCGTTCATGGCGCGGATTACGCCGACAGACAATTATGACGATCTGAAAGATGTCGACCTTATCATCGAAGCCGTGTTTGAACGGCCCGATGTAAAGGCAGATGTCATTAAGAAGGCAGAAGCGGTGATTGGTCCCGATGTTGTGTTCGCGTCGAATACGTCGACATTGCCGATTACGGGTCTTGCGAAGAATTCGTCACGTCCGGAACTGTTTGTCGGGCTGCACTTCTTCTCGCCGGTTGAAAAAATGCCGTTGCTGGAAATCATTCCCGGTGAACTGACGGGCGAGCGGGCGATGGCTGCGGCGTTTGATTATAACGCAAAGATCAAGAAGACCCCGATCGTCGTCAAGGACGTTCGCGGCTTCTTCACCAACCGCGTATTCCCGCCTTATATGGGTGAGGCGATGAAGCTGGTGACCGAAGGCGTAAAACCTGCGCTCATCGAAAATGCCGCCAAGTCGCTTGGCATGCCGATTGGCCCGCTGGCGTTGCTTGACGAGACGACATTGCAGCTTGGCTATGACGTGATGCAATCGACCAAGAAGGAATTGGGCGACGCGTATCAACCAAGCGGCACCGAAGACTTCATGGAATTGATGGTCGTCAAATTGGGCCGTAAGGGCCGTCGTTTCGGCTCCGGCTTCTATGACTATGACGAAAAAGGTGAGCGCAAGACTTTGTGGCAGGGCATGGCTGAGCATTATCCGCTCGCTGAAGACCAGCCATCTGTCGAAGAAGTGAAACAGCGCCTGCTGTACATCCAGTTGATTGCCACAGCGCAATGCTTTGAAGAAGAGGTCGTCCGCGATCCACAGAGCGCTGATCTTGGGGCAATCTTCGGCTGGGGCTTTGCGCCGTACACCGGTGGTCCGATGAGCTATATCGACACGGTTGGCCTGGAGAACTTCGTTCGCACCGCCGACAATTTGGCACAGCGATTTGGCAATCGTTTTGCGCCACCCAAAAGCTTCCGCGACATGGCGGACAAGGGCGAGACGCTGTATAAAGCTGCGGCATAAAAACCCGCAAGCAAGACACAAAAAGGGCGACCTCCGCGGAGGCCGCCCTTTTTGTTTGTGCCGTTGGTTTAGAACTTGGCGCGGACGGTCAGGCCGTACATGCGTGGTTCTTCAACGAAACCGATCAACGAGCGCGTACCAGCACCGCCACGAAGTGGGGTGTTGGCGGTGATGCCGCGGGTGATTTCGTTGTTCAGGTTCGTACCCCAAATCTCGAACGTGTAACGCTCATCTGGCGTGGTCAGGCCGATGCGTGCGTTGATCTTGTAGTAGTTTGCCTGCCGAGCCATTGGCACGGGCAGACCGTTCGTATCGGTGTCGATTGTCCGGGTCGTGCGGCTATCGGAATAGTTCACGTTACCGTTAACCAGGATGCTCCAACCCGAGTCATTCAAAGGACCATCATACGTCAAACCGACTACGCCCGCAAATTTAGGCGCGTTCGTCAGGTCCTGACCACAAAGTCGCAATGTGGATGGGAGGGCTGCCACGGCTACACCATCCGCGCAGTTGCTGGGATAGCGGGCATTGGCATATGTTGCCGATGCATTGGCCGAGATATTGTCGCTCAGCTTACCAAACAACTCAAGCTCAGCACCTGTCGACCGCGCCGAATTGACGTTGAAGGTCAGGAACTGGACGCCCGTGAATTCAAGCACCTGGAAGTCGCTCATTTTCATGTCGAACAAGGCCAGGTTGGCTTTGATGGCACCAAATAATGTTGCCTTTACACCCACTTCGATTTGGTTGACCTTTTCGGATTTGAAGCTTGGATCAGCATAAACCGGTGCAACAACAGTTCCCGTTGCCAAACCGGCAAGAATGGCTCCCGAGTTTTGCAAGGTTGCGGATTGTGGATCGAGGTTGAAACCACCCGATTTGAAACCATGGCTGTAACCGGCGTAGAGCAACAGATCTTCGTTCGCTTTATATCCGAGCTGCGCCGTATAGGTGATCTCGTCGTCCTTGAACTCTTGCGACCATACACGCGGCAACGGAAGCTTGGCGCTCGCAAGGCCGCCGCCGATGGCTGCAGGCGCAGTCAGGGCAACCGACGTTGCAAACGGGAAGCAGTTGATACCAATCATACCCGCACGTGCGGGGGCAGGTACGGCGCCGGTCAAAACACCGTTCACGCTGGCTTGGCACGCGCTGGCGCCTGCACCGGTCGTTCCAGCAAGCTGGTTGAACGATGCGTCCTTGGTTTCATTTACGTAACGGGCACCGACCGTCAAACTCAGTTTATCGGTGAAGTTAAGAACGTTATGCGTGAATACCGACCAGCTGCTCGCATCCTGGTTAAACCGGTTTTCGGCATAGTTGCCATTGGCATTGACCGGAACGCCGGCATTGCCGAACGCGGTTAACGTAAACAATGGGTTTGAACCAAAACCAGTTGGCGGACCTACCGACGTGGCCGGACCGAAGTTAAACGCGCTCCCAGTCTTCTGGAAATCGGCGTTCAGCGTCATCGTCTGATCAGCGCGGATTTTCTCGCTCGAGTAGAAACCACCAATCAACCAGTCGAGACCATCGTTGAAAGCGGTGCCTTGCAAGCGCAGTTCTTGGGTGAAGGTCTTGATATGGTCACCCGATGGCAAAATGCCGGGGCGTGATGTCGGTGCGCCATTACCCACTGTGTAGGTGTCGTTGGAGGTGAAGCCACCGACTGTTGTCGAGCTTGAATCGAACTTGCGATATGCGGTAACCGAGGTCAGCTTTGCTGGGCCAAGGTCCCATTTCACTTCTGCCGAAGTACCCCATTGTTTGGAGCCGTTCAGATAAGGTCCGCCGTTGATCGATAGATTCTTCAGCGCGCTCATTCCGGACTGGTCTACGCCATCGCTCGCCAAACCGTTAGCGGCAAAGAAAGGCGCAAGTTCGGTTTCACGAACGATAACCGCTTCGCAGCATTGTTCGTCGGTCTTGGCATAATCGGCCAAAATACGGATGCTCACATCTGCATTTGGTTCGATGTACAATTGTCCGCGCAGCATGTAACGATCACGGTTGTTGCTCTCTACGCCCGATGGCGTTTTGAGATAGCCGTCACGCTTGCGCCATGTGCCGGATACCCGGAGGCCCGCCACGTCAGTGGTGATAGGCACGCTGACGCCAGCTTGAAGGTTCATGAAATTGTAATTGCCGTAACTCGCATTTGCGAAACCTTCGACTTCAGAAAGGCTTGGACGCTTTGTCGAGACGTTTAGCGCGCCGGCCGACGTGTTGCGGCCAAACAGTGTGCCTTGAGGACCACGCAAAATTTCAAGGCGTTCAAGGTCGACAAGGTCACCCAGTGCAACGCCTGGACGTGACTGATATACACCGTCGATGAATACGCCAACCGAGCTTTCAAGGCCGGTGTTGTTGCCGGTCGTGCCGACGCCGCGGACCTTGATCGAGGTGCCTTGGGTTTCGGTCTGCGAAGATTGGATGTTGATGCTTGGCGAAATCGACGCCAGATTTTTGATGTCGTTGACGCCCTGACGCTCCAGCGCCTCTGGCGCGACGGCGGTCACGGCAAGCGGAATGTCTTGCACATCCATCGCGCGCAACGTTGCAGTAACGATAATGGGTTCATCACCACTATCTTCTTCGGCTTGGGCGGTTTGGGCGTAAGCCGCAGGCACTAACATCGCGCTGCAGATGGTGCTGCACAAAGCAGCCGTGATTACACGATTAAATCGACGCATTATACTCTCTCCTCCTATTCAACCGACACCCTTGTGGCATTTGCTGCTCACTTCTGGATGTCAGTTTTGACACACCCGCCGTCTGGGTTGGACCGGCAAGCAAGCTCTCACTCAACCTCCATCCTATCGCCGAATTTTAACAAATCCAGCAATTTAATCGGGCAGTTGAAATTTATACTTTACAGTGGCTTTTGTGCCCTTTGGCGCTAATTATGCGGTCTATGTTTGACCGTCCTACGATATTAGACGCGGCTTTTCTGCGGCGTGTTGCTGCCCATGACTTTCCCGCTCCGCGTTCGAAAGGTGCGGCCGAAGTAGCAGCGCCCCATCTGCTGGTGGATTTGTTTGATACGCAAACCATGAACCGTCACCTCGATCTTTGGGCGCGCCGGTCAAAGGGTAAGACATTTTATTCCATTGGCAGTTCGGGGCATGAAGGCACTGCGGCGATGGCCGCGGCCACGCGCGCGACCGACATGGCGTTTTTGCATTACCGCGATGGCGCGTTTCTGATTCAGCGCAAAAAGCAGGTGGGCGGTCTGACACCATTATATGACATGGCGTTGTCCTTCGCAGCGTCGGCAGACGATCCGATTTCCGGTGGGCGGCACAAGGTTCTGGGATGTGCGCACACCTTTGTCCCGCCGCAGACCAGCACCATTGCCTCGCATTTGCCAAAAGCCGTCGGCGCCGCGCATTCTTTGGGGCTGGCACGGCGCCTGCAACTCGATGACGCGGTCCTCCCGCATGATTCCATCATTTTATGTTCCTTTGGCGATGCATCGGCCAACCACTCTACGTCGCAGGGCGCGTTCAACGCCGCCTGCTGGGCTGCGTATCAGCATTTGCCTATGCCCATCGTTTTCCTGTGTGAGGATAATGGCATTGGCATTTCGGTGCGGACGCCCGGTGGATGGATAGCGGCCAACTTCGCGCATCGCCCTGCATTGAAATATATTGCCTGCGACGGGGCGGACCTGAATGATGCTTTGCGTGGTTGCCACGAAGCCGTTGCATATGCGCGTGCGCGGCGCAGGCCTGTATTTCTGCACATGCAGACGGTGCGCCTCATGGGGCATGCGGGGGCCGATGTTGAATTGAGCTATGCACCGATTGCGCAGATCGAAGCCGCAGAAGCGCAAGATCCATTGCTGCACAGCGCGCGCATTTTGCATGAACAAGCGGGCATGTCTGGCGCGGAGATTGTTGCGCGCTACGAAGACATGCGCGCACGGGTGGACCGCGTTGCCTTGGATGCGCTCGCCAAGCCACGGCTCGTCACCGCGCAAGAGGTGATGGCATCCATCCTACCAGAGGAAGGCGCCAAGCCATCACCGCCATTACCCGATATGGCCGCACGCGAGGCCCTTTTCGCCAAAGATGCGCGCAACCTCTCTAAACCGGTCACTTTGGCCAAGAGCATCAACTTCGCCTTGGCGGACATCATGCTGCAATATCCCAATGTCGCGGTGTTCGGCGAGGATGTCGCGCGCAAAGGCGGCGTCTATGGCGTGACACAGGGGCTGCAGGAAAAATTTGGCGCAGCGCGTGTGTTTGATACGTTGTTGGACGAACAGACCATCCTTGGGCTCGCCATCGGCATGGGGCATAATGGCTTTGTTCCCATCCCCGAAATCCAGTTTTTGGCCTATCTGCATAATGCAGAGGACCAGATCCGGGGCGAAGCGGCGACCTTGTCCTTCTTTTCAAACCGCCAATATCGCAACCCTATGGTCGTGCGTATCGCTGGCTTGCCCTATCAAAAGGGCTTTGGTGGGCATTTCCACAATGACAACAGCATCGCTGTCCTCACCGACATTCCCGGCATCATTGTCGCATGTCCGTCCAACGCCGCCGACGCGCCCGCTATGCTGCGTGAATGCGTCCGGCTGGCGCATGAGGATGGCCGTGTTGTGATCTTCCTTGAACCCATTGCGCTGTATCACACAACTGACCTTCATGGCGCGGATGATGGCGCGTGGTCTGCGGAATATACAGCGCAGACGGATGGGCGTGACATTGGCTTTGGCGCGCTTGGGCAATTTGGCAATGGCACTGAGCTTGCGATTATAACCTATGGAAATGGTTATTATTTATCGCGTCAGGCTGCGCCCGAATTGGAAGCGTTGGGCATCAAGCTACGCATCATTGACCTGCGTTGGTTGCATCCGTTGAATGCGGACGCAATTGTGGCTGCGGTGGCCGATTGTTCGAATATCCTGATTGTTGACGAAAGCCGCCGATCGGGAAGCTTGAGTGAAAAGCTGATGACTATATTGACGGAGGCTAGTCGCGGAAACGCCGTTAGCCGGATTACCGCCGAAGATTGCTTCATCCCGCTTGGACCCGCGGCCGAGCTGGTGTTGCCAAGCAAGCAATCGATCGTGGAAGCCGCCAAGGCAGCGGTCGCATGAAGAAGCGCGCATTGGTCGTTTGCCCCGGACGCGGCACCTATAACGCGTCCGAGCTTGGATATCTGCAGAAGCACCATGCGGCGCGCGCCGATGTGGTCGGCATTGTCGATGCGGTCCGGGCGGAAAAGGGCCAAGCGGCGGTATCAGCGCTCGATAAAGCGGAGAAATACGCGCCATCGGTGCATATGACCGGCGATAATGCATCCCCGCTGATTTACGCATCTGCCCTTGCGGATTTCGCTGCGATTGATCGTGATAAATTTGATATTGTTGCGGTGACGGGCAATTCGATGGGCTGGTATCTCGCACTTGCCTGTGCGGGTATCGTCGATCTGGCGGCGGGTGCGCGGCTTGTGAACAATATGGGCCTGTTGATGCATGAACATGGCACCGGCGGGCAAATCGTTTGGCCGATTGTCGGTGCTGATTGGAACATTGACGAAGAAAAAGTGAACTTTGCGAATGCGTTAGTAAATGAAGCGCAGAATATTTCTGATATAACGATATCAATGTCGATACGGCTCGGCGGGATGGTTGTCTTCGCAGGCGACGAAGCCGGGTTGAAATGGCTGGCCGAAAAACTGCCGAAGGACGACCGCTTCCCATTGCGGCTGATGCACCATGCGGCTTTCCATAGCCCGTTGCTGCAGCATATCGTGCCGATGGCGCGCGCGCAGAATCCTGTGGCGGATTTCGGTTCCGGCAACATTCCGGCAATTGACGGGCAGGGTAAGATTTGGTCGCCGCATGCCTTTAGCGCGGACGCGATCTACGCCTACACGCTTGGCGGGCAATTGACCGAGACATATGATTTTAGCCGCGCAGTGCAGGTTGCTGCCGCAGAATTCGCGCCGGACGTTGTGATTGTTCTTGGGCCCGGAACGACCTTGGGCGCGCCAACGGCACAAGCTTTGATTGCATCTGGTTGGCGCGGCCTTTCCAGCAAAGCAGACTTTCAGGCACGGCAACAGGACGAACCCATATTGATTTCCATGGGTATGGACGAACAGCGCGGCTGGGCATTACGTTAAACGTTGCATACGAATAAGCGCTAGACGCTTGTGTCCTTCAGGATAAAGGGGGACGCGATTGGTAAGGCGACCGACCGGTGCCTTGCATGGAGACGGACAAAATGAGCATGCACAGTTCTACCTTGCTGTTGTTTGGGGCCACGGGCGACCTTTCACGGCGGATGCTGCTGCCGTCCTTATATGCACTGCATGCCGATGGCCTGATTAATCCTGACCTGCGTATTTTCGGCACTGCGCGTAGCGCACTTACCGATGATGCATTCCGCGATATGGCACGCGCGGCATTGTGCGAATTTCTGCCCGATGACCGCAAGGCCGAGGGCCTGATTGACGCATTTCTGCAGAGGCTTTCGTATGTCGCGCTGGATGCCTCCGATCCGCAAGGCTTTGCTGCATTGGCGGACAAGATTGGCGACATATCGGGGGGATTGTCGATTTTCCTCTCCACCGCGCCATCTTTGTTTGAACCAACGATCAAGGGCCTGCACCATGCGGGCCTGTCTGGCGAAAATGTGCGCATCGGTCTTGAAAAGCCATTGGGCAATGATTTGGCGTCATCGCAGCATATTAACGACGCCGTGAACGCGGTTTTCCCGGAAACGCGGACGTTCCGCATCGACCATTATCTGGGCAAAGAAACGGTCCAGAACCTGATGGCGCTTCGTTTTGCGAACATGCTGTTTGAACCGCTGTGGAATGCCAATGCCATTGAGCATGTGCAGATTACCGTGAGCGAGACCGTGGGGCTCGAGGGGCGGGCCGGATTTTATGACGATACCGGCGCGCTGCGGGACATGGTGCAAAACCATATGCTGCAATTGCTCGCGCTGACGGCAATGGAGCCACCGGCAAGTCTGGATGCGACGGCCATACGCGATGAAAAGGTAAAGGTTCTGCGCGCGCTGCGTTCGGTGGTCGAAGGTGACGTCGTGACCGGGCAATACAATGACGGCGCGGTCAACGGCGAAGCGGTCAAAGGCTATGACGCGGATCTCGGCAAGCCATCTGACACCGAAACCTTTGTCGCAATTAAAGCCTATGTCGACAATTGGCGGTGGCAGGGCGTGCCATTTTTCCTGCGCACGGGGAAACGTTTGCCCGAACGCCGCAGCGAAATCGTGATCCAGTTCAAACCCGTCCCCCACAATGTGTTCAAGGACCGTGGCGGTCGGCTGGAGGCAAATACGCTGGTTATCCGGTTGCAGCCGGAGGAATATGTTCGGTTGTTGGTCATGGCGAAAGAACCCGGGCTGGATCGCGGCGGGGTTACTTTACGCGAAGTGCCGCTTGATCTGTCGCTGACCGCCGCCTTTGCCGGATCGCGGCGGCGGATTGCGTATGAACGCCTGCTTCTCGACCTCATAGAAGGCGACCAGACGCTATTTGTCCGCCGTGACGAGGTTGAGGCCCAGTGGAAGTGGATCGATGCCATACGGGCGCTGTGGGACGCGACGGGGTTGAAGCCAAAGGGCTATGGTGCCGGCAGCTGGGGCCCCAATGCGGCGATTGCCCTCACCGAACGTGATGGAGTGACCTGGCATGAGTAAAATGCACGCAACCGTTGAAGCCGTCACCGCGCGGATCATCGAACGGTCAAAGCCCGGACGTCAGGCCTATCTCGACCTGATCGCAAAGCAACGTGATGCAGGCGTTAACCGGCCCGCGTTAAGCTGCGGCAATCTGGCGCATGGCTTTGCCGCGAGCGGTGAGGACAAGCCTGCCATTCGCGGCGGCAAAGCGATGAACATCGGCATTGTCAGTGCCTATAACGACATGCTGTCGGCGCATCAGCCATATGGCCGCTACCCCGAGCAAATGAAAATATTCGCGCGCGAAGTTGGCGCGACGGCGCAGGTCGCAGGCGCGGTGCCCGCGATGTGCGATGGGGTGACGCAGGGTCAGGATTCGATGGAGCTGTCTTTGTTCAGCCGCGATGTCATTGCCATGGCAACCGCGGTTGGCCTGAGCCACGGGATGTTTGAAAGCGTCGCGATGTTGGGCATTTGTGACAAGATCGTCCCCGGCCTTCTGATCGGCGCGTTGCGCTTTGGCCATTTGCCGACCATCCTCGTGCCCGCAGGCCCAATGCCGTCGGGCCTTGCCAACAAAGAAAAACAGCGTGTTCGTCAGCTATATGCAGAGGGCAAGGTTGGCCGCGCCGAATTGCTTGAGGCGGAAGCCGCGTCCTATCATGGCGCTGGCACATGTACCTTTTACGGCACCGCCAATTCCAATCAGATGATGATGGAAGTCATGGGGCTGCATATCCCGGGCGCCGCGTTCATCAACCCGGGGAACAAGCTGCGCACCGAATTGACGCGAGCTGCAGTACATCGGTTGAGCGAAATTGGCTGGGACGGCGATGATTACCGGCCCCTGGGCCTGTGCGTCGATGAAAAAGCCATCGTCAACGCTTGTGTGGGTTTGCTGGCAACAGGCGGATCGACGAACCATGCGCTGCATATTCCGGCCATCGCCCGCGCCGCCGGTATTATTATCGATTGGGAAGATTTGGATCAGCTGTCCGCAGTGGTGCCATTGATCGCCCGCGTGTATCCCAATGGCTCGGGCGATGTGAACCATTTCCATGCCGCAGGCGGAATAGGCTATGTGATCCGCGAACTGATAGACGCAGGGCTTCTCCACCGCGATATCATGACCGTTGCGGGTAAGGATTTGGCGGATTATGGACGTGAGCCCATGTTGGAAGCGGACAAGCTTGTATGGCGCAACGCACCTGCGGTGACCGCCGATGACACAATGCTGCGCCCGCCGTCTGCGCCGTTCAGCCCCGATGGTGGCATGCGTTTGGTGACAGGCAACTTGGGTCGCGCGACGTTCAAGACCAGTGCGGTTGATCCGGCACGCTGGACCATCGAAGCACCGGTGCGGGTATTTCACGAACAAAATGATGTTCTTGCAGCGTTTAAGGCGGGCGAGCTTGATCGCGATGTCATTGTCGTCATTCGTTTTCAGGGGCCTGCCGCCAACGGAATGCCTGAACTGCACAAGCTGACGCCGCCATTGGGTGTGTTGCAAGATAAGGGCTTTAACGTGGCGCTCGTAACCGACGGCCGTATGTCCGGCGCATCGGGCAAAGTGCCCGCGGCTATCCACTTAAGTCCTGAAGCCGCACGTGGCGGGGCAATCGCGAAGCTTCAGGATGGCGATATCGTGCGCCTGTGTGCCACCAACGGTACATTGTCCGTGCTGGTCGACGACCGCGAATGGGCCGGTCGCACGCCAGCCCCGACGCCCGTGGCGCACATGGGAACTGGACGCGAGCTGTTTGCAATGATGCGCGCTACGGCCGATGAAGCGGAAAAGGGCGGGTCAGCCATGCTCGCGGCGGCAGGGCTATGACCGCGATTGTCGCCGTCGATATCGGCGGAACCCACGCACGCTTTGCGCTTTCTGAAGTGGATGCGGGCAAGGTGATTAACCTGGGCGAGGCGGTAACGCTGAAGACAGCAGAGCACGCCAGTTTCCAAACCGCGTGGCAGGAATTTCAGCGGATGAACGGCGCGCCGCTTCCGCGCGCAACAGCCATCGCCATTGCAGGGCTCGTCGATGCTGATGTCATTAAGCTCACCAACAATCCGTGGATCATCCGCCGGTCGATGGTCTGTGAAAAGCTGAATGTCGATAGCTTCGTGATCGTCAATGATTTCGGCGCTGTTGGCCATGCGGTTGCGCAAGCGGGGCCAGAGCATTTTCATCATTTGACGGGCCCTGAGCAGGCGTTTGCACCTGAAGGCACGCTGAGCATCATTGGCCCGGGGACTGGACTTGGCGTCGCACATGTTGCGCGCAGCGGCGGCGCCTATCATGTGCAAGCCACTGAAGGCGGGCATATCGATTTTGCACCGCTCGATGCGATTGAAGATGCCGTTTTGGCGCGCTTGCGCAAACGTTACCGTAGGGTTTCGATTGAACGTGTCGTGTCGGGGCCGGGCTTGGTTGATCTTTACGAAACGCTAGCCGCTATCGAAGGCCGCGCGGTTCAGCAATATGATGACAAGACGCTCTGGCAAATGGGCATGTCCGGTGAGGATAGCCTTGCGGCGGCGGCTGTTGACCGCTTTTGCCTGTCGTTGGGCAGCGTTGCCGGTGACATCACGCTGGCTCAGGGCGGCTTTGCAGGGGTCGTCATCGCAGGCGGCCTAGGGCTGCGTATCAAAGACAGTCTTGTCCGTTCAGGCTTTGCCGAACGTTTCCGCGCCAAAGGCCGTTTTGAAGGATTGATGGCCTCCATCCCCGTTAAACTCATCACCCATCCGCAGCCCGGCCTTTTCGGCGCAGCGGCGGCCTATGCCCAGCAATATATCGAGAAAGAATAGCCAATGTCGCCCGTTGAAAAAATCATGCGCACCGCGCCCGTTATCCCCGTTCTGGTGATTGAAGATGCGGCGTATGCGCGCGCGATTGCTGAGGCATTGGTGGCAGGTGGTTTGCCGGTGTTAGAGGTCACGTTGCGCACGGCCGCGGCATTGGACGCCATTGCCGAAATGAAGAAGGTGCCGGGCGCAATTGTGGGTACAGGCACCGTTGTTGATGTGGCAGGCCTGGACAGCGCAATCGCGGCGGGGGCCGAGTTTATCGTTTCGCCTGGCCTGACCGACAATTTAGGCAAAGCCGCCATCGCCAAAAATATTCCCTTTCTTCCGGGCGTTGCGAGCGCGGGCGATATCATGCGCGGACTTGATCTGGGCCTCACCCATTTCAAATTCTTCCCGGCGGAAGCAAATGGCGGTCTACCTGCGCTGAAATCGCTTATTGGCCCCTTTGGTCAGTGCAAATTCTGCCCAACCGGCGGCATCAAACAGGAAACGGCGGCAGACTGGCTCGCGGTTCCCGAAATTTTATGTGTTGGTGGAAGCTGGCTTGTTGGTAAAGGCGTTCCTGATGTTGCCGCGATAGAATCTGCAGCGCGGGCAGCATCGGCATTACGCAACTAACGGAGACGCAAGGCACATGGCCGAAGAAATTGAATGGTGGGACTTTGACGCAGCAGAAGATTTGATCGACGCTGTTGTCGGCGACGTCAGCTTCATCATCGAAAGTGCACTTGATGCCCGTGGCCAAGCGCTGGTTGCGTTCCCCGGCGGTTCGACACCGAAACCTATTTTGGAAAAGCTGGCACAGGCCAATATCCGCTGGAAAAATGTCACAATCATTCCGACCGACGACCGGTTGGTTCCAGTCGACAATGCGCTGTCGAATGTTGCGATGATTGCGAAGATATTCATTCCGAAAGGCGCGCGCGTTTTGCCGATCACGAGCGATGCGGCGGACTATAAACTGGCCGGAGGGGCAGCAAACGCCCGGCTTGCGGACTTGCATTGGCCACCCGATCTCGTCTGGCTGGGTATGGGTACGGATGGGCATACCGCGTCGATATTCCCGGGACCTGATATGGAAACCGCGCTCGAAGGCGGCAAAGATGTGCGCGCGGTCGGTGTTGCGCCAGACCCGCTCCCGCCCGAAGCTGCGGTCAATCGCGTTACTTTGACCGCATCTGCAATCGGTACCGCGCGTACGGCGATATTGGTAATCAATGGCGCAGAGAAACGTGCCGTGCTTGAGGCCGCGATTGAGCAGGGAAGTAAGTCAGCTTACCCCGTTGGCCGCGTGCTCGACAAGATTGCCGTCCCCGTCGACATATATTGCTTGGATGATTGATTTAAACGCGGCGTAAGCTTGCCAGGCACGGGCGGCGTCGTGTTCAGCCTTTGAAGATATAGGGGCAGGTCGAGCGCACCAGTGTTAACAGGGTTGCGCGCGTCTTTTGGATTGATTGGGCGATCAAACGCAATGCCCACACGGCCGTCTGTTGCCCATGCAATGTGACCGCTGACCCAGCCGATGTTGCGCAGTTTTATCTCCACCGGTTCACCGCGCGGTGCATCTGTCGGGATGTCAGC
>NZ_JBIICH010000162.1:0-3987 GCF_044239005.1 Sphingorhabdus sp. | reverse complement strand
CGGCACGGCGGCTTAGGAAATCCAAACGCATCGTTTGGAAATCGCGCGCCAGACCCGCAACCAGCAATCGCTCCCACGGGTCATGCGGATCAATCTGCATAGCCGCCCCTTGCGCCCAGCTGAGGCCCAGCGCATCGCCAAGCGTCGTGAACGCACGCGTCAGCGCAGTCACATCACCCTTTTGCGTCGACGACAATGCCGCGAGGCCAATCGCGCCATCCAACTGCGCCAATTCAACAAGCCGTTCGGCAATTTTGCGTGGCGCGCCATTTTCCATAAGCCGTGCGCCAAAACGCTCCGTCTGAAGCCGGACATCATTGGGCAACAACCCGTCCAGCGCGGCGGACAATTTCTGCACAACGGGCGCATATACGGCGGTGGCAGCACTGACATCACGGCCTTCATGCGCGTTGCGAATGATGTCCGCCATCTGCGCACGTATTTCAACGGCAGCTTGATTGAATAGCATCAGCCGCGTTGCTTCCGGCATCGGTGTCGTATCGATGGCCTGCCACAGCGATGGCAGATCATAGATGCGTTCGGCAATGGCGAAGGCCGCGGCGACATCACCAAGGCCGCAGCCCTCTTCCTCCGCAAGTTCAAACGGGTGCAGCATGCCCAGCCGGTTGATCATGCGGTTTGCCAATTTGGTCGCGATGATTTCCTTGCGCAAACGGTGCGACAGAATCGCGCTTTTGTGCGCCTTGACCATCGCCTCTGGAAACGCAGCCAGCAGTTCGCTGTCCATTGAGGCATCTTGTGCCAAAGGCGCGTCCTCAACGCCGTCCTGCGCGGCCAGCTTTGCCGTCGACAGCAACACGGCCAATTCAGGCCGGGTCAGACCGCGCCCTTCACTTGCGCGCCGGAACAGTTCTTCATTCGGCGCAAGCCCCTCAACCGCACGGTCAAGCCTGCCAGAGCCTTCGAAGATTTCAATGAGCCGGACATAGGCCGGCAAATCCCCTGCCCCGCCGGTTTCCGCAATTGAAAGGGCGAGCGTTTGCAGGCGATTGTCCTCAAGCACCAAATGCGCAACGGCGTCGGTCATATCGGCGAGCAGCACGTTGCGCGCAGGCTCTTTCAACTTGCCGGCACGCATTTGCGCATTGAGCGCGATTTTTATATTCACCTCATTATCCGAACAATCCACGCCGGCGCTGTTATCGATGAAGTCGGTATTAATCCGGCCACCGCGCAATGCGTAGCCAATACGCCCCGCCTGCGTGACGCCAAGGTTGGCACCTTCGCCGATGACCTTTGCCTGAACGTCCGCACCATTGACGCGGATCGCGTCATTGCCCGGGTCGCCGACATCCAAATGGCCTTCGCTTCGGTCCTTAATATAGGTTCCAATCCCACCAAACCACATCAGCTGCACCGGCGCCTTCAATATCGCGGTCATCAATGCAGATGGTTCAATTTCTTTCGCATCAATGCCCAATAATGCCCTGATTTCAGGTGAAATTTTGATCGATTTTTCGGTGCGCGCAAATACGCCACCGCCCTTTGAAATCAGCTTTCTGTCATAATCGAGCCAGCTTGAACGCGGCAGATTGAACAAGCGCTGACGTTCTTTCCAGCTGACCGCCGGATCGGGATCGGGATCAAAAAAGATATGGCGGTGGTCGAATGCGGCGACCAACTTCAATGTTTTCGAAAGCAGCATGCCGTTACCAAAAACGTCGCCGGACATGTCACCGACGCCCGCAACCGTGACCGGCTCCTTTTGAACGTCGATACCCATTTCGGCAAAATGGCGCTGGACCGAAAGCCAACCACCCTTGGCGGTGATGCCCATCGCCTTATGGTCATATCCAACCGATCCGCCGCTGGCGAAAGCATCACCCAGCCAGAAATTGCGTTCCAGTGCGATGGCGTTTGCTGTGTCAGAAAATGTCGCCGTTCCCTTGTCAGCGGCAACAACGAAATAGGGATCATCCCCGTCATGGATGACGACATTGTCTGGATGCACGATACGGTCGTTCACGATGTTGTCGGTAATCGACAGCAAGGTGCGGATGAATATCTTGTAGGCCTCTGTCCCTTCGGCGAACCAGGCATCGCGGTCGACGCGCATGTCGGGCAGCCGCTTGGGGTAAAAGCCACCCTTGGCACCTGTCGGCACGATCACGGCGTTTTTAACGCGCTGTGCCTTCATCAAACCAAGGACCTCCGTGCGGAAATCGTCACGCCGGTCTGACCAGCGCAGACCGCCACGCGCCACGGGGCCAGCGCGCAAGTGAATGCCTTCGACGCGCGGCGAATAGACGAACACTTCGCGCCAAGGCAGCGGCGCAGGCAGGCCGGGGACTTTCGCGCAATCAAGCTTAAACGCCAGCGCTTCTGCCGCAGCCGCCGAAAAGGCGTTGGTGCGGACCGTCGCCAAGACGATCGCCAAGAAGCGGCGCAATATCCGATCTTCATCGATGGCCGATACTGCCGCCAAGTCCGTGTTGATCGACTTCACATATTTGGTGATCTCTTTTTCGCGGTCACCGGAATGCGCGGGGTTATGCCGAACGTCGAACAGGGCAATAATTGAACGCGTAACATTGGCGTTTTTGGCCAATGCCGACACCACAGTCGGCATGCCGTAGGTGACACCGGTTTGACGCAAATAGCGATACCATGCCCGAAGCCAGATAACCGACTGCGGATCGAGACCGCCGACCGTCACCAGCTGGTTAAACACATCATTTTCAAAGCTGCCATCCAAAACCTGGCTCAGCGCGCCTTCGATAATGTGCGGACGTTGCATCACCGTTGCCACATCGCCGCCGCGCAGCGACAAGCGGAAATCGTGGATATAATTGCCGTCGCCCAATGCGCTGGGCAATTCTTCCAACACGTCGAAACCGAAATTCTCAAGCGCCGGAACAACATCGCTGAGCGGAAGCGCGCCGCCGCCGCTGTAAATTTTGAGCCGAAGATTATCGCCGTCGACGAACAGCCGGGTGACTTTACTGTGGTCGCGCTCCATGGTCAGCAGGCCGACCATATCACGCGCAGCTTCTTCGGTAGAATAGGTGCTGCGATAATTGGCGGGAAAACCCGCGCCGTAACGCACGAGCATGGCGGCCGCGCGCTTTTCATCGGTCAGCGCCGCAAGCGCCGCTTCGACCGCAGGCTCCCATCCGCGCACCATAAGCTCGACTTTGTCATCAAGCGCGGCCTCGTCGACCTTTTGGTCGCGATCTGGCAGGTCGAGCGTGTAGCGCAGCAAGGCGACGCCGCCGTCCTCCAGACCAATCGTCCAGCCGAGCAAGCTACCGCCTGTGGCGTCTATCAGCATATTTTGGATCTGCTTGCGAATGCCTGTCGAAACATCATCGCGTGGCAACCAGACGAAAATATAGAGATGGCGGCCAAGTGGCGACCGCAGCGCAATCAGCTTCGGCCGTGGGCGATCCGTTAACGACATTGCAGTGAGCGTAACGCGCTCCAAATCATCCAATTTTAGCGCAACCAAAAGATCGTGGGGTAGCGCCGTCAGTGCATGCGCCATCGCCTTGCCCGCATGCCCCGAAGGGTCAAAGCCGAACCGGTCCATAAGCGCCGCCAGATGCGTTCTCAGCACGGGTATTGCCTCTGGGGTAGTTGCGAGTGCCGCGCTCGTCCAAAGCCCTGCAGTGACCGCTACGCCCGAAACACGACCGCCGGTTGTGACTGGAATGACGATTAGATCCAATTGGACGTTACGGTGCACCGTCGAGACCCGGTTGGATTTCAGCACCAGCGGTGCGACGCCGCCGTCTTCAAACCATTTGATCGCAAGGCCAACGCTGTCCTCTGCAAGAACCGGTGCATCCGTCACGCGCGATAGACCAAGGCGGTCGGACCGCGTGCCATTGCGGCTGATGCGTTCGTGCGCCAGAACCGTCATATTATTTTTGGAGAACCAACGAAGGAGCGCAGCGCCCTCACTTTCCGGCAGGCTGTCAGCGTCAGCGGACAAAGCCGCGAGCATATCGCGCCAGTCAGTCACCG
>NZ_JBIICH010000042.1:0-15870 GCF_044239005.1 Sphingorhabdus sp. | reverse complement strand
GTGAACGTCCGCCAACGGAGAATTTCGGCAAACATAGCGGGCTGGGTTTGGCCATCGCGCGCACAATTGTTGAAGGCCACCATGGCCGCATCAATGTGCGCGACCGCGTGGATGGTAAAGGCGGGGCCTGCTTTGAAATCGCCCTTCCCTGCGCAGCGGTGGCGACCCGCTAATGCCACAGATGATCCATGGCACCGCGATATCCATCGGTGGCCATGCTGTGATGATTATGGGCGAATCGGGTAGCGGCAAGTCCGATCTCGCGCTCCGGCTGATTGATCGCGGCGCAATTTTGATTAGCGATGATGTCGTTTTTCTGAAAACCCGTGACAACACCCCAATACTTACCGTCGCCCCCAATATCGCCGGAAAGATTGAGGTGCGCGGCGTCGGCATCTTTGATGTCGATTTCATAGCGTCTGCGCCGCTTCGCCTCGTAATAGAGTTCGTGGATGCACCAGACAGATTACCTGAAGACATTGCGCGCACCAACATTGGTGATTACGTCGTTCCCGTGTCCAGGCTAAACCCATTTGAACAAAGCAGCGCGATCAAGGTCGAATATGCGTTGCGGGCAGTTCTCGATCGCGGCGCCTTGCCCGAATTTACATCCGCCGTTTCTGCAAAAGAAAGCTTGCCATCGTGAACGCCAAAACAGCCTCTATCCCGCAAACAATATTGATTGTGACGGGCGTTTCTGGCGCAGGCAAAACCACCGTTCTGAAGGCGCTTGAAGATTTAGGCTGGGAGGCAGTCGACAATTTCCCGATCCGCCTTGCCAGCCAGTTACTTGAAATACCCGTCACCGGTCGTCAGGCGAGCCCCGATATCCCCATCGCCCTTGGCTTTGACAGCCGAACGCGGGGTTTTGACGCCGAAACGCTCATTCAACAGATCAAACAGCTGCAGAACCAGCCCAACCTGACCATCAGAACGCTGTTTCTCGACTGTGCAGGCGTTGAAATTGAACGCCGTTACGCAGAGACGCGGCGCCGTCACCCCGCGGCGCCGGACCGCCCGGCCATGGATGGCATCGCGATTGAACGGACGTTGATGGAGCCATTTCGGCGCTGGGCAGAGACGGTCATCGATACGAGCAAGCTGTCCGCACATGACCTGCAACAGGCAATCCGCGAGCAGTTCAACAACGAAGCATCGCCACATTCGGTCATTACAATCACCAGCTTTGGCTATTCACGCGGCATTCCCCACAATGCCGATCTGGTTTTTGATCTGCGTTTCCTGCGCAATCCGCATTGGGACAATATACTTCGGCCGCTTACGGGGTTGGATGAAGGTGTATCGCATTATGTCGAAGCTGACCCGGCCTATGATGCGGCGATGGAAAAGATACGCGACTTGCTCCGCTATCTTTTGCCGCTCTATGACGCGCAAGGTAAGGCCTATGTAAACATTGCCTTTGGCTGCACCGGCGGACGCCACAGATCGGTCCATGTCGCCGAACAATTTGGGCGTTGGTTACGTGAAGATGGCTTTGACCCCGCGGTGAACCATCGCAATCTGACCTCAAGACCGATTGACGCAATTGAAGAGCCTGCTAACGGCGCAAATAAGAATAGCGCTCCACAGGGTAACGACATCACATGATCGGTTTGATTTTAGTCACACATGGCAAACTTGCCGCCGAGTTTCTCGTCGCGCTCGAGCATGTTGTTGGCCCCCAAAAAGACATCGCCACCATTTGCATTGGGCCGCATGATGACATGGAGGCCCGCCGCAATGAAATAGCCGCGGCCATTAAGCAGGTTGATTCAGGAAAAGGCGCGATAATCCTCTCCGATCTTTTTGGCGGAACACCGTCCAATCTGGCCATCTCGCTTCTGGAAAGCGGCCGGGTCGAAGTCATCGCCGGCGTAAACCTGCCCATGCTGATCCGCCTCGATAGCGCCCGCAAAAACCTGGATGTGAAAGAGGCTGTCGCCGCTGCGCGTGAAGCGGGCCGAAAATATATCAGCGTGGCGTCCGAAGTGCTTGAGGCGTCGAAATGACCCGCCTCAGCCGGTCTGCAACAATCGTGAATGTGAAAGGGCTGCATGCCCGCGCCAGTGCAAAATTTGTCACCTTTGTCAGCCGGTTGCCCGAAGGCATTAAGGTTGAAGTTGAAAAAGACGGGCAGATCGTCACGGGCACGTCCATCATGGGTCTAATGATGCTCGGCGCGGCAAAGGGCAGTGAAATTACCATTCACGTTGAAGGCGACCAGGCGGAGCCCGCCATTGAAAAACTCATCGGGCTGGTCGTCGACGGCTTTGGCGAAGACTGATGCGCCGTGAGATTACGGGATTTTCCAATCCCCTTCTGAAGGAAATCCGCGGACTGCGGGAAAAGAAATTGCGGAAACGCGCGGGGCTTTTTCTCGCCGAAGGCCTCCGCATTATGACGGAAGCCCGCGAAGCGGGTTTTCTCCCCGAAATGCTGTTCCGGGTCAAAGACCGGCAAGTCCACGCACTCGAAATAGCGCTTGAAGACGAGGTTCTCCGTAATGACGGGGACGTCATTGAAACCAGCGCCGAAATCATGGCGAAACTGTCCGGCAAAGATAACGCACAGGCGGTCGTCGGTGTCTATCGTGACCATATTACCACGCTTGCCGATATAGAGCGCGCGACCGCGCCGATCTGGCTCGTGGCGCAAGCGATGCGCGACCCGGGCAATTTGGGGACAATGTTGCGGACCGGCGATGCTGTCGGCGCCGGCGGGCTTATTCTCATTGATGACTGCACAGACCCGTTTTCGGTTGAGGCCGTCCGCGCGAGCATGGGCGCTATTTTCACGCAAAAAATTGTTCAGTGTCGATGGGACGAGTTTATGACCTGGTTGCGCGCGGGCGATGGTCAGCTGGTCGGGACGAGCCTGCAAACCGACACAGACTATCAAGCGGCGCACTACACCAGCCCTTGCTTCATCCTGACGGGCAACGAAGCGCAGGGTCTGCCCGACGATTATGAAGGTCAGTGCGACTTGCTCGTCAAAATGCCGATGCAGGGCAAGGCGGACAGCTTAAACGCCGCGGTGGCCACGGCAGTCATGGCGTATGAAGTGCTGAACCAGTTTCGCCGTCCAGCGCGCGACTGACTTTCGCCAGAGCTATCACTCCGCCGCTTCGCGTCCGTCGGCAATTTGCGCGTTCATTTCGGCATCACCGTAACGCGGCAGCGCCTCGACCGACGGGATATCTTCCAATTCGCGCTTGCCGGTTTCAACATTTAGGTCAGCAAATTTCCGACCCGTCGACATAACGTTGCGTTCAAAGCTGCCCACGAATTTATTATAATTATTCACCGCCGAGGACAGCCCGCTGCCCACCGATTTCAGATGCTGCGCGGCAACGGCAATGCGATCGTACATTTCCTTGCCAAGCGCGCCAATTTGCTTGGCTTCGCGTGCGAGCCCCTCTTGCCGCCATACGCTGGCAACGGTCCGCGCAATCGCAACCAGATTAGTCGGCGTGGCCAACAACACCTTCTTATCAAAGGCAAAGTCCCACAATTGCGGTTCATGCTCAAGCGCAGCCGCCAGAAAATGTTCGCCCGGGACAAACATAATCACATAATCGGGCGCGTCCTCAAACTGGTCCCAATAGGCTTTGCGCGACAGACCATCGATATGGTTCTTCATCGACTGTGTGTGCCGCGTCATGGCGACGGCGCGAACGTCGTCATCCACGGAGGCAAATGCGTCTTGGTAATCGTTCAAAGACACCTTGGCATCGATAACCAACGTCCGTCCGCCCGGCACGTGAATGATAGCGTCCGGCCGCAAGCGCAGGCCATCGCCTGCATCAATGCTGGTTTCCAGATCAAAATCGACATGTTCGGATAGGCCGCAGCTTTCCAAAACATTCTTCAACTGCTGCTCGCCCCAGCGGCCCCGCGCCTTTGGCGCATTGCGCAATGAGTTCATCAGGCCAGAGGCAACGTTTGAAACACGCTCCTGCCCAAGCCGCATTTCGCCAATCAAACCCTTCAGATCGCCATAGGCTTCCGTGCGGTCTTTCTCGATTTTGCCGACTTGCTCTTCATATGCTTTCAGCTTTTCGCCAACGGGCCCCAAAAGCTGCTTCAACCGCTCTTCATTCTTTTCACCGGCCTGATGAAAACGTTCATCGGCGCGTTGAAGAAAAGCCGCTTGCGCCTCGCCCAACAGTTTTTGGCCAATCTCGCCAAACTGCGCCGACAAGGTTTCTTTTGCCTGACCCAGCACCGCGATTTGTTCGTCAAAGCCGCGCTCACGTTCTTCTAGGCTGGTTTCCAGACGCGCCAATCGGTCCTTTGCACTGTCGCGCTCAACCACGACCTGATCAAGCATGGAACGCAGTTGCACGGTTGTTTCCTGCCCTGCCCGGCTTTCACGCCCGCCTGCAAACCAGCCGAGGACAAGCCCGACCAGCAAAGTAAGCACAACGATGACAATGACGACTAACGGCTCCAACACAGCACTCCAAATATAGAACGAATGCGGAACATAGCCTATGGCAGGCTTAGGTCAAGCGGCTTCGGTTTGCGCCCGCCGTGCCTTTTTTACGCGCGCATAGCTTATGGCGCTAAACGGCAGCAGCCCTGCATAAACTATTGTCGCCCCGATCATCGCAACCCAAGGGGCAGCAACCAAGGTCGCGGTAAACAAACCAACAAAAGCGAGAGCCATAAAGCGCAGGCTACGGCGGACCTTAATCGACGACCAGCTGTAGGTGGCAACGTTGGAAACCATCAAGACCGCACACAGGAGCAACCATGGCCCAAGAAAGCGATAGTCACGCACCCATTCTGCACCGGTTTCGAACCAAATCATCATCGGCAGCAAGGCCAACGCTGCACCCGGCGGCGATGGAACGCCGGTGTTAAATCCCGCCAATTTATGGGGCTGGTCTTCGGTGTCGATGCGCGCATTAAAACGCGCAAGCCGCAGCGCAGCGCACAGCACAAAGAATACGGAGATGGTCCAGCCGAAGCGCGGCATATCCTGCAGCACCCACATGTACATGACCAGCGCCGGGGTCGCGCCGAAAGCAATCACATCAGAAAGCGAATCCAGTTCCGCGCCAAAACGGCTTTCGCCTTTCAACATCCGGGCGACGCGGCCATCCATGACGTCAAGCACACCTGCAATAACCATCGCGGCGACAGCATTTTCCCAGCGGCCCTGCATCGCAAACCATGCCCCCGAGAGGCCAGTGCACAAGGCAAGCGCGGTGATCGCATTTGGTGCGAGCGCCCGTAACGGAATGCCGGGGCGAGAGGGAAAATCGTTCATTAGTGTGCGACGGCAATCAAATCTTGATCAACGCCCAAGTCGGCGATGACCGTTTCGCCAGCAACGCAACGCTGCCCCTTAATGACGCGCGACGATGTTCCGTGCGGCAAATATACATCCACGCGGCTGCCAAAGCGGATAAGGCCGATACGTTGGCCATTAGCTACGCTGTCGCCTTCTTTGACAAAGGCAACAATACGGCGGGCAACAAGACCAGCGATTTGCGTAAAGCCGATGCGCACGCCGTCGCTGCGCTCAACAAGGAAGTGCTGACGTTCGTTTTCTTCGCTCGCTTTATCCAAGTCAGCGTTCAAAAACTTACCGGCGATGTACACAACGCGTTTGATCGTGCCGCGGATTGGCGTCCGGTTAATATGCACGTCAAACACACTCATGAAGATCGAAACCCGCGTCATCGGCTGATCACCCAGACCGTCTGGCCCGCGCAATTCTGCGGGTGGCAGAACTTGTTCAATCAAGGTGACAAGGCCATCTGCTGGCGAAACCACAAAGCGGTCGTCTATGGGTGTTGCACGGACTGGATCGCGAAAGAAAGCGAGTGTCCAGATGGTCACGGCGCCCATGGGCCATGCGAGCGTCTCCCATGCCATAAATGCAAAAAACAGGGTGATACCCGCTGCGATCAGGCCAAATTTACGGCCTTCGGGGTGAACAGGCGGAAACGACCATTTCGCGACCCCGCTGCCCCGGTTTGTCAATTCTTGTCTACTCATAGACTTTAGCTAGGGGATGACAGTGCATCTTACAACCTTTGATGCCGTTTCCGGCAATTTCCGACAATTGCGCTAGCCAGTTGAACATATGGCAGACTTTGCTATGGCACCCGTCAATATCAAATCTCCCCAACGGAAAGAGCTTTCTGACATGGCAAAAATTAAGGTCAAAAATCCGGTTGTAGAACTCGATGGCGACGAAATGACTCGCATCATCTGGGAATGGATCAGGGAACGTCTCATCCTGCCATATCTCGATATTGACCTGAAATATTATGACCTTGGCATGGAATATCGCGACAAGACCAATGACAAGGTCACTGTTGATTCCGCCAACGCAATTCGCGAATTCGGTGTCGGCGTAAAATGCGCGACCATCACACCCGATGAAGCGCGCGTAGAAGAGTTCGGCCTGCAGAAAATGTGGAAGTCGCCAAACGGCACCATCCGCAACATTTTGGGCGGCGTTGTTTTTCGTGAACCGATTGTCATCGAAAATGTCCCGCGCCTCATTCCGGGCTGGACTGACCCTATCGTGATCGGCCGCCATGCATTTGGTGACCAGTATCGCGCGACCGATTTCCTCGTTCCCGGACCCGGCACATTGCGCCTTGTCTGGGACGGCGACGATGGCCAAAAAATTGATGAAGAAGTGTTCCGTTATCCATCACCGGGCGTTGCGCTTGCGATGTACAATCTCGACGATTCGATTCGTGATTTTGCCCGCGCTTCGCTGAACTATGGCGTAACCCGCGAATGGCCCGTGTATCTGTCGACCAAGAACACCATCCTGAAATATTATGATGGCCGCTTTAAGGACCTGTTCCAAGAAGTGTACGAAGCCGAATTTGCCGAAAAGTTCAAAGAACTCGGCATTGTGTACGAGCATCGCTTGATCGATGACATGGTCGCGTCCGCGCTGAAGTGGTCGGGCAAGTTCATCTGGGCGTGTAAAAACTATGATGGTGATGTGCAGTCCGACCAAGTCGCTCAAGGATTTGGATCGCTTGGATTGATGACGTCGATTCTGATGACACCAGATGGCAAGACCGTTGAGGCTGAAGCCGCTCATGGCACGGTAACGCGCCATTACCGCCAGCATCAGCAGGGCAAGGCAACATCGACCAACCCGATTGCGTCGATTTTTGCATGGACCGGCGGCCTGAAGTTCCGTGGCAAGTTTGACGAAACGCCTGAAGTGACTCGCTTTGCAGAAACGCTTGAAGAAGTGTGCATCCAGACTGTTGAAGACGGCCACATGACAAAGGATCTCGCGATACTCATTGGTCCAGACCAGGCATGGATGACGACCGAGCAGTTCTTTGAACAGGTTCGCGCCAACCTCGAAGCTAAAATGGGCAGCTGGCAGTAACAGCAAACTCATAAGTACAACAAAGCGCGGAGGGCAACCTCCGCGCTTTTTTATTGTCCTGTCCTTCCCTTTTCATGCTGCATTGGCGTACAAGGTGCACATGGCAGGTGAATTACACAGCGAAAGCATAAGCGATCTGCTCGTCATTCTGGGCGCGGCTGGCATCGTCATCCCGGCCTTCGCCCGTTTTCGCATCACGCCGATTATCGGTTTCATCTTGGTGGGGATAATGGTCGGCCCCATGGGCCTCGGCACTTTGGTCGAACGCTATCCATTGCTTGAATGGGTTACCATTACCAATCCAGAGGCCATTGGCCCCATTGGCGAATATGGCATTATCTTATTGCTGTTCACGATAGGGCTTGAACTGTCCTTTCGGCGATTGTGGAAGATGCGGCGTCTGGTTTTTGGCGTGGGCGCGGCGCAATTGTTCGGTGCGGGAATCATCATTGCCGCGGGGCTTTTGCTATTTGGCTATAATCTGACGGCTGCGATTGGCATCGGCATTGCGCTGGCGCTTTCATCGACTGCGCTGGTGCTGCCGATATCGGGCACGCATTCTGCCGTTGGCAAATCGGCCCTTGGGATGTTGCTTTTCGAAGATCTTGCGATCGTCCCGATCATCTTCGTCCTGGGGGCGCTGGCTCCACAAGCGGGTTCGGATTCGTGGGAGGGCATGGTTACTGTTCTCTGGCAGGGCACATTGGTGATCGTCGGCATGCTTGTACTTGGCCGCTTCTTCCTGCCCCGCCTGTTCGGGCAGGCCGCGCGGACCAAAAGCCCGGAACTATTTGTGTCGGTCAGCCTGCTGGTCGTGATCGTGGCAAGTCTCGCGACCGGCGCGGTTGGCCTTTCGCCCATCGTCGGCGCAATGATCGCTGGTTTGTTAATCGCCGAGACGGACTATCATACCGAAGTCGCCGTCATGACCGCGCCGTTCAAGGGACTGGCGCTGGGTGTGTTTCTGATCAGCATCGGCATGCAAGTCGATCTGCGCTTTGTCGCGGCCAATTGGGCGGCGCTGGTTGGCGCGGTGGCCAGCGTCGTTCTGATAAAGGCGGCGGTTACCGCAGGCCTGCTGAAGCTGAACGGCGCACGCACGGGGACCGCCACTGAGACAGGCGTTCTTATGGGAAGCCCATCCGAAACCACCCTTATTGTGTTAGGCGCAGCCGGCGCGGCGCAGATTATTGACGCTGCGACCGTCAATTTCTGGCAAGTCGCAACGGCAATTGGCTTAACCATAACGCCGATATTAGCGCGCATCGGCCACGACATGGCGCGCCGAATTGAACTGCGCGAGACCGACGACGAGATATATGAACAAGACCCGGCGCAAGAACCGCGCACGGTCGTTATCGGCTTTGGCCGGGTCGGTCATTTGGTGGCCGACATGCTGACGACGCATGGGCAGCCTTATGTTGCAGTTGAATCCAATGTGGATGTCGTCACCGCGGCGCGGCGCGGTGGGTATAAAGTTATCTTTGGCGACATCTCACGACCCGAAACATTGGACAAGCTGAGCCTTGGCCACGCAAAGGCGATTATTCTGACCATGGATCAACCGGTGCTGGCCGAACATATCGTCAAGCGCGTCCGCCAATGGTTGCCCGATATTACCATCGTCGCCCGTGCACGTGATACAGACCATGCCGCACGCCTGTATCAGGCCGGTGCAACCGATGCTGTTCCCGAAACACTGGAAAGCTCGCTTCAGCTATCGGAAGCCGTGCTTGTCGACCTCGGCGTGGCCATGGGCCCCGTGATCGCATCGATCCACGAAAAGCGCGACGAATTCCGGCGGCAGATTAAAGAAGCAGGCGGCCTCGACGAGGCCCCCAAGCTCAAGCTTACGTCTTAACCGGCAATCTTTGCCCTAATGGCATCCAATGCCGCCTGCGCCAGTTCAGCGCCAGCTGGGCCGCCGCCTTGTGCCATATCGGGACGTCCACCGCCACCTTGCGCGCCCATCGCCTCGGTCGCGGCGCGAACAAGGTCTGGAGCGGTCAGCGTGGCGTGGAGCGCGGGTGAGACGGCGACAACGACGGTATTGCTGTTCTCGTTCGCCGCAATGATGGCGACGATGCCGCTGCCAATGGCCTTCATCTGGTCATCGGCCAAACCGCGCAGGGCCTTTGGCTCGATACCATTGATGACCTGCCCCATGAATGTGACATCACCGATTGTTTCAGCTTCAGCCTTAGGACCGCTGCCACCGGACAATGCGAGCGCCGTCTTGGCTTCGGAGAGCTCTTTCTCCATCCGCTTGCGTTCGCTCATCAATGTTTCAATACGCGCGCCGACTTCATCAGGCGCGGTTTTCAGCATTGCGGCTACATTCTTCAACTGTGTTTCGCGGCCAACGAGCCAGAGGCGTGCGGCCTCTCCGGTCAATGCCTCAATCCGGCGGATACCGCTTGCGACGGCGCCTTCGGACACGATCGTGAACAAGGCAATGTCACCCAATGCGTTCACATGCGTGCCACCGCACAGTTCGAGCGAATAATGCGTGTCTTCGGTCCTGCCCATCGTCAACACGCGGACTTCCTCGCCATATTTCTCGCCAAACAACGCAAGCGCACCCGCAGCGACCGCGTCATCGGGGGTCATCAAACGCGTGGTTACGGGCTGATTACCCCGAATTTGTGCGTTCACATCGGCTTCAATCATCGCAATTTCATCAGCGGTCACCGCCTGATTATGCGAAAAGTCGAACCGCAGACGATCCGGTGCAACAAGGCTTCCCTTTTGCGTGACATGGCTGCCCAGTCTTTCACGCAGGGATGCGTGCAGCAAATGGGTTGCGCTATGGTTGGCGCGCAGGGAGTCGCGACGGGTTGTATCGATCTTCAGGGTGACAAAGTCGCCGACCTTGATCTCGCCCGTTCCAATCGTCACCTGATGTGCATGCAAACGTCCAAGCGGCTTTGCCGTGTCGGTGACGTCACCACGCATGTTGGCGCTTGAAATAACCCCAGCGTCGCCCATCTGGCCGCCGCTTTCGCCGTAAAATGGCGTCTGGTTGGTGATGACGGTCACGGTGTCGTTTGCAGCCGCAGACTGGACTTCAACGCCATCATTGACGAGGGCAACAACTTGCCCCTCGCCTTCATTTGCTGCGTAACCGGTAAACTCGGTCGAACCAACGCGTTCGGCGATGTCGAACCAGACGTCGTCCGATGCCTTGGCACCAGAACCCTTCCATGCGGCACGCGCCATCGCCTTTTGATTGTTCATGGCGGTTTCAAAACCGGCCTGATCAATGCCCAAGCCCTGCGCACGCAACGCATCTTCGGTCAGGTCATATGGAAAGCCATATGTGTCATACAGTTTGAAGGCGGTATCACCGGCAAGGATGTCACCGGGCTGCATGCCCGTGGTCGCTTCATCCAGCAGCTTGATGCCCTTGTCCAGCGTGCGGCGAAACTGGGTTTCTTCCTGCTTCAACGTCGCTTCGATCATCGGTTGCGCACGCAGCAATTCGGGATAGGCCGCGCCCATTTCCGCGGCGAGGCTGCCCACCAAACGGTGCATCAACGGCTCTTTCGCGCCAAGGATGTGCGCATGGCGCATGGCGCGGCGCATGATGCGGCGCAGAACATAGCCGCGACCTTCGTTCGACGGCATGACACCATCGGCCAACAGGAAGCTGGTCGAGCGCAAATGGTCGGCAATCACGCGGTGGCTGGCCATTTGGTCGCCCTGCGCCTTGGTGCCGGTCAGCTCTTCCGACGCATTGATCAGCGCCTTGAACGTGTCGGTGTCGTAATTGTCGTGCACGCCCTGCATGACAGCAGCGATGCGCTCAAGCCCCATGCCGGTATCGATCGACGGCTTTGGCAACGGCACATCGGTGCCGTCATCCTGCCGCTCGAATTGCATGAACACGAGGTTCCAGATTTCGACAAAACGGTCGCCATCTTCATCCGGGCTTCCGGGAGGGCCGCCAAAGATATGGTCGCCATGGTCATAAAAGATTTCGCTGCACGGGCCGCATGGCCCCGTGTCACCCATCGACCAGAAATTATCGTTCGTCGCGATGCGGATGATACGCTCTTCGGGAAGGCCCGCAATCTTGCGCCACAGGTCAAATGCCTCGTCATCGGTGTGGTAAACCGTCGTCGTCAGGCGCGATGGATCAAGGCCCCATTCCTTGGTCAGCAATGTCCACGCATGGGTAATCGCCTGTTCTTTGAAATAATCGCCGAACGAGAAGTTCCCGAGCATTTCAAAGAATGTGTGGTGGCGCGCCGTGTAGCCGACATTGTCCAGATCATTATGCTTGCCGCCCGCCCGCACGCATTTCTGGCTGGAAGCTGCACGCGGCGTTTCCCGGCTTTCAAGCCCCGTAAACACGTTTTTAAACGGTACCATGCCGGCATTGACGAACATCAATGTCGGGTCATTGTACGGCACGAGTGGCGCGGACGAGACTATGTCGTGCTGGGCAGCACCAAAATAATCAAGGAACCCGCGGCGAATATCATTGGTCGATGTCATAACGAAAGCGACTTAGGGAACGACTCGCCGCCCTGCAAGCCGGATATGCACTTTGCCGCTCCATCAGGCATAAGCATAAGGTCCGCCCTTTTCGAGCGCGCGCTGAAATGCGGGCCGCGCGTGGATTGTTTCCACAAATTTGGTGAGGTTCGGGCGGTTGGCAGCGCGACCCATTTTGACGGCGGCCTCGGCTGGAAAGCTCAACATGATGTCGGCGCCGCTCATCATATCGCCCACAAACCATCCGCTAGCGTTCAATCCATCCTCCATGAACTGGAAATGGCTCTCCAATTGCTCATGAATGCGCGGGTGCAGCGGCGCGGCGGCTTCGCCCAGACGGGCCGTGTACAGGTTGAGCAAAATCGGTGTCATCGCCGAACCCTCGGCAAAATGCAGCCACTCAAGGTAGCGGATATGTTCGTCTGTCCCACGTGGCGGCACCAGATGCGCGCCATTATGACGCTCGCACAAATATTCGACGATAGCCCCTGATTCAAAAACGACATTGCCGGCGTCTTCTATCATCGGTGACTTACCCAAAGGATGTATTTTCAAAAGCGCCTCAGGCGCAAGATTGGTCACGGCATCGCGTTGGTGGTGCACAATTTCATACGGCACGTTCAATTCTTCGAGGAGCCACAAAATCCGTTGCGACCGCGAATTGTTCAAATGGTGCACTGTGATGGTCATGGTTATTCTCCTGAATGATTTTGATAGATACGCGCGGCGATTTCCCGAACCAGCTTGGCCCCGACGATTGCCGTAACATCGTTCACGTCGCGCTGGAGGTTAAGTTCCACGACATCCGCGCCGACGATTGCGGCATTTTGTCTTGCAAGTATCGACAGGACTTCGCGCACCGTCAGGCCGCCCGGCTCGGGATGCGCCACACCCGGCGCCTCCGACGGGTCAAGGCCATCGAGATCAAAACTGATGTAGAGCGGCCCTTCAAGAACGGGAACATGCGCCGGCGAGAAGTTCAGCATCGGGAGTATTTCAACGCCATAACGCTCCGCCTGTTCGCGGCAGTGGCGGTTCAGCGTCCGGATGCCGACTTGAACAATGCGCTTTGCGTGGCCGGCTTCCAATATGCGGGCGAATGGCGATGCATGGCTGCGCGGATTGCCTTCAAAATCAGCATAAATGTCGGGGTGCGCATCGAAATGCAGAATGTTGAGCGGACCATGACGCGCGGCCAGAGCCGCCACCACCGGATATGTTACCGAATGATCGCCGCCCAGCAGCAGAGGAACCGCGCCCGCGTCCATCGCGTCAGCCACCGCTTTTACGATAAGCGCGTCATCCGCCGCGGCGTCCACGTCCAAAAGCGGCACATCACCGCGATCGATCAGCGCGATGTCGGTTCCTATTTCAAGGCCGCACTCGGTCGATAGGTTACCCCGATCGCTAAATATTGCATGGCGAATTGCGGCCGGTGCCGCCGCTGCGCCACGTTCGAACGAACTGTTTTGATCTGTGGGCAAGCCAATCAGGTGAATCTGGAATGTCATTGATGCAGTTGTGCCTTAGCCACCCTGCCTGTCAAGAAGTCAGCGGTCCTCGCGCGCGGCTCTTCATATGTGGGTGGCAAATAAAGTGACCCGCCCCGGGGTGGACCAGGACGGGTCGAAAGCAGCGGCCTCAGGCAAGGCCGCGCTTGTTCGCATATTTGTTAAACGTCGTCTTCCGCGTCAGGCCCTGTCATCAGGACTTCAGCGACTTCTTCGGTCTTGCCGCGGATGGCCGCTTCCAACCGTGCGGCGACTTCAGGATTTTCCGTAAGATAGGTTTTTGAATTCTCACGCCCCTGGCCAATACGGATCGAGTCATAGCTGAACCAGCTGCCGGACTTTTCGACAATTCCTGCCTTCACGCCCAGATCCAAAAGTTCCCCGGTCTTGGAAATACCTTCGCCGTACATGATGTCGAATTCGACCTGTTTGAACGGTGGAGCTACCTTGTTTTTCACAACCTTCACGCGGGTTGTGTTGCCCACAATATCTTCACCAGACTTAATCTGACCTGTGCGGCGAATATCCAAACGGACCGACGCATAAAATTTCAACGCATTACCGCCAGTGGTGGTTTCGGGCGAACCGTACATCACACCGATTTTCATGCGGATCTGGTTGATGAAAATCACCATGCAGTTCGACCGGCTGATCGAACCTGTAATTTTGCGAAGCGCCTGGCTCATTAAACGGGCTTGCAAGCCGACATGGCTGTCGCCCATTTCACCTTCGATTTCGGCGCGCGGTACAAGTGCAGCAACCGAGTCGATAACCAAAATGTCGACTGCGTTAGAACGCACCAGCGTATCTGCAATCTCAAGTGCTTGCTCACCCGTGTCGGGCTGCGACACGATGAGGTTATCAATATCGACACCCAATTTCTTCGCATAGCCCGGATCCAGCGCATGCTCTGCATCGATAAATGCCGCCGTACCGCCTGCCTTCTGCGCCTCTGCAATTGCATGCAAGGTCAGCGTGGTCTTACCCGAGCTTTCTGGACCGTAAATTTCGATCACGCGTCCCTTAGGCAGGCCGCCAATGCCAAGCGCAATATCCAGACCAAGCGAGCCTGTGGACACTGCATCAATAGCAATAGCCTCACGGCTACCCAGCTTCATCGCCGAGCCTTTACCAAAGGCGCGATCAATCTGCGCGAGCGCCGCTTCTAACGCCTTTTCACGTTCCGAATTTTTCATACCGTTTGCCTGATTCCCATCGACCATTTTAAGACTTGCTGCCATTTTTCCACTCCTTTAGCGTCATGCCTGTTCCAGAACATTATCCGGAATAGCCATTATGTACACCTTCTGTTCCAAAAGAACAAGAGCGGAACAAAATTATTTATATATTGATTTTCAATATCTTAACTAATTAGTCTTTGCGAGCGCGTCATGGACCGCTTCCGCAATTTGCTGAACTGAAAATGGCTTAGCAAGGAACGACACATTGTCGAGGCTGATCGTCTCGCGCAACTGCTCCTCTGCGTAACCGGACATGAACAACAGGCGGATGTCGCCATATGTGTCACGTAAATTGCGTGCCATTGTCGGGCCATCCATATTGGGCATGACGACGTCCGAGACGATGAGGTCATATCGCTTGCCTTCTGCAAAAAGTTCAAGCGCTTGCTCGCCATCGCTAGCAGTTTCCACGACATAACCCTGCCGAACCAACGCACGCTCTGCGACTGCGCGCACCATGTCTTCGTCTTCAACAATCAAGACCCGCCCGTTGCCCCACAAATCCTTGGGCTTATAAAATTCCTTTTTACCCATCCCGACAAAAGGCGCTTCACCTTGATGAACAGGCAAGAAGATGTCGAAGCGTGTACCTTGGCCGACGGTTGAATCGGCAAAGATGAACCCGCCCGATTGTTTAACAATGCCATAGACTGTGGAGAGACCAAGCCCGGTACCCTTCCCCAGTTCCTTCGTCGTGAAAAACGGCTCGAATATCTTGGACAGATTTTCCTTGGAAATGCCGACACCGCTGTCCTCGACGGATAATTTTACATAGTCGCCAATGGGTAAAAACTCGCTACCCATCGCAGCGACCTCCTGCTGCCCCACCGCCAATGTGCTGATGTGCACCACGCCGCCCTTGGGCATAGCGTCGCGCGCATTCACGCCCAGATTGATAATTACCTGCTCAAGTTGTCCTGGGTCGGCACGAACAGCGCCCACACCGCGCCCGTGATGCACCTCAAGCCGGACAGTCTCGCCAAGCAATCGCTTCAGCAAGCTGGATACGTCGGCCACAACATTCGCCAGTTGTAATATCTGCGGACGCAATGTCTGCTGACGCGAGAAGGCAAGCAACTGGCGGGTCAGGCTGGCCGCGCGATTTGAATTGTTCTTGATCTGCTGAATATCATCATAATCGCCATCGCCGGGCTGATGCCGCAGCAGCATGAGGTCGCAATATCCGATAATCGCGGTCAGGATGTTGTTGAAATCATGCGCAACACCGCCCGCCAGCT
>NZ_JBIICH010000161.1:0-4012 GCF_044239005.1 Sphingorhabdus sp. | reverse complement strand
CTGAGTGTGATCGCAAAGGAAATTGCCGGCCCTGTTGGCGAAGAGTTCAAGTTGGTCGTCGAGAAAATCAAAATCGGCAAAAGCATGGAAGAGGCGCTGCAGGAAACGGCCGATCGGCTTGGCACCGCAGAGTTCCAGTTTTTCGTCATCACCTTGGCCATTCAGCGCGAAACGGGCGGCAACTTGGCCGAAACACTCGCCAACCTTGCGGATGTTTTGCGTAAGCGCGCGCAGATGAAACTAAAAATTCGCGCAATGTCATCGGAATCGAAGGCATCGGCCTATATCGTCGGGTCGTTGCCATTTTTCGTGTTTGGTATGATCTGGACGATTAACCAGGAATATCTCGAAGGCTTCTTCCATGAACCACGTTTGATGATCGCCGGTGTCGTCGGCGCAGTGTGGATGGCGATTGGCGTGTTCATAATGGCCAAAATGGTCAATTTCGAAATTTAAGTTGGGGGCAGGATAGCAAAAATGACCAATCCGGGTGGACCTCAACTTTTGGGCATGGACGCCATGTGGGTGGCGACATTGCTTTGGGTCGTGGCGGGTATCGCTGTCGTGGTTGCCATATATTCAGTCGTTACCGTGCGCGATCCAATGGCCAAGCGCGTGAAGGCGCTGAACGAGCGCCGTGAGCAGCTGAAAGCCGGCATCACCGGCACAACATCGAAAAAGCGCGCCAAGCTTGTGCGCAAAACCGAAACGACAGATAAAATGCGCCAGCTGCTGTCAAAGCTTCAGGTTTTGCAGGACGATCAGGTTAAGGATGTGCAGCAACGACTGGCGCAGGCGGGCATTCGCCGCAAAGAGCTCGCGGTCTCGGTCATCTTTAGCCGTATGGTGATGCCGATCATTTTCGGTGGTGGAGCCGGCCTGTGGATTTATGCTCTGGACGGCGTACCCGACTGGAGCGCGATGAAGAAATTTGGTGCATTCGCAGCGGCGACGATTTTAAGCTACAAGGCCGCTGACATTTATCTGACGAACCTGGTGACGAAACGCACCGATGCCATCCGCAAAGGCCTTCCCGACGCGCTCGACTTGCTCGTCATTTGCGCAGAGGCTGGCTTGACCGTCGATGCCGCGTTTAACCGCGTGGCAAAGGAGTTGGGCCGCGGCTATCCCGAATTGGGCGATGAATTTGCGCTCACCGCCATTGAACTTGGCTTTTTAACCGAACGCCGGACTGCATTTGAAAATCTGGCGTACCGCGTCAATCTGGACTCGATCCGGGGCGTTGTTACGACCATGATTCAGACCGAAAAATATGGTACGCCATTGGCATCAGCCTTGCGCGTATTGTCGGCCGAATTCCGGAATGAGCGCATGATGCGCGCCGAAGAAAAGGCCGCACGTTTGCCCGCCATTATGACGGTGCCGTTGATCCTTTTTATTCTGCCGACACTGTTCATCGTTATTATCGGGCCAGCCGCCTGCTCGATTGGCGACGCGTTTTCGAAACAGTGAACGGGGCGGCATGCGCCGTCCCCTTCAGCCCAAACGCACGGTCTGTTCGATGGCACCGAAAATACTGTGGCCAGCATCGTCGCGGACTTCGATGCGGACGACATCCCCATCTTGCAGGAATGGCGTGGTCATTTCGCCCGTCGCGATTTTTTCGACCATGCGCACTTCGGCAAGACAGCTGTAGCCGAGCCCGCCATCGGCGACGGGGCGACCGGGACCGCCATCGGCATCGCGGTTGGACACGGTGCCTGAACCGATAATCGACCCTGCCCCCAAATTGCGCGTCTTTGCCAGATGCGCAATCAAGACACCGAAATCGAATGTGCAATCATCCGACGCTACCGCCCGGCCAAATGGCGCGCCATTCAGATCCACATTCAATGTCCGGTGCAGCATCCCGCCCTGCCAATAGGCCCCAAGGCTGTCGGGCGTTACGAACACCGGTGACAAAGCACTGGCGGGTTTGGACTGCACAAAGCCAAAGCCTTTTTCCAATTCCGATGGGATCAGATTGCGCAGCGATACGTCGTTCACAAGGCCGACAAGCCTGATATGCGCCAGTGCGTCTGCGGCCTGCGTGCCCTTTGGCACATCGCCGGTGACGACAACAATCTCCGCCTCCAAATCGCAACCCCATGCTGCGTCAGCCAACATGATGTCATCGCGCGCGCCCATAAATTCGTCCGATCCGCCCTGATACATCAATGGATCATGCCAAAAGCTTTTGGGCAACACCGCGCCGCGCGCTTTGCGGACCAGTTCGACATGATTGACATAGGCCGAACCATCAGCCCACTGATATGCGCGCGGCAGCGGCGCGGCAGCGTCATGTTCATGGAAGCGTTCGCGCGGAATGACGGCATGTTCCAGATCGGTCGCCAATGACTCAAGCCGCGGCGCAATATAGTCCCAGTCATCCAGCGCGGCCTGCAATGTCGGCGCGATATGCGCTGCGTCGGCATACCAAGCGAGATCATTGGAAACGACAACCAGATGACCGTCACGACCCGACTTTAATGATGCAAGTTTCATAATCGCTCTCCTGCTTTTGCACATCATGCAACGATATTGCTGTTGCGGCAACTGCGCCTGTGCGTTTAGACATATGCGCATGGGGTTGGGGCTCGCCAAAATGCGAATGTTTCAAGCAAGCGCCTTGGCGCTTTCCCTGTTTGTCTCCGGATCAGCGTTCAGCCAGCAACAGACCTTTAGCACCGCAGAGGCCGGGAAAAATGGCTGGGCGATGGAGCAGAACCGCTCTGCCAGCTGGTATCTTTCGCAACACCAGCGCCTCACCACCGCGATAGCCAGCTTGCAGCCGCAAAAGCCCGGTGTCGTTGATGCCTATGTCGTTTCGATTGGGCTCGACTCCGATGCCGTGTTCGGACGGGAATCGGCTGAAGCGGCCAAGGTTCTCGCGCGCCGCTATGGTGCAACGGGCAAAACGCTTTTCCTCACCGCTGGTGCCGACGATGCGCCATCGGGCGCGCCGCAGGGTTCGCCATCCAATCTTGCCGTCGCACTGGCCGCCGTTGCGGGCAAAATGGACCTGAAGGAAGACGTGCTGATTTTATTCGCCACCACCCATGGCGACCCCGTATCGGGGCTCGCCTATCGCGACGGCAACGACGGCGTCGGCATGATTGCACCGCAGCGATTGTCCGCGCTGCTTGATGGCGTGGGCATAAAGCGCCGCATGGTGCTGATCTCCGCTTGCTATTCAGGGATATTCATTCCGTTGCTGACCAACGACCAAACCGTCATTGTGACCGCGGCATCGTCGCAACGCACATCATTCGGCTGCGCGCCCGGCAATGACTGGACCTTTTTCGGCGACGCTTTGGTGAACAATGGCTTACGCAAGCCGCAGAAATTTGATGATGCCGTTGCCGAGGCGGTTCAGCTGATTTCTCGGTGGGAAAATATGTTGCAGCTTTTGCCGTCGCGGCCACAGGTCTTTGTCGGCGAGAATGCCCATGTCTGGCTTGATGCGCTCGAACGCAAAATGCCCAAGACTGAAACCCCGAAAATAGGCAGGCCCGCAATCGCCACCGATTATGAGCGTGCGAGCGAAGCCAACCCAGCTCGATAAGCCTGCGCGTAAAGCTAACCCAACTCGATGACGCGTGCGCGTAACTGCGCCAGCATAATCTCCAACTGTTTCGCCTCACCGCTGCCCAATATCTTCTCAAGCTCGGCCTCTAACTGCAGCGCTTCAGGCACGATTTGGTCATAAAGGCTGCGGCCCGCGGCCGTCAGGGCCAAATGGTGAGAGCGCCCGTCGCTGCTGTTCGGCACACGGCTCACGAGCGCGCGTTCCTCCAGCGTTTTGCACGCACGGTTGACCGTCACCTTGTCCATTGCCGTTGCCGCCACCAATTCGCGCTGCGTTGCGACCTCCGCCTCCCCCAAAAGCGCCATCACCCGCCATTCGGGCACCTTCAGCGCAAATTTGCCGCGATAGGCGCGCGCGATCAGGTCGCTGACCGCGTTTGAGGTAATCGACAATTGATAGGGAAGAAAAGCGCTAAGCTTTAGG
>NZ_JBIICH010000160.1:0-4048 GCF_044239005.1 Sphingorhabdus sp. | reverse complement strand
TGTTTTCTGTGGCACTTTCCCTAAAATTGCTTCCGCCGGACGTTATCCGGCACCGTTCCTCGCTGGAGCCCGGACTTTCCTCCCCATAGCAGTTACCCACTAAGCGGCGGTCGCCCAACCCTCTGGCATAGCTTAGATAGCAGGTCCGCCCTCATACTCCAAGAGCAAGCTCAGCAATATTGCCCGGCATTCTCCGTCGATCACGCCTTCAATATTTTCGGGGCGAAAACGGCGCTGGAATGCGACGGTAGCCGCACGTCCATCTGATATGCCGTAACCATAACGTTCTAACGCCAAAAGGAACGCGGCGTCCGGCCAACCTGGATCAACCAGCTTTTCCCGCGGGCGTGGAACAGCAAGCCCAAGCTTTGCCAAACGTTCCCAGTCAAACAGTTCACCAGGATCTTCTTTACGTGTTGGCGCGACGTCGCTGTGACCAACGACGTTTCGCGGATCAATTCCGTACGTGCGGACAATTCCGGCGACCAAACGCGTCACGGTGTCCATTTGCGCTTCGGGAAACGGGCGATAGCCAAATTCATGCCCGGGATTGACGATCTCAATGCCGATGCTGGCGCTGTTGCAGTCCGTCACACCGCGCCAATAAGAAAGCCCGGCATGCTGCGCCCTTTGTTCCTCACGCACCATGTGGACCAGCTGGCCGTCTTCATCGACGACATAATGCGCCGACACTTTGGACGCGGGGTTCGCGAGCCAGTCAATTGCGGCTGCACCCGACTGCATGCCGGTATAGTGCAAAACAAGCATCGTGATCGGCAAGCTGCGCTCGCCAAAATTGGGTGATGGGTTCCAGATCATGGTCATAAGGCGACCATAGGTAAGTCCACCGTTGCACGCAATATAAGCCGATGCGGGAAACTTTTGCTGGTTACGCGCCTTGCCGGCCCGGCGCCAACTCGTAAAAACCGCGAAACGCTCTGCTGGCGCGAAACTTCTGCGTTTGGCCAATGACGGTTTCGGCGGCACCCAGCATCAAGAGTCCCCCCTCTTCCATGGATGGCGCAATAGCTTCCAAAACATGTGTGCGCTTGTCGTCGTTAAGATACATAAGCACGTTTCGGCATAAAATGACGTCAAAGCGACCAAAATGGCGCACGGGCGTCAGCATATTATGCTCCGTGAACGTCACCATTTTGCGCAACGCATCTTTGGCCACCCATTCTTCGCCCTGTTGCTCGAAATGGCGGAGCATGTGTGTCACGGAAAGGCCACGCTGAATCTCAAACTGCGAATAGCGCCCTTCCCGCGCCTGTGCCAAGGCCCCGGCAGATACATCTGTCCCCAATATTTGAATTGTCCAACCCCGCCATTTTTCGGCGTTTTCCAATATTGTAATGGCGAGAGAATAGGCCTCCTGCCCCGTCGAACAGGCAGCCGACCAGATACGCAGCCTTTTCGTGTCCGAACGTAGTTCGCGAATGTGGTCGAGCACGGGCCCCGCCAGCAGCGCAAAGTTGGGTTGATCACGGAAAAAAGAAGTTTCGTTATTCACCATTGCCTCCACGCACGCGCGCGTCAATTTGGGGTCCGTATCCATTTCGATCAACGCAGCCAGCGTTTGTAGGTCGGGCACAGAGTTGCGCCGCATCAATGGCTTAAGCGCCATATCGATTCGCCAATGCCGGTTTGCAGGAACCGTTTGCCCGGTATGTCTTTCCAGCGCCGCCGATAGCGTCCTGTAAGCTCTGGCTTCAGCGATGCTCATGATGACGTCGCAATCCGTGAAAGCATGTCGGTCATGTGGGCTGGTGTCATAATCGCGGTCGCCAAGCCTTCCTTCACGATTGCACCCGGCATGCCCCAGACGACCGAACTTTGCATATCTTGAACAACAACGGGCGCTGCAAATTCGTTAAAGACACGCGCGCCGACGAGCCCATCATTACCCATACCGCTGAAAACAAGCGCCAATCCATCGCGTCCATAGGCCCGCGCCACCGATACAAGCATGGCATCGACCGATGGGCAATAACAGCTTGCGCTATAGCGCGATTGATGGCCGATGATGACATCGTTGCCGTCCCTGTGGCACACCATATGCGCGTGCCCCGGTGCGAGGTAGACATGATTATGTTTTACGCGCTCGCCGGCTTCAGCAACCTTGACAGTTCGCTTTGTTAGACCAGCGAGCTGCCCTGCAAAAAAGGACATGAATGCTGTGGGCAGATGCTGCGTGATAAAGATAGGGCAGTCGAGAGAGTCATCCAAATTGCGCAATATGTGCTGAATTGCCGGTATGCCGCCCGTCGATGATCCAATCGCGATACAGCGTGGCTTCGATAATGCGCGATAATCCGGAAGCGGCCTTGCAGCATCTTTGCTGTCGGTGCGTTCTTGTGCCGACCGACCCAAGCGCAATACTTTGTCGATCAAAATTTCTGAAAAACGTCCCGAAAAACCGGTGCGGCCAGGCTTTGCCAAAGTGTCACATGCACCGAGCGAAAGCGCCTGAACGGCGGCAGGGCCATTTTCTTCAGCAAATGCCGACACGACCAGCACCCTTGCGCCATTCGCCTTTGCGAGAATATCGGGCAGCGCATCCAATCCCGAACGCTTCGGCATTTCTATATCCAGCAATATGATGTCGACTTCATTTTCGTCGAGACTTGCAACGGCAGCGTCTCCATCCGATGCTTCGCAAATGATGTCTATGCCGTCGCAATTGCCTAGCACGCGTGCGAAAATTGAACGCGCGACAACACTGTCGTCGACAAGCATAACCCTAATCGGGGTTGCCGCCACGTGTGGCCAACTGCCACCCAATGCTGCCGATCTGCTGCGCATTTTGGTACTTCAAATACAGCCGAGGATTTGCAGCTTTGACTCAATCGTTTCGCGGTCAAACGGCTTCATGACATATTCGTCCGCGCCTGCGTCAATCGCCGCTTGAATGTGCCCAATGCCATTTTCCGTCGTGCAGAATATCACCTTGGCGGATGGCACAGCATTCATCGAACGATAGGCACGCAAAAAATCCATTCCGCTCATGATCGGCATATTCCAATCCAGCAGTATTACGTCGGGCGCCGCCTGCGCGACATGGTCCAATGCTTCCTTACCATCGGCCGCCTCAGCAACGTCGAATTGCATCGTTTCGAGAATATGACGGGCAACCTTGCGAATGACCTTGCTATCGTCGACAATCAAACAGGATTTCATATGACCCAACCCCTTTTTCCGACCAGAATGGAGACTGTATCTCCGCGTTCTTATCGACACGTTAATTTGCCCAGCGAAATGGCGAAATTAGGTCACCAAAGCCGTTTGCCCTGAAACCAACGTGTCGGTGTTTAATATCATCACCAGTTCGCCTTCATGCGTGGCGATGTGATCAACATATCGGTTCCACACGGCCGGTGGCCGGATATTTGAATCGGCCTGCTCGACCGCAATTGGAACCACGTCATGAACCTTGTCGACGAGCAGCCCATATTGATGCCCCGCGATTTCTGTGACGACAGCCAAAGTGCCGTTATGGGCGGTTTGCTGCACGCCCGTAATGTAGAACTGGGTATCGATGAGCGTGAGGACGCGGCTTCTGAGCGCAAAAATTCCAGCAATGGACGGGTCGCACTTGGGCACCGGCACGGTGTCCGGCACATGGACGACGGATTCGACTTGGCTGCTCTCAATCGCAACCCGGGACCCTGCCAAATCCGCAATCAGATATAAGGTGTAGGTCATGCGCGTCCTGCCAGCTTCTCTTCGATCGCCGATATCAACCCGGCGCCATCGTACCGGTAAATGCTCGCAATCGGCTCGGTCAGGCTGTGGTTAGAATCGCGTAGGTGGAGCGTTCGTGGGTCTGTTGCCCGTTCGCGCGCCTTGGTGGCATCACGCTGTAATATGATGGCGGCGCGCGATTGATCATGTTCATCAAAACTCACCGCATATCCCGATGCTGTTAGCAACGGCGCCAATATCGTCCGTTCCCATTGGGAATCTTCTGCACAGTCGATGAAGCACAATGCTTCCGAACCACGATTACGGCGCCTGCGGTCATATGTTTCGAAGAACCCGAACATGT
>NZ_JBIICH010000041.1:0-16135 GCF_044239005.1 Sphingorhabdus sp. | reverse complement strand
ATTCCCGCATTATTTTCGGTTTTGACCGCCCGCGGGTGCGGCTTTTGAACATTGGCACAGAAGAAATGAAAGGCACCGATCAGCTGCGCGATGCGGCCTTGCATTTGCGCAATGCAACGGGCCTGCACATGGATTTTCAGGGATTTGTCGAGGCGGACAAAATCAACCGCGGCGAATGCGACGTTGTTGTTTGCGATGGTTTCACGGGAAATATCGCGTTGAAGTCCATTGAGGGTACTGCCCGGTTCGTGACCGATCTGCTGCGCCGCGCGTTTACAAGCTCGGTACGGTCAAAATTCGGCTTTCTGGTGTCGCGTCCGGCGACGGAGTTGCTGCGCCATCATCTTGACCCCAATAATCACAATGGCGCCGTATTCATGGGGCTGAACGGTGTCGTGGTAAAAAGTCACGGTAGCGCCAACGTGAAGGGCGTAGCGAACGCAGTAGAAGTCGCCGCGCGGTTGGTGGAAGAAGACATTACGGCGCGCATCACCCAAGATCTGGCAAGGGTGCAGGCCGAATGACGGCTGCGACCCTTCATGCCGTAATCAAGGGCACAGGGTCCGCGCTTCCGCGCAACCGCGTTTCAAACGCCGAACTTGCTGCCAAAGTCGACACGACGGACGAATGGATTACCGAACGCACCGGTATCAAATTTCGCCATATCGCGGAACCCGATGAAACGACATCCAGCCTTGCGATAGAGGCGTCGCGCAACGCGCTTGAGGCGGCGAATATGGCCGCGTCCGACATTGATCTGATTATTTTGGCGACCGCCACTCCGGACCAGACATTTCCTGCATCGGCCACCATCGTCCAGCACGCGCTTGGCTGCAATGGCGGCGTGGCTTTTGATGTCGCTGCGGTATGTTCGGGGTTCCTGTACGCATTTTCGGTGGCCGAAAGCATGATCCGCGCAAGATCAGCGCGTAACGCATTGGTGATCGGCGCAGAAACCTTCAGCCGCATCTTGGACTGGGAAGACCGCACAACTTGTGTGCTTTTTGGTGATGGTGCCGGCGCAGTCGTGCTGTCGGGCGAAGTCGGAACCCGGGGTGCCTTGGCCACCAAGCTGCATGCCGACGGCCAGCATAATGAATTATTATATGTCGACGGCGGTCCATCGACCACGGGAACGGTTGGCAAGTTGCGCATGAAGGGCCGCGAAGTGTTTCGCCACGCGGTCACCAACCTGACGAGCGTACTTCATGAAGTTCTTGAGGAAGCAGAACTCACGCCTGCAGATGTCGATTGGGTCGTCCCGCATCAGGCAAATGCCCGGATTATTGAAGCGACGGCCAAGAAACTTGGGCTCGACGCCGACAAAGTTGTTCTGACGGTCGACCAGCATGCAAATACCTCGGCAGCCTCCGTTCCGCTGGCCCTTGATGTCGCCGTGCGGGACGGCCGGATTAAGGCCGGGGATGTCATTGTGATCGAGGCAATGGGCGGTGGTTTTACATGGGGCGCTTCCGTCGTTCGAATGTAACCGTTTTCCAACGATCGCCGTTTTACAATTGAAAATTCTGCTGTATATTGTTGCCATTAAGGGTGATCGTTCATCCGGAGACCGTAAATGGCAGACACAGGAACTTTAACGCGCGCCGATCTGGCGGAAATTCTCAATCGTCAAATCGGTTTGTCGCGCGCTGACGCGGCATTGATGATTGAGTCTATTCTTGATCATATGACGACGGCTGTGCTTGATGGCGAAAATGTAAAAATATCCGGTTTTGGTACCTTTGTTTTGCGTGACAAAGGCCAGCGGGTAGGGCGTAATCCCAAAACGGGTGTGGAAGTGCCCATAACGCCGCGTCGGGTCCTGACATTTCGGGCCAGCCAAGGCATGCGTCAAAAGGTCAAATAACCCATCATGGTTGAAAAATCGGCGGACGCATTTCGAACCATTGGCGAAATGGCGGAGGTTTTGGGCGTTCGGACGCATATTTTGCGTTATTGGGAAGAGCAATTCCCCATGCTGAAACCACTGACCCGCGCGGGTGGACGCCGTCTATATCGACCGGATGACGTGGCCTTGCTGCACACTATCCACCGGTTGCTCTATAGCGAGGGATATACGGTCAAAGGCGCCAGACGCTTTTTGGAAACAGGTGACGTGCCTGCCCCAGCGCCCGTTGCTGCATCAGCCCCCGCTACCGCTGGTCCACAGTTTGATCTTTCCGCGCTGCGTGCCATTCGCGACAGGCTCGCATCCGCGCTTGCCGCCGCGTAATTTCAAATAAGCGTCCGCGCGTAGACCATATCGCGGAACGGGACGTCCCCGACCATGAAGACGGTATTTCCAATCGCGGCAAAACCGGCGCGCTCATAAAAAGCGACCGCTTTTTCGTTGTTTTCATACACCGCCAACAGCATGCGTTTTGCGCTGCGCTCGCCCGCGATGGCAAAGGCTTGCTCAAGCAATTGTCTGCCGTTGCCGCCACCTTGCCAGGGCCCCAGTAAATAAATGCGCTTTAACTCAATATCCCCATCCTGTTGCAGGTCAGGGTGCGATGGCGGGGTTATCATGGCGTAGCCAACAGGCGCGCCGAGCGGTGTCTCACCCATCACGATTTCCACACCGGGCTGCGCCAAGGCGTTGGCATAATACTCCGGGCTGTGTTCGGTCCGCAGATGTTCGATCAGTGGTTGGCCCGGATGGTCAAAGGCAAAGGTCGCAAGGAATGTTGCGGATCCAAGAAGCGCCAGCGCATCTGCGTCATGCGCTGCTGCTTTACGCCAAATCACGGGGGTCATTCGTCTTGCGGTCCAAGATCGGGATCAAGATCGCGCGGTCGGATGAAATGCGTCAGCTGGCCGCACGACCGCTCAACGTCCGCCCAATGGTCGATGTTCAGTTCCATACGCGCAATGGCGGCGGTGGGATATTTTTCCCAAACCAGATCGCGCAGCGGTGACTTGCCGTCATCGGGGCAAAGATCGAAAACCAGATCTTCCATGCCGGGATTATGTCCGACCATCAGCAGGTTTTTATGTTCGTCCGCCTGATCACGCAGCACGTCCATCAACGTGGCCGATGATGCCAGATATATCCGGCGGTCCCAATGCGGATCCATGCGTCCGCCAGTGCCCTTCACAAACTGGTCAATCGTGTCGATCACGCGCACAGCGGGGCTGGCAACGACATGGTCGAAAACCAGACCGTTGCGCTTCACCCATGTGCCCATCGTGACAGCAGCTTTCTCGCCGCGCTTATTCAACGGGCGGTCAAAGTCCCGCGGCACCGAGTCATCCCAGCTCGATTTTGCATGACGGAATAAGGTGAGCGTGAACGTCAAAACGGGTTGCTTTCATCGAGACTGATTTTGACGTCCTGCCGCAATTTTTCATCCGGCGAAAGGCCTGTTTTCACAGAAGCGACTGCCTCAGCCAACGTGACCCTTCGTATAGGCGTTCCCGGCGGAAAAGCCGTCAATAGCCGGCTGGGCACGGCGGACGAGAGCAGAACAAAATGCCCCTTGTCGTCTGCGCTGCGGATCAGGCGGCCAAATGCCTGCGCCATTTTCGCGCGAATGATGCGATCATCAAAATCAATGCCGCCATTTTTGAGGCGGCGGGCGCGGTGCAATATGTCGGGGCGCGGCCATGGTATCTGTTCCATGATGACAAGGCGCAGCGAATGCCCCGGCACATCCACGCCGTCGCGCAAGGCATCTGTGCCCAGCAAGCTGGCGTGCGGATCATCCCGGAAAATGTCGACCAAGGTTCCGGTGTCGATTGGGTCGACATGTTGCGCGTACAGCGGCAGGCCATCACGCGCCAAACGGTCGGCGATGCGGGCATAGGTTGATCGCAAACGCCGAATTGCCGTGAACAGGCCAAGCACGCCGCCGCCCGATGCCGTAATCAGCGCGGCATAGGCCCCCGCCAGTGCCGCAGCATCGCCCTTTTTGATATCCGTGACGATCAGGACCTCTGCCTGCGCCATATAGTCAAAGGGGCTGATTGCAGAAAAATGCGTGGCTGGCTTATCCAAATGCAGCGCGCCCGTCCGGGCCTCAGCATTTTTCCAGTCGCCGCCGCTGCGCAAGGTTGCCGATGTGGCAAGAACACCGTGGCTTGGTTTCAGGACGATGTCCGCGACGGGTTTCATCGGGTCAAGCCACCGCCGGTGCATGCCGATGTCCATTTCGCGACCTTCGAACCTGTCAATGGCGAGCCAATCGACAAATTCGGGATCCACCGGGCCTACTGCGCGCGCCAGCATGGATATCCATGCGCGGACTGTATCAATCCGCCAGCTCAAGCTCGCCATAGCGCCCTCAACGCGGGCTCTGGCGCTGCCATCAAGCCAATCGGGGGGATCGGACACCATCGCCTCAAGCCGCTGCCCCAGCACCGTCAGGGGACGCGCGAGCGCCTCCAGCGCGACGGCTGCGTCTGCGGCGGCATCGACAACCGCGGCGTCGGGATCGGCCAGTTCGGTTTCCAGACCATAGCCGCCTTCGGTGGCATTGGTTTCATCGCGGGCAAACACCATCGCGCGCACCGCCGCCAAAAACCGTTCAATGGGTCCCGACGGTGCACCTTCTGCCAACCGCGCCAGCCAACCATCGCCGGGCAGTGCTTCTGCCGCCATTCGTGCCATCTCAATGGCAAGGCCGCCTTCTTCATCATAAGAGGCAACATCGGCGAGGCGCGCCGACAAACCACGGCGCCGGCCGCGGGCTTTGCCTTCGGGGCCAATCACCCAGCGGCGCAGCTCGATGGTTTCTTGGCCGGTGAGCGCTGCCGCAAACATCGAATCCGCAGCATCGAAAAGGTGATGGCCCTCGTCGAAGATGATGCGGCTGGGGCGGTTGAGTTCATCCCGACCGCGCGCGGCATTGACCATCATCAGCGCATGGTTGGCGATGACAATTTCGGCCTGAACCGATGATCGGGACGCGCGTTCGATGAAGCATTTTTTGTAGTGCGGACATCCGGCATAAATACATTCGCCCCGCCGGTCGGTGAGCGCGGTCGACCCGTTGCGCCGGAACAATGTCGGCAGCCATCCGGGCAAATCGCCGCCGATCATGTCCCCGTCGTTCGAATAAGCGGCCCAGCGCGCCACGAGGTGTGCAAGGATCGCCGCACGTCCGGCAAAACCGCCTTGCAACGCATCTTCAAGGTTCAGCAGGCACAAATAATTTTCGCGTCCCTTGCGGACCACTACTTTGGATTTGAAGGTTTCATAGTCCGGATAAATACGCTGTGCTTCGCGGACCAATTGGCGTTGCAACGCCTTGGTAAAGGTTGAAATCCAAACGGTTCCGTCCGCTGCCGTCGCCCAAAGGCTGGCGGGAGCCAGATAACCCAGCGTCTTGCCAATTCCGGTCCCGGCCTCAGCCAGTAACATATTCGGTTCGCCTTTGCGCGCGCGGGGCGCAAAAATCTCGGCTGCGGCTTGTGCGAAATCGCGCTGTCCCTGCCGTGTTTCGGCTGACCCGCCGACAAGCGAGGCGAGCCGTTGCTGCACGGCTTCGGCGCCAAGGGTGACAACGCGCGGCGGCGTGCGCGGTGGTGCTTCCTCCCATTCGGACAGGCGGCTGAACAGCCAGCGTTCGGGTTTTTCGGGCTTTTTCAATCGCGCCAAAATCAGGTTGGACCATGGCCAACGCAGCCGCATCAACGCTTGCGCTGCGTCCCAAGCACCCTCGCGTTCGGCCCAGTCTGGCGCACCCAGAACGGCAAGCAACGTGCGCGCAGCCACCAGCAGAAACTGCGGGACCTCCTGATCCGTCGTCGGCGGCGTAATGCCCAAAGCCTTCGCCATGCCTTTTGGCGTCGGAACCGCAAAACGGGCGGGATATACGAACGCGAACAATTCCAGCAGGTCGAGGCCCGATAAATCCGGATAGCCAAGCCGCTGTGCAACCAACGGGGCATTCAGCATGACCATAGGCGTTTCCGCCGCACGGCCAGCCGCTTCGCCTTTCCCGACGGTTTGCACCTGACCATCTATCGACCCTACCCATATGCCGGCATGGCTTGCATGGAGCGCAGGAAAGGCTAGGGGAGTGTCCATAACATCTGATAGTCGTATTTGGAACGAAAGAGCAACACGTGACTGACCTTCGCGATATAGCAATGGCATCGAAAGCCTGGCCTTTTGAAGAGGCGCGGCGTTTGTTGAAACGTTATCCAAGCGGCAAAGCAGATGGCGCGGCAATCATCTTTGAATGTGGCTATGGCCCATCGGGTCTTCCGCATATCGGCACGTTCAATGAAGTCCTGCGCACAACTATGGTGCGCAACGCCCTTGGAACGCTGTCCGATGCGCCGACTCGGCTGATCGAATTTTCGGATGATATGGACGGTCTGCGCAAGGTTCCGGACAATGTACCGAACCAAGCGATGCTGACCGAACATCTCGGCAAGCCGCTGTCGCGCATTCCCGATCCGTTCGAAAAGTTCGAAAGCTTCGCCGCGCATAACAATGCCATGCTGCGCGATTTCCTTGACCAATTCGGCTTTGACTATGAATTTATCTCGTCATCGTCGCAATATGAAAGCGGGGCGTTTGACGCTGCGCTGAAAAATGTGCTGCGCAATTATCAGGGCATTATGGACATCATGCTGCCGACCTTGCGCAAAGAACGCGCCGCGACCTATTCGCCGATTCTGCCGATTAGCGAAAAGACCGGAATTGTCCTTCAGGTGCCGGTGGAAGTTGTAGATGCCGAAGCTGGCCTTATACGGTTTGATGATGGCGGCGACCTTGTCACGCAGTCGATCCTTGGCGGTAAGGCGAAGCTTCAGTGGAAGGTCGACTGGGCCATGCGTTGGGTTGCAATTGGCGTTGATTACGAAATGTACGGGAAAGATTTGACCGACAGCGGCGTGCAATCCGGAAAGATTGCGCGTGTCCTGGGCGGGCGTCCACCCGAAAGCCTGATCTATGAAATGTTCCTCGACGAAAAAGGCGAGAAGATTTCGAAGTCAAAGGGCAATGGCCTCGCGCTTGAGGATTGGTTGAAATACGGCACGGAAAATAGCGTCGCATTCTACGCCTTCCGCGAACCAAAGAGTGCAAAGCAACTCCATTTGGGTGTCGTGCCGAAGGCGGTGGACGAATATTTCCAGTTCCGCGCACAATGGCATGACCAACCCGTTGAAAAGCGGTTAGGCAACCCGGTCCATCATATCCACAATGGACAGGTGCCAAGCGGGCAGCCACCGGTCACATTCGGCCTTTTGCTGAATCTCGTTGGCGTCATGGGTGCAGGCGCGACCGAGGAGCAGGTATGGGCCTATCTTGGCAATTATGCCGACAATGTGTCGCCAGAAAATGCGCCTGAACTCGCGGAGCTTATTCCCATCGCGCTAGCCTATAATCGCGATTTTGTGGCGCCGACCTTGCAAAAGCGCAAGCCTGAGGGCGTTGAGGTTGCTGCGTTGCAAACGCTCGACGCGCGTTTGGCCGAACTGCCTGCGGACGCGACCGCCGAGGACATACAAAATATCGTGTATGAAATCGGCAAAGAGGGCGGTTTTGAAAATCTGCGTGATTGGTTCAAGGCGCTGTATGAAACGTTGCTTGGCTCAAGCGCTGGTCCGCGCATGGGCAGCTTCATCGCGCTCTACGGCATCGCGAACAGCCGGCAGTTGATTGCAGAAGCGCTTGCATGAACCCGACGATGATGACCATTTGTGTCACCCTGTTCATCCGGTTTAAGCGGGCTGGGTGGCTGTAGGCCGGTTGACCGCCTGCCGCAAAACATCGCGATAATTGGGCGAAATCGTCATGCGCGGATAATAGCCGCCATTGCCCAACAGCCGGTGGGTGGCGCGTAATTTGTAGCACGGCACACCCATGAACAGATGATGTTCGCTGTGATAGTTCACCCAATATGGCGCCACGGTCATGCGCGCCAAGACACCGGCATAGGTCGTGCGTGCATGTGTGAACGGGTCGCCACTGCCGGTCGGGGTGCAGGCGTGCTCGGCAATGTTGCGGATGCGCAGGAACAATTGAAATGTCGTCGCCAGCGCGGCCAGCCAAAGCAGGAATGGCGTCCAACCCCAAATCGTCAACGATATCGCCAGCAAAATCGTCTGCACAATCAGGAATCGGCCCACGGTACGCGCGGTCGTTTTGGCGCCTTCCACATTGGCGATTGGCGCGCCGACACCTGCTCTGTTTTGCATGTTGAACGCCCGGCCTGCGTGCGTATCGGCCTTACCCGCGCCGTTTTCACCACGCAGTATCGCCGCCACGCCGCGCAACGCCGCCGCAAATTGCGCGCGCCTTTGCTTAAAGAACGTTTGCCCGGTCAGGTCGCGGATGAACTTGCGGCGCAGGCTGTCGCGGCTGGTCGGAAACGGCGCGGACAAGGACAGGTCGGGATCTTCGGGTTGCTGCGTGAATTTGTGGTGCGTCAGATGATAGGTGCGATAGGCGAACAGGTCGCTGCCCGTTGCGGCGCCTGACGGCCATTGCCCCAGCCAGTTGTTGGTTTTGCGATTGGGGTGGAGCAGACCGTGCGCACCGTCATGCATCAGGATGGACAGCCCCAGTTGCCGCCCGCCCAACACGGCCAGGGCCAGCGGCGTCACCAATATCCCGGTAAGCCAGTGATAGTTCCACGCCGCAGCACCACCAAATGCCGCAAGCGCCACGATGATCCACGCATGGATGATGAGCCATATGCCGCGCCATACGGACAAGGTCGTGATGGCACGCCAGTCATCCGATGCAAAAACCTCGCGTGGGTTGGCTGCTTTTACTGCCGGCATGGAGCATCGCCTTTCATAGCAACGTCATATCGCAGCCAACCCGACCACGCAAATGCGTTACGCCACAGCCCGCGCTGCAAAGCCGGCCATCGCGGCCTGTGCCTTGCGTGACTCGCTGAAGCTGAAAATAGGCCAATCGTGCATCATGCCGGCAAGTTCAGTGAGATCAACCGAAGGTACTTTAGCCTTTAACGCTCTGGAATCGGTGACCAAAATGTCATCCCCGCCCGCAAAGGCCAAAATGGGTGGCAGGCCATCCCAGTTGCCAAAGATTGGGCTGCAGCGTGGATCGGTAAGGGGCAAGTCGCCCGCGTACAAGCTACCACCTTCGGCAATGCCGCTGATGGTCAATATTCCGTCACGCGGTTCTGTTTTCAACTGTTCGGGATGTGCCGGGTCCAGGTCAAGCCAAGGGCAAATGAGCAACAGGCCAGCCGGCAGTGTTTGACCGCCGTCGCGTGCCATCTGCGCCAATGCCGCGGTCACGCCGCCCCCTGCGGAGTCGCCACCCATGACGAACGGCGCGCCGTTGATGTCGGCTTGATACGCCGCGTAATATGCGCTGGCCCATGCCGTAATGGCTTCGGCTGAGCTTTCAGGCGCGAGCGGATACAGTGGTGCCGTGATCGACCAGCCATGTTGTGATGCCATGTGGCTCAAGAATTTCCAGTGGATGTCCGTGGCTGAATAAACATAGCCACCGCCGTGCCAGAACAAAATATGGGCGCTGGGCGCTCTGTCCTTGGGCGCGACGTGCCAGACATTGCGGCCCTGAAATTCGCTCTGCCGGACCTCAACGTCGCCCTTTGCGATTGGTCGCGGCGTAGGCGCTGCCCGGACTTTGACGATGTTTTGTTGAAACTGCGGGCCGCCTGTAAACATCCGGCGATAATAGCCGGTGGTGCGCAAAACAAATCCAGCAAGGCTGGCGGTAAAACTTGGCATGATTGTATTCCCCCTCATGACAAGCGCTATATCAAGGCAGGGGACCAATCAAGCTGTTCGCTTCCCGACAAGAATTCTTGCCGGGAAGCGCGCAGTTTACTTCGACACGGCGATCCAGGCGTCGATCTTTTTCTCAAGCACGGTCAATGGCAGTGCGCCGGTGTTCAGAACCTGATTGTGGAATTCGCGCACGTCGAATTTCTTGCCAAGTTCCTTCTTTGCCTTGTCTTTCAGACGCAGGATGGTGAGGGCGCCGATTTTATAGGCCAATGCTTGTGACGGAATGGCGATGTAGCGCTCAACCTCTGCCGTGGCGTCGGTTTTGCCCATATCGCTGTTGGCAAGCATATAGTCGATGGCCTGTTCGCGGGTCCAACCCTTGCTGTGGATGCCGGTGTCGACCACGAGACGCATCGCGCGTAGCATTTCGTCGGACAGCGTCCCAAAGCGTTGATACGGGTCTTTAAACAGGCCCATCTCGTAACCGAGGGTTTCGGAATAAAGCGCCCAACCTTCGACATAGGCCGTGTTGCCGCCGAAACGCATGAACGCGGGAAGCTTTTCATTTTCCTGTGCGATGCTGATCTGGAAATGGTGCCCAGGTGCGCCTTCATGCAAATAAAGCGTGGTCATGCCAGGCGTGGTGCGGCTTGGCAGGTCATAGGCGTTGAAATAAAATGTGCCGGGACGCGATCCATCTGGGGTACCTGATTGATAGCTGCCGCCTGCTTCATATTTCTCGCGGAATTCTTCGTAGGGCTTAATCTCAAGCGGTGCCTTGGGCAGATATTTGAACTGCGTCGAAATTGTTGCGTCGACCTTTTTGCCGATATCGTAATAACCCTGCGTCAGCGCATCACGGCTCGACATTTTGAATTTCGGATCCGAACGCAGATGCTCGAAAAATTCGGGCAGGGTGCCTTTGAAGCGAACTTCATTCTTGATGGCTTCCATACCCGATATAATCCGGGCGACTTCCGACAATCCCAGATTGTGGATGTCGTCGGCCTTCAATGGCAGGGTCGTCGTTTGTTCGATCAGATATTGATACAGGCCTTCGCCGCCCTTCATGGCAGACAATCCGACCTGTTCGCGCGCCAATGGCAAATAGCTGTCGCGCAGGAAGTCACGAAGACGGGCATTGGCTGGGTACAGACCGTTGACGATGATATCGCGATATTCCGACGTCAGGCGTGCTTTGTCCGCATCGCTGAAGTCCGCAGGGAATTTCAGAACTGGCCCGTAATAAGGCGACTCTTCGGTCTTTTGCGCCAATTGTGTGTTCAACTGGTCGATGACATTGCGGATCGTCATCTTCGTTTCGAATACACCGGACGCCATGCCTTGGCGGAAACGGCCAATTGATGCGTCCATCAGGACGATGAATTCCTTGTGACGCTTCAGGTTGTTTTCGTAATCCTGAACCGTTTTGAAAGGTGCTGCACCCTGTCCGCTGGCGAAGGTTGGATAAAAAGTGTGAAAGCCGAAAAAGTGATTGAGTGGACGCACGACCGTCAGGTCCATAATTTCTTTGGACAGACCCTTCAGCGCATCGATCTGGCTTTGCTTGTAAACGTCGTATGCAATTTTGTCGGTGTCATTCAACTTTGCGCGGTCGATTGTTTTTAAGCCGTCCAGATTGGCCTGCGCTGCGCTGCGTTCATTGTCGAAATACGCGTCGGAGACGTAGTCACCAAAGCGGTCCGCATAGCGCATATCGCCGCGGAACATCGCGTTGAGCGGGTTACGCTTCAGGCTGGCTTCGTCGTCCGCAGCGAATAAAGCGGCAAGCCGCTGGCTTTCCGTCGCGCTGGCCTCGGTTGTCGCAGTTTGCGCGTGCGCTGTGCCAAATGGCGCCAATAGTGCGGCACTGACGAGAAGAAGAATGCGTGGGCTATGTTTCATATGGGTCTCTCCAAAAATTGTGTTGGACGCATCAAGAATATGTTGCGGGCAAGCATTAGCGGATGTCTTACCTCCGCGTGCCCGGCACAAGATAAATTCGACAGACGACGGATAATCTGTGGCAGACGATATACAATATTTGCAATCTGTTACCGTATCGTTTCGGCAATCAGGACGGCTTTTGCGTGTTGAGTTCAAGCCAGTTATTCTGCCGGTACCATTTAGTAATCACATGCTTCACGCCGCGGGTAACAGGCGTTCCGGTATGCAGCGTTTTATAATTCAGTGATCCGTCGAGCTGCATATTATTCCAGATGAGCATCATGCCTGCTTGCGGTCTCACACCAAGGCCAAGATGTGGAAACTCGGTTGTGCCGCCTTCTTCAGGTTCATTGAGGAATATCATCGCAGTCCAGCTGCGCTGGCCGCCGGCGGGGCCCTCCTTAAGCCAATAGCTTTGGCTGGGATGAAAAAAGTCGTGGTGCGCCTTAAACTCCTGACCGACTTGATAACGCTGCCCCTGCATCGTTTCGGCATAGCTGTTGTCGATGCCCAAAACATCGCTCATCCGCGCCTCAATTTTGGCGATGAACGCATCCCAACGGTTCAGGTGACAGCTGAAGCTGGTCCGGAAACCCGCTTGCTCGGTCCCTTTGTACAATGTCGACGGCACGGCATCGGCATCAATTTTGGCGATCATCGTTTTGCAGTCCGTCGCACCCAAAAAGCCCTGATACACATATAATTGCGCATCAGGGTGATCGACCTGCTGGACAAGCGGATTGGCATTCAGTCGTTTTGTGACGTGCGCGCCAATCCGCGACAGCTTTGCCGGATCGTTATTGGAATCGAACTCCTTGATAGGCGTATCAGGCTGCATCTTATCACCGAATCACGGAACGATACGTCCCCTTACCATGACCCACTCCGCCTTTTCGAGCGTACGGATGTTGGTCAGCGGATTTTCATTTACGGCGACCATGTCGGCGGAATATCCCACGGCGATCCGGCCGATTTCATTTTCCAGCCCGAGCGTTTTGGCGGCAACCGTCGTCGCGCTGGCCAGTGCCTCGGTTGGCGTCATGCCCGCGTTTACCAGCAAAGCAAACTCACTGGCATTGCTGCCATGTTCAAAGACGCCAGCATCGGTTCCAAAGGCGACAGTAACGCCCATCGCCTTGGCCAGCTTAACCTGACGCCCTGCAAATTCGAGCGCCTGCTTGGCCTTTACCTCAACGGTCGGCGTGTAAATCCCTTTGCCAAGGCGGGCGCGCACGCCCTCCAGTGCCATCAACGTTGGGACCAATGCCGTGCCCTTGGCCTTCATGACCTTCAAAGCGGCTTCATCTGCAAATGTGCCATGTTCGATGGAATCAATGCCGGCTGCTGCCGCTGCCTCAATGCCCCGGGCACCATGGGCGTGCGCCATGACCTTCAGGCCAAGTGAGTGCGCCGTGTTGGCAATGGAGACCATTTCCTCATTCGTGAAATGCGCTTCCAGCCCTCTGCCCTGTTGCGACAATACGCCGCCGGTCGCGGTGATCTTGATAACATCTGCGCCCGCCTTTGACGATTTTCGGACTTTTTCGGCGCATTCAACGGGGCCAGTGCAGGTGAAACCGGAATCCAGCGCGGTCAAAACGTCACTGCGGAAACCAGTGACATCGCCATGGCCGCCGACGATCGACAATGCTGGACCAGCAGCGACAATGCGTGGGCCAACAATGCGGCCTTCCGCGGTACCGCGGCGCAGGACAAAAGCAGTATTTTGCGCAGAACCGGCTTCGCGTACCGTTGTGAAACCTGCTTTGACGGTTAGCGCGGCGTTTTTCACGCCCATGACGACGCCCCATTCATCAGGATTGACCGCTTCGTCGCGGAAATCATCGCCGGGGTCGCCGGTCAAATGGACGTGAAGGTCGATGAGGCCGGGAACCAATGTTTTGGTCGAAAGGTCGACCACTGTATCCGCCTGAAACGGATTATTCGTGCCTTTGGCGATATTTTTGATGCGCCCGTCTTCGACCAAGATAACCGCTGGGCCAGTTGGACCAGTGGCCGCGTCGGGAACCAGATTGCCGACAATGATTGCTTGCGTCGCTGCCAATGACGGGGCTGAAACACATAAAGCTGCACCAGCGAGTAAAATCTTACGGAACATCAAAAAACCTCTCTTATGTTTATGCACGGCCTCGTTACACGACTTTGTTAAACGGTATGTCCATGACCGGGAATTGTTCCCAGCCGGTGAAGTCGAAATGCCACCATTCGTTCGAAAGGCCCACAAACCCCTCGGCCTCCAAATAGCGTTGTAAGCGGGCACGGTTGGTCAATGCTGCCGGGGTAGCGCCCATATAATCGCGATGGGCCTTTTCGGAAAAATCATCGAACTCCGTTGGCATCTCGACCAGTTGTCCGGTGCGTAGGTCATGCAACGTCAAATCGACGGCACAGCCACGATTATGTTTGGACCCGCGTTTGGGGTTCGCCACATATCCTTTCTTGGGGCCGACCGGCGTTGCGTCCCATAATTTTTTGGTTATCCGCCACGGTCGATAGGCGTCGTAAATTGTCAGGCCAAAGCCATCCGCCTGGGCTGCCTTGCTGGCGCGCGCGACCGCTTGCGCGGCAGGGGCGGCCAGAAAGGCACGCGCTTCGTCGTACAGCACCCGCCCGGTGAAATTGTTGGCGGTCGCATAACGCATATCGAGCTTGATCGCTGGGTCGAGCGTGACCAACTCGATCAGGCGTTTGGGATCGCCAGCTTTAAGCCGCGCAGCGGCATTGGCGGGGATGAACGACACATCGCGGTCTGGCCCCGCAGGAACACAGCTGGCCAGCGGCAGTGCCGCCAGCCCAAAAGCCACCTCCCGGCGGGAGAAGCTCATTTTGCGTCTTTCGCCAACCACTCTTCAAGCCATTTGATCGTGTAATTTCCATTTTGGAAATCAGGCTCTTCCAACAAACGCTGATGCAGCGGAATGGTTGTCTTCATGCCTTCAATCACGAATTCGCCAAGCGCACGGCGAAGCCGCATCAGGCAGCCTTCGCGGGTTTGACCATAGACGATCAGCTTTGCGATCATGCTGTCATAATAGGGCGGAACTTTATAGCCATGATACAGGCCGCTATCGACGCGGACATAAAGGCCGCCGGGCGGGTGATACCAGGACACGGTTCCGGGGGACGGCATGAAGGTTTGTGGGTCTTCGGCGTTAATCCGGCATTCGACGGCATGGCCCGTGAAGGTCACATCTTCTTGTGTGAACGAAAGCGGCTTGCCTTCGGCGACGCGGATTTGTTCGCGGACGAGGTCGATGCCGGTAATCATTTCAGTGACCGGGTGCTCGACCTGAAGCCGGGTGTTCATTTCGATGAAATAGAACTCACCATTTTCCCACAGAAACTCGATGGTACCCGCGCCGCGATAGCCCATGTCAGCCATAGCCTTGGCACAGATATTGCCCATACGATCACGTTCAGCGGTCGCAAGAACGGGCGAGGGCGCTTCTTCGAGCACTTTTTGGTGACGCCGTTGTAGCGAACAATCGCGTTCGCCCAAATGGACGGCATTGCCGTTGCCATCGCCAAATATCTGAAATTCGATGTGGCGCGGGTTGCCGAGATATTTTTCGAGGTAGACCGTCGCATCGCCAAAGGCGGCTTTTGCTTCGGACCCTGCTTGCTGCATTTGGGTCTCAAGCTCTTCTTCGCTGTTGACGACCTTCATGCCGCGGCCACCGCCACCCGACGCCGCCTTGATGATTACCGGATATCCGATTTCGCGGGCAATTGCTTTGGCTTCGGCGACATCTTCAATGGCGCCGTCAGAGCCGGGGACAAGCGGCAAACCCAATGCGCCTGCCGAACGCTTGGCTTCAACCTTGTCGCCCATCGTGCGGATATGTTCGGGCTTAGGGCCAATCCATTTGATGTTGTGGCTCTCAACGATTTCCGCAAACTGCGCGTTTTCCGACAGAAAGCCGTAGCCGGGGTGAATGGCGTCAGCATGGCTGATTTCCGCGGCGGAGATAATCGCCGGTATGTTCAAATAGCTGTCGGTTGCAGATGGCGGTCCGATGCAAATGGCTTCGTCGGCGAGGCGCACATGCATGGCATCGGCATCCGCAGTCGAATGCACGGCAACGGTCTTGATCCCCATTTCATGCGCCGCACGGTGAATGCGAAGCGCGATCTCGCCGCGGTTGGCGATAAGGATTTTTTCGATCGCCATAGGTTAAGCAATCACCAGCAATGGCTGGTCAAATTCGACAGGCTGCCCGCTTTCTACGTAAATCGCGGTAACCGTTCCTGCATTTGGCGCGATGATTGGGTTCATGACCTTCATCGCCTCAATGATCAGGACGGTGTCGCCTGCCTTGACTTGCTGACCAACGCTGATGAACGGTGCGGCATCGGGCTCAGGTGTCAGATACGCCGTGCCCACCATCGGCGATTTCAAGGCATTTGCTGCAGTCGCAGGCGCGCTTGGGGCTTCTTGGGCCGCAGCAACAGCGGGGGCCGCAACAGCAACGGGCGCTGC
>NZ_JBIICH010000040.1:0-16184 GCF_044239005.1 Sphingorhabdus sp. | reverse complement strand
GGCGACGAATTCCGCGCTGTCCGCGACAAGAGCCGCAACGGGAAATAAGCCAATGACGTTCCGTATGCCCGCCGAATGGGCGCCCCATGAAGCCGTCTGGATTGGCTTTCCCAGTTCTGCGGAATATTGGGGTGCGCCGCTGCAACGTGCGCAGCAGCAGATGGCCGCCTTTGCCAATGCGGTACACGCATCGGGCCAGGGCGAACGCGTACATGTGATTGCCGGTAATGCAGAGGCCATGGCCGTTGCCCAGGGACTCGTTGACGCCGGCGTCCATGTGGAACTGCGCCACATTGGCGATGTCTGGTTGCGTGATACAGGCTGCATCATCGTGAAAGATGGGGACCGACGGATTGCCCGTAATTTTGGTTTCAATGGTTGGGGAAACCGGTTCGACTATCCCGGCGATACAACCATTGGCGATGAACTGGCTGCAGATTTTGGTTTTGAAATTGCACAGGCGGACTGGATATTGGAGGGCGGATCGATTGACGTCGACGGTGAAGGCCTTGCCGCGACAACCGTCGATTGCCTGTTAAACCCGAACCGCAACCCAATGCTTGATAAAGCCGCGATTGAAGAGCGGCTGCGCGCTGATTTGGGGATAGAACGGTTGCTTTGGTTGGGAGACGGCCTCGCCAACGACCATACCGACGGCCATATTGATAATTTGGCCCGCTTTGTTGGCCCGAACCATATTCTGGTTCCAAGCAGCGCTGGACCCGATGATCCAAACCAAGCCGTCTTTGAAGATGCCCGCGCGCGCGCCGAAGCGTTCGGATGCAAAGTGACGCTGATGCCCTCGGTTGGCCGTTTTGAACAAGACGGGGAAATCGTGCCGGCAAGTTATATGAATTTCTACATCGGCAACCGCACTGTCGTCGTACCGATTTATGGCGGCGCGAACGATGATGCCGCGATTGACGTGTTAGCCAGTATCTACCCCGAACGCGACGTTATCGGTGTCATGGCGGATGCTGTATTGACCGGCGGCGGAAGCTTTCACTGTTCAAGCCAGCAAGTGCCCGTTTGACTATATTGGATATCGACGCAAAACATTGCATAATCCCAAAACAACCAACCAAGAGGACGCCCCCAATGAAAAAGACTTTTCTAATTGCCCTCGCCGCCACTGCGCTTGCAGCACCTGCCTTTGCTGACCATCACAGCATGAGCAAAGCCGAGCATGACAAAATGCATAAGGCACATAGCGAACGGCTTGCAAAAATCCTCGCCGACCCGTCGCGCGGTGCCGATGCCAAGCGCGACCAATATCGCCACCCTGCCGAAACGTTCGAATTCTTCCGTTTGCACCCTGACCATGTGATTGGCGAATATGCCCCGGGCGGTGCATGGGTTTCGCGTATCCTTGGCCGTTATGTGAACGAAAAAGGGAAATATACCGGCCTGTATTTCGGCACGAAAAGCCATTTCAGCGATCAACAGAAAGCCGGCATCGCCGCGAGCATTGCAAAGTTCCCTGCTGATGTCGCGGCCGTATCCGGACGTCCAGCGACAGATTTTAACGCGTTTTCGCTCAGCGAAATTCCAGACGGCGCAAAGGGGTCGTTTGACCGCATCCTTGTCATGCGCATGATGCACAATATGATGAACTGGAACATCGCGGACGCCGAAATCAAGGCGATGCGTGACCTGTTAAAAGATGATGGCTTACTGGGCATCGAACAGCATCGCGCCAAGCCAGACGCGCCGTTCAGCTACGCCAATGGCACCAAGGGCTATATGCGTGAGGCCGATATCATCAAGTTCATGGAAGTGAACGGATTTGAGCTGGTCGCCAAAAGCGAAGTCAACGCCAATCCAAAGGACAGCGCAAATTGGCCCGATGGCGTTTGGACGCTTCCGCCGGCATTGCGTTTGAAAGATGTCGACCGCGCAAAGTATGAAGCCATCGGTGAAACCGACCGCATGACCTTGCTGTTCAAAAAACGACCCTGATTGTTGGATGAGAGCTGCCCAGCCGGCCGATGCCCCTCTTAATGCCGTGGATTTTGCGGTTGGGGCATCGCCTGCGGGGCACGCTGGTCGCGGGAATAGCGACGGCAATATTATTGCATATGATAACAATCGTGATTGCAGCGCGTTTCGGCGTCCGGCTATAGACACGGTATGACCCGAAATATCACCGTTGCCGCGTTGCAACTGCCCCTGTCGGCAAGCGAAGCCGAAAACATCGATGCTGTATGCGACCTCGTGTCACAGGCCGCAGAGCAAGGCGCGCAAATCATCCTGCCGCCTGAACTGTTTTCAGGCCCCTATTTCTGCAAAACGCAGGAAGAAGAACATTTCGCACGCGCGCGGCCAACGCGTGAGCATCCATCAGTCGTCGCCATGGCGAAACTTGCCAAGCGACTTGGCGTTGCCATTCCCACAAGCTTTTTCGAACGTGATGGCGCGCATTTCTATAACAGCGTCGCGATGATTGGTCCTGATGGCGAAATCATCGGCATCTATCGCAAAAGCCATATTCCCGACGGCCCCGGCTATCAGGAAAAATATTATTTCCGCCCAGGCAACACCGGGTTCAAAGTCTGGGAAGTTTTTGGCACGCAAATCGGCGTCGGCATCTGCTGGGACCAATGGTACCCCGAATGCGCACGGGCCATGGCGTTAATGGGCGCTGAGCTGCTGTTCTATCCCACCGCCATCGGCGCAGAGCCACAGGATGCAACGTTGGATACACGGCACATGTGGCGCCGGGCCATGGTGGGCCACGCGGTATCAAACTGCATGCCCGTCATCGCGGCAAACCGCATCGGCGCGGAAAGCGACCATGGCGGTCTGGCACAAAAATTCTATGGCACCAGCTTCATCGCCAACGAATGGGGCGATGTCGTTTGCGATTTGGATGATGCTGAAACCGGCATATTGGTCGCAACATTCGATCTGGACCAAGCCCGCGCCCACCGCGCAAGCATGGGCTTCTTCCGCGACCGGCGCCCGCAATTGTACAGCCGGCTGGTAGAGGATATCTAAGCTGTCACATCTCTACCTCATCGGCATTGGCTCTAATCAGCCACATGCAATCATTGGCGCGCCAAGCAAGATCATCGTGCAAGCGGTAGCCGCGTTGGAAATGGACGATATCGACGTCTTCGCGCATTCGGCGACGATCCAATCGAGCCCCATCGGGCCGTCCTCACGCTTATTTGCAAATGCCGCGGCGCTTGTGTCCACCGACCTTGAACCCCCTGCTCTGCTGGCGCGCCTGCAAGAGATTGAGCACCACTTCGGACGCGTCCGGCGCGGCCAAAGCTGGCGCGCGCGCGTGCTCGACCTGGATATCCTGTTGTGGTCCGGCGGCGTGTGGGCGGACAGCAATCCGGCCTTGGCCATTCCCCATCCCGGACTATGTTCGCGGGGATTTGCCCTGACCCCTGCGGCCATGATTGCCCCCGATTGGCGTGAACCTCTAACGGGCCTGACCATAAGGCAGCTACAATCGCGATTTAACCGACCAAAGGCGCTTGACCGCACAAGTTCCCGCCATTAGGGGGAGCGCTCTCGCACGGACCAATTCGCGGTCTGGTTGGGGGCCCTTAGCTCAGTCGGTAGAGCAACTGACTTTTAATCAGTAGGTCGCTGGTTCGAACCCAGCAGGGCTCACCATATATTTCAATTAAATCAATAATTTGAGAGTGTTTTTGCACTCTCTTATTATCTGTGGGAAAAGTAGTACACAGTAATACACAAACCGTAAGTGATTGATTTGATGGGAATCGTTGTAACAACGATGTGTCACAGCGTGATAAATACACTCGTAATGGAGTGTACAAATGAACGTACGAGAACAGATTAAACGAGCAGTCTTGCTACTGCCCAAGCTGACAGCTGAGAGTGAGAGCAAAGAGATTAAGGCTGACATTGATCTACTGATGGGCGTTGCATCGCAGTTGGTTACCGTTTTGGTGAGCAGAAATTATGCACTTGCTAAACAGTGCCGTTCACGAAAGTCCAAACCACCTAAGCAAACTCCACAGAAGACAGCCCACACGCAGAAACCTAAGCCAAGCAATGCAGATGCCCAAAATGGTGACGACGGTTCTGAGAACCGCTCTAAGGAGCTTTCTTCAATTCAGAAAGGAATTCGCCAAGCTGATACATCGTTAGATGATCAGCAAAAGCAGTTACGCAATTTCACATATGGACAAAACGATGACGAAAGATCGTTTCGTCTTGCTGCCAAAGCAATTGCATCATGAACGACAAGCTAATGCAAAGCCAGAAGCGGCTCCACGACAGTCTGTTTGAACTTTATATGCAAGATGGGTTGGAACTCTATCTCGCTGGCACTCGCGGCTTGAAGCGTGAACTTATCATTCAGCTTGAGACAAGCGCACTCAGTCCAGAGAAGGGTGAAATAATTCACTACTACGCTGTCAATCGTTGGGACGAAGAGGACGAATTTGATGAGTGGGCAAAACCTCTAGTAGCTTTGTCAGCAGAAGCCGAGCGTATCTTGGGTGTCACGAATGGGCAGCTTGCACACTGTCGTTCAACCGACTCCGTCAGTTTTGATTTTTTCAATTTTATTAAATTCTAAATTTATATATTAAATCCTCTGATATATCATATATTCTTTTTCTTTTATCAAATTCCGATATTTGTACATTTATTGCTCCAATATCTAAGAGTCTTTTTAAGTCTTGGTTGTGACCAGAAATAGATCTGCCCGTTTTTTTCATTAGATCTAATGATGGAAGAGGTCCATTTTCTAATATTTCTTTTATCATTATTATTTCATTGTGCAGACATTTTATTTTTGTTGAACTCTGGAAATTAAATATCTTTGTGATTTCATCAATCATACATTACCCTAATATTATTTCAGCAATCTATCATTGAATTGTAAAAATGAAATTTTATTTCAATATTGATGAATGCTATTAAATAAAACTATCAAATATGAAAGTTTACAGATTGTTATGAACCATAGACGGTGTTTCTCGTGAAGTTTCGCTGAGGTGCAAAGTTGTGGTGTGGGTAATACGCAGACTATTTTTTTGTACTTTAGGAAAGCATCATCGGTCCAAAGGTTACGCCAGAGCGACTGCAGATGGAGTGACCTCCCGTTGCAAGTATTGCGGCAAATCAATGACGAAGCACTTTAGTAAGGGCTGGATCATTGCCCCCCAGCCGCTTGACTAGCATTTGCGACCTAGACCCAAACAAACTTAACAGCCTCACGAGCGTGAGGCTGTTTTTTGTTTATGCAGCAGAAGAAATGCCCAAATTCCAGTAATTGAACTTATGTGGTTTGCGCTCAGATCACATTAACTGCGTTTGCCAATTGCTCATCACTTACCCAGCAATATCCAGCAGTAGTAGCGATGTTAGCGTGACCCATAGCTTGCTGAATCGTTGCCATCCCAATGCCAGCTGCATTCAATCTAGTCGCAAATGTCCTTCGCCCAGAATGACTGCTCGTTTTGATGCCAGCAGCGGCATAAGTTGCTTTGAAGCGAAGACTGAGACTGATGTTACTAAAATGGTTGCCAGTCCGCGATGAGCGAATGAACGCTTTGCTATCATCAAGCTGGCTAATCTGAGCAAGATATTGATTTAGGATTTGGCGAAGGGCATCTGAGATGAAGACACGCCGTGAGCGATTGCCCTTCGTTTGATGCTTGCTGAGATTGATGACCTCTACTGCTCGTCCATCAATTCCGCGAATGTCAGAAATCTTCAAAGCGGCAATTTCTCCAATGCGCATACCAGCCAAGATACTGAGTGACAGTGCGACACGGTCACGAAGACCGTTGTTTCCTGTGTCAGCGATACGCATCACTCGCTTGATTTCGTCTTTAGTAAGAACCTTTGCTTTTGCCATTTTACCTATCTCTCATTAACTTTTGCTATGAGAGAAATATAAATTAATCAGACATTTGATCCTACCAGAAATCTCCAAACTGATTTTATTGGTTTCCAACGACCTTAGCGATTTTCATTAACTTCCAGTGTTTTGTTAATGAGAAACTGATCATCATTATTTTGGGTATTATAATGACATGCGCTGAATTCACTCAGCACATCGTCATGTCCAAAAGACGCACCATTTCACCACAGCATAGCCGTCAGTTAGTTTGCGTTGCGCCTATTATATCGCTGCTCTGCACGTTCAAAGTGCTTATCAAAGGCAATCGCTGCATCATTGAGATGCTGAAAGCGATTGGCAGCTGACCTCAGCAGAGTCACTGCATTGTGACGCATTGCTATTGCGTCTTTGGGGAGATGCGTGAGCTTCTCGCAAAAGCCATTCATCTCGTAGCCGTGATCTTCGTGCATCAGATATGCTGATACCTTCTGTATGTTGAACACAGGCAGTATCTCGTTCTGATCAGCTATTGCTCCACCAACATGCTCCATGCTTGCCCAAAGTGCATTAAGCAGAATGCAGAACTCTCGCACGTCACCATCAACTTTGGCGAGAAAATGTATGTGCGCATTATCACCATTGCTGCCTTTGTGGGCATATACATAGCGTGATATTCTTCGCTGAGCACCGTTGCCTTTCCCATAACAAAGCCGATCCACAACGTTCCAGAACAACGCCCATTTACGTTGCGCTTCAGCGAATGTTGGCTTGCGCTCCACTGAGAAATTGAGAGTGCCGTAGATGTTCCAGTCTTCAGATAATGCCCAATCAGACCAACCCTTTTTGACGTTAAAAATGTAACTCAATTAAACCTCGTTGATAAATATATTCAGAAGAGCATGTTTTTCAAAAATATGTTCACTCTCAGTATTTATCAACGGAGAATAAATTGCGAAAAAAACTGATCATGGAAGCCTTTGATTTACTAAAATCAAAAGGAATTGTTTCTACTGAGTCTGAATACTCAGAATTATGGCTTGCTCATAGCGAATGCTATTTACGAACGCTTCGCATGAAGAAGGCAGAACCAAGCATGGGCGTGTTAGCAATCTGTGCAAGCAGACTTCAGAAAGCTGGAGAGCAGATTGTTACGTCGCCGTCTCATCGCCACGTAGGTCAGCAATTTTTAAGCCTCAGCGAACGCTGTCACCAGCTAATTAACGAGCAAGCAGTTGAGCTTGAACTGGTCTGAGCAGCATTGTCGGTTTACACGACACAGCAAAGTGTCTTGCACCAGACTCTTTTCAATGTGTGGTTGAGCCAAGCACATCAAGTTACTAGGTTTGACACAGTATCTTGCTGTTGTCGGTTAAACCGACAAGACAGCCTCAGCACTGATTGAGCTTACTTCAAACTTTTAAGTTTGCGTTTTCCAGGAGTAGCAAGACTGCGATCTGTGTCGCCATCTGCCAAAACATCCACTTCCAGCTCCTTCTTCAACTCACGCTCAAAGTGATGAAGGTTACGAGCAAGCTCTGCACTGATGGGTAGGTGCTTCGCATAGAAGCGTTCAATCTGATCTACGCTCGTTCCAGCGTTTTTTGCCAACGTGTAGATATCTACGTTACCACCACCAAGAATGATGCGCATACAGATTGCTGTGTGTCTCAGTGAGTAAACTGAATACTTGAGTCCAGCGATAGGATCATTGACGACATTTGCTCTTTGCAGCGCCACACCAAATTGACGCTGTACGATATCTCGCACGGTGCTGCGGTTCTGATATGATGGAAAGAACAGATAATCGCTTGGCTGAGCATCTGGATTACGTGCGCAGATGCGCTTGTATACATCCACAGCATTTTCCATTGAAGTTGCCAACCTAAAGCCCGTTTTCCCTCTTCTCACTGTGACGAGCAAACGACGTGGGTTCTCAGCGATGGTTATGTCTTGGTGCTTTAGTGCATAAAGCTCGCTGGTCGTGGGACGAACGAATGTGTTCACAGCAAAGACGATAAGATCGCCAAGTTCACTCGTGATGGGGACAATACGAAGCTTTTGCTCGTTGTAGATTGATTTTGCACTTCCACTCTTTGCAGCTTTTGTGATGAACTCACGATGCTCTTTAGTAAGTGTGCGCACAGCGTTGCGAACCCTCGTGTATGCGCAGTCTTTACGACTGACGAGTGGATAGAACGGCAGAAACGCTCGTGGATTGTCACGCTGACGATCACGTGGTGTCGCTGGAACTGCATCAATTACGCCCTCACGTACTGCGACCTTCAGCACGTTGCGAAATGTCGCAGTCATCATATTGCGAGTGGAATCAGACAAATCTGGACGGTCTTTGGCAAGCTTGTCTAGAAAGTCAGCATAGTCCTTCGTTCGCAGCTCTCGCACATCACGATGCTGAAACTGCTTCTGCAAACCCCACTCCTTGTTGTCCAAGAATGTGACGATTGTATTCACGTAATTTGCATTACGCTGCCCAAGCTCAACCATTGTGCGACTGATAGTGATTAGTCGCAAAGCAAAGTGCTTGAATGTGTACTCTTTTGCTATTTGTGGTTTCCCACCAAGAATCTCAATCGCAAGATCTTCAGCAAACTGCCTTGCTTTGATCTTTCCAGTCTCTCTCGTTGACCTAACGATATTTCGCTTAGAGCGTGTGTCCCACACTCTTGCGTACCAAAACGGACTTGAAAGCTTTTTATAGATAGCGACACCACGACGTATTGTCGTAACTGGTCCATCAAGCGAATGACGTGATTGTTGCGAAGCCATCGTGCTATCTCACTGAATATACGCAAATTAAGTAGTACACACTTGTAATACACTACCTAATATCATATTGTAAAGCTTATAGGAAATTGTAACTTTTAATCAGTAGGTCGCTGGTTCGAACCCAGCAGGGCTCACCATATATTTCAATGACTTATCTAGACATTCTGGGTTCGTTGTTGTCGATACGGTGGCGCTAGGCATCACATAGGTTGCACCACAACCAGGAGCCTTGCCAAAACGGTGCGAGCCGCAAGATGTTGAGGTGAGTGTCTCTTAAAGAAGCGCACACCATTATCGCGAACATTTCAGCTCGTAATCCGCTTTTGCCTTCAAGTCGTCCGGTACCGGTTCGACGTCACGATGCCAAACTAAGGCAGTCTCTCGAACGTCAGGCCCGCATGCGCCTCAAGCCGTTTGATCAGCTTATCACCCAAAATCGTTGCCGGCGTCCAGAAGCCGCCCGGAACATCGTCAGGCACGTCTTTGGCAAGGCAGGCGGCGGCCTGGGACAGCATCTTTGCCGTTGATCCATAGCCTGGGTCTCTATCCCCCGTGACGCGGCAACGGATCGTTTCTCCCTTGGCCGTTGATCCGAGGAAAACAATGTCAAAATTCCCCTCAAGCTGGGCTTTTTCGCTTGGCCCCTCACCCGGCTTTGGCAACACAAAAGTTTCCAGCAGCCAGCGGATTGGGGGCACGGCCAGACCGATCATAAGCGCATTGGCACCCCAATGCGCGGCGCGCGCCTTTTGCTTGCCGGAACCGCCCTGCCCCGTCACCACGGCTTCCTCATATTTGAATTCAGTACCATAGCTGTTGTGGCTGAGGGCGTTTGACCGATGCACAACCCGTGTGTTGATACCCGCCATGATGAAGGGCGCAATCCAACCACCATAGACATTGTCATATGCGATCTTCACATCGGGCTGCGCGATAGTGAACCCATGGCTTTGTGGGCAAAGGCTATAAGGGTCTTTAAGTTCGCGTCGCAAATCAGCGTCGCTGACCGCTTCTTTGACCATGTTAATCATGCTTGCGATGGTGCCGCCGGACGCGCCGCCTTTCATGCTGACAACTCGCATGTTTATCCGGTCACAACTATGCCCGAATTGTTCCAATGCGCCGCGTTGCAGGAAGTGGACGCCCAGATCAGACGGGATGCTGTCAAAGCCGCAGCAATGCACAATCCGTGCGCCGCTTTTGATTGCGTCAGCTTCATGCCGCAATTGCATTTTGCGGATCCACTGCGGCTCGCCCGTTAAATCGCAATAATGGGTCCCCGTGGTGGCGCAGACCTGAACGAGCACGTCACCATATAGCGCATAGGGGCCGACCGTCGACATGACGACTGTGGTCTGCGCACACATGTGCTTCAGCGCATCTTCATCCGCAGCATCAGCAACGATAATGCCTATGCCCGGCAGTCCAATCGTATCGCGGACCTGCGTAAGCTTGCTGAGCGAACGCCCTGCGATGGCCCATTTTACCGATCCATCGGCGAACTGCTCTTGCATGTAGCGCACGATGATCTGGCCGACAAAGCTGGTGGCCCCATATACGATGATATCAAATTTCTTTTCCGCCATTTTTATTCCCCCCGCGCAAAGCAACTTTGCATGTTTACCCATCATCGATAATGTTAGATGCCCGCTCCGCACATTGGCGCAGGATTGGGCGCTCTGTCAAACATCTTGGCCCCGCCTATGCGCGTCTATCTACCGGAAAAGACAAACGAAGCGGCCGTTGCTGTTGGTTTTTGTGGCGTACAATCGGAACTTCACAAACTGGGCGTAGGAAAATCGTTTATGACTTGGTAGGCAGGGTATGAAACTGGGATAATCGACGGGGCAAGAATGTCTTGTTTGCGGGCGGCGTCCAGTTCTGACAGTAGCGTCTGCAGGAAGTGACCAGACTATGACGAAAACGCTGACCCATCTTGAGCGCCTTGAGGCTGAGGCGATCCACATCATGCGCGAGGTTGTGGCCGAGGCGGAAAAGCCCGTGATGCTGTATAGCATCGGAAAAGACAGCGCCGTTATGCTGCATCTAGCGCGCAAGGCGTTCTACCCCTCGCCGCCGCCATTCCCGTTGCTACACATCGACACAACTTGGAAATTCAAGGCAATGTATGCGCTGCGGGAAAAATCCGCCCGCGATGCGGGTATGGAGTTAATCGTTCACCAAAATCCCGAGGCAATTGCGCGGGGCATTAATCCGTTCGATCATGGATCGCTGCATACCGATATGTGGAAGACAGAGGGCCTGAAGCAAGCGCTCGATAAGCATGGTTTTGATGTCGCATTCGGCGGTGCGCGCCGCGATGAAGAGAAAAGCCGTGCCAAGGAGCGCATCTTTTCATTCCGGACAGCGACGCATGGTTGGGACCCCAAAAACCAGCGCCCGGAACTCTGGAATCTGTACAATGCCCGCAAGGCGAAGTCCGAAAGCATCCGGGTATTTCCCATCTCGAACTGGACGGAGCTGGACATCTGGCAATATATCCATCTCGAAAATATCGAGATTGTGCCGCTCTATTTCAGCGCGCCGCGTCCAACGGTAACACGCGATGGCATGCTGCTGATGATTGATGACGAACGTTTTCCATTACAGGATGGCGAAGTGCCTGTGGAACGGTCCATCCGGTTCCGAACGCTGGGCTGCTACCCGCTGACGGGTGCGGTCGAAAGCTCGGCATCCACATTACCCGAAGTCATTCAAGAAATGCTGCTGACCACCACCTCCGAACGCCAAGGGCGGGCCATTGACCATGATCAGGCCGCCAGCATGGAAAAGAAGAAGCAGGAGGGGTATTTCTAATGACTACATCCCTAGACAGCCCCGTCGTCTATAAAGCCGATGACCTGATTGCTTCGGATATCGACGCCTATTTGGATATCCATCAGCACAAATCGCTGCTGCGCTTTATCACCTGCGGTTCGGTTGATGATGGCAAGTCCACACTGATCGGCAGGTTGCTGTACGATTCAAAAATGATCTTTGAAGATCAACTGGCGACGCTGGAGTCCGATTCCAAACGCATGGGCACCCAAGGTCAGGACATTGACTTTGCGCTGCTGGTGGATGGGCTGGCCGCCGAACGCGAACAGGGCATCACGATTGACGTCGCCTATCGCTTCTTCGCCACAGAAAAACGCAAATTCATCGTCGCCGATTGCCCGGGGCATGAACAATATACCCGCAATATGGTCACTGGAGCATCGACGGCGGACCTCGCGGTTATCTTGATTGATGCGCGCAAGGGTGTCCTCGTGCAGACGCGCCGGCATAGCTATCTTGCGAAGCTGCTGGGTATACGGAACGTCGTGCTCGCGGTGAACAAGATGGACCTGATCGACTATGATCAGGCCCAATATGACGCCATCGTGGCCGATTATACCGAATTTGCGGCCAGTATCGGCATCAGCGATTTCACGCCGATGCCCATTTCGGGTTTCAAGGGCGACAACATTACCGACACATCGGCAAACACCCCTTGGTATACGGGCCTGCCGCTAATGGCGCATCTGGAGACGGTTGCGCTCGATAATGACGCTGACCAGGCCAAACCGCTGCGCATGGCGGTCCAATGGGTCAATCGGCCAAATCTCGATTTCCGCGGGTTTTCCGGCCAAATTGCGACGGGGACCGTGCACCCGGGCGACGCCATTCGTGTTTTGCCATCGGGTAAGACGACAACGATCAAGAAAATCGTAACACTTGATGGCGAGCTTCAGGAAGCCGTTGCCGGCCAATCAGTCACCTTGTGCTTTAATGACGAAATCGATTGTTCACGCGGTGATGTGATCGCCGCGGCTGACAATCCGCCAGAAGTCGCCGACCAGTTCGAAAGCACCATTGTGTGGATGGCGGATGACGCGCTTGTCCCTGGCCGTTCTTATTGGTTGAAGCTTGGAACGCAGATGGTTTCAGCGACGGTGCAAGCGCCGAAATATACCGTCAATGTGAACAGCATGGAGCATATGGCGGCCAAAACGCTGGAGCTAAACGCGATTGGTGTTGCGGAGATTTCGACCGACAAGCCCATTGTGTTCGCGCCTTATGCGGACAACCACGCACTCGGTGGTTTCATCCTGATCGACAAGATCAGCAACGCAACCGTTGCTGCCGGAATGCTGCACTTTTCGCTGCGCCGCGCACAAAATGTCCATTGGCAGGCCACCGACATCAGTCGTGACGCGCACGCCATGTTGAAGAACCAAAAGCCGAGGATTTTGTGGTTCACCGGCCTGTCGGGGTCAGGAAAATCCACCATCGCGAACGAGGTGGAAAAGGCGCTTCACTTGATGAACCGGCACACCTTCCTGCTTGACGGTGACAATGTGCGGCACGGGTTGAACAAGGATTTGGGCTTCACCGAAACCGACCGGATCGAAAATATCCGCCGTGTAGGCGAAGTCGCTAAACTGATGGCGGATGCGGGGCTGATTGTCCTGACCGCGTTCATTTCACCATTCCGCGCCGAGCGCGACATGGTGCGGGCGATGTTACCCGAGGGCGAATTTGTCGAAATCTTCGTTGATACGCCGCTGGAAGTCGCCGAAGCGCGCGATGTGAAGGGCTTGTATAAAAAGGCCCGCGCTGGCCAACTTAAAAACTTCACCGGCATCGACAGCCCCTATGAACCACCTGAACATCCCGACATTCGCGTGAACACCGTCGAGATGAGCCCGGCCGAGGCCGCAGAGTATATCGTCCGCCAGTTGATGCCGCTCAAATGACGATCATCGCTGACGATACAGAGCTTGCCGCATATTTGGCAAAGGCCGCAGGCGCGCTGGTTCTCGAAATGCGTGAGACCAGTGGGTTGGTCGCGAAGGAATTGGGCAACGCGGGCGATCAAGCCGCCAACCAATATCTGATCCGCACGCTTGCGGAACAACGCCCTGATGACGGTCTTTTGTCGGAAGAAAGCAAAGACACCGACGCCCGCCTTTCAAAATCGCGCGTTTGGATTATCGACCCGGTCGATGGCACCCGCGAATATAGCGAAGGCAGGTCCGATTGGGCGGTTCATGTCGCGCTGGCAATCGACGGTGCGCCCGTCATTGGCGCCGTTGCGCTTCCGGCATTGGATTTGGTTCTGCGCACGGATCAACCAGCCATCATCCCCCCGGCCCCTGCACAACTCCGCATGGTGGTTAGTCGGACGCGCCCGGCACCGGAGGCTGTGGCCGTTGCCGAAGCATTGGGCGCTGAGCTCATTCCCATGGGGTCTGCAGGCGCCAAAGCGATGGCCGTGGTCCGCGGCGAGGCCGATATCTATCTGCACACCGGCGGGCAATATGAATGGGATAGCTGCGCACCCGTTGCGGTCGCGGCTGCCTGTGGCCTGCACGTTAGCCGTGTCGACGGCAGTCCGTTGGTCTATAACCAGCGTGATGTGTACATGCCCGACCTGCTGATTTGCCGCAAAGAACATACGCCGCATGTGTTGGCTCTGGTGCAGTTGTCAGCGGAAAAGAACTGACCCGGCGCGCTGACGTCTTTATTGCCGTTCGGAACCTTTAAAACAAACCTGGCACTTCGCGTTGGGCGGCGCGCGCATCTATGGGCACCGGAAGCACCCGGCGTTCGGAGCGCGTGGAAGTGCTTTGCGCGGTTTGGGCAACGACCACCGGCGTGCAACTGCGGCCAGCCACAAAGTCCAACGCGGTCCGCAATGATGCCTCGAGCGGATCGCCCAAGGGCCGGCTAATATCGTCCGCTGCCGCGCATGTGGCGCGCATCGTGCCCGCCAGTCCGGAATAATAGTCGCCCTGTCCGGCTGCATTTTCTTTGGCAAAGGCAACAACACGAATTCGGTCATCGCATGCGGACTGGTCCAGCGCGATTTGTCCGATGGGTTTGCCAAAACTGTTGCTGCCGATCAGTGCCGCATTCACGCCCAAATAGGGCACGAAGCTGTTCATCACCAACTCGCTGGCCGAAGCGGTCGCACCGGTTGCAATAAAGGCAATTTTAATGGGCGAAACCGACTGCGTAGTTGGCGTAAAACGACGGGTTTCATTGTTGGATGATTTTGACGCACGAAAACGCGTGACCGTAAAGATGTCGCTGGAAAAGCGGTTGCCAGCCATCAGGTCGCCCATCAGTTCGGCGGTCGAAACCAGCCCGCCGCCATTGTACCGGAAATCGATAACAAAATGCGTGATACCCTGAGCCCGGAAATCGGCAAACGCGGTGCGCAACTGGTTGTCTGCGGTTGAAATAAACGTACGCATGTTGATGTAACCAACGCGCTGACCACCATTATCGATCACTCTCACGCCATATCGCGGCGACAATGGGGCTATATTATAGTCGGCCTTTGCCACCGTGACATTCCGCGCGCCGCCCGCGTCGGTAATGCGCAACACCCGGCTTGTGCCAACCGTGCTCGGTCCAAGCGCGCTCGTAATGCCACTTGTTCCCTGCGCGGTGATGATATCAGCGACGGGCGTTAGATTTGCGGCGTCGGTTCCAATCGCCAGAACTTCGGTTCCGCGATCAATGCCCGCAGCAAGCGCTGGTGCACCCTCAAACGCCTCAATCACGAAAAGCCGGTTGCCCTGATACGCGAGACGCACGCCCAGACCCGCCGTCGAACCCGATGCGTAATAGGCGTTTTCTTCCCGAATGGACGTCACATAGGTAAAGTTCCGATCACGCCCCTGTGCCCGCGCATTGGCGGTAAGCGCATCAATATAGGATTGCACGGATGTATAAGGCGCCGTTGCCAATGACCCCGGAAGGGTTTCTGGAAACAAATACCATTCATTCAAAACCGAAAAGGCAAAATCTTGCCGGCTGCTCAGGCTGCACGCCGACGATGTCGGTGGTGAAGTGGGCGGCGTTTGCGGAACTGTAACGTTTCCGCCGCCAGAGCTGCTACCGCCACCGCCGCAAGCCGTTAGGGCCGCAGCCAAGATGACAATGACATTCTTCAACGCGTCGTTTTTCATACCACGCATCTCCCCCTCAAATCGGTTTATGCAGTAACAGGTGCACGGGAAGGCGTCCGTCGGCAAGGTGGATTTCACATTATAACGCAACTTCATGTAAAATTTTCAAACGTCATTCTTGGTCGGCGATTTCAACCGTCCAAAAGCGTTCGTCCATTGCGGCAAGCCTGTCGGATAGTTATGTGTAATACATCCCGGATACACTGCACCGCGTCCCCTTATCGAATTATCGGAAAAAACGATTAGTCATTGCAAAAACGGTTGCTGGACTAAATGATAGAATTCGTGTTGGGGAGCGTCAGAATTTCAAAAACCACCATCGAAAGGATTTTACATGGGTATCATCGGTTCAAGCATTAAGCCGTTCACAACGCAGTCGTACAAGGCTGGCAAGTTCGTTGAAGTTTCCGACGCCGACGTAAAGGGCAAGTGGGGCGTTTTCTTCTTTTACCCTGCTGACTGGACATTTGTATGTCCAACCGAGCTGGAAGACCTTGCTGACCAATATGCGGACCTGCAAGCCATGGGCGTTGAAGTATTCGCAGTGTCGACCGACACGCATTTCAGCCACAAGTCATGGCATGACAGCTCGCCAGCGATCA
>NZ_JBIICH010000038.1:0-16327 GCF_044239005.1 Sphingorhabdus sp. | reverse complement strand
CTGACCGAGCTGAACATTACCGACCCAATCTTCGATGTTGCGATGCAGCTTGAAGAAATGGCGCTAAATGACCCATATTTCATCGAAAAGAAGCTGTTCCCGAACGTAGACTTCTATTCCGGTATCATTTTGTCGGCGATTGGCTTCCCGACGGAAATGTTCACTGTGTTGTTTGCACTATCCCGCACCGTGGGCTGGGTTGCACAATGGAATGAAATGATTTCCGATCCGGCACAAAAAATCGGCCGCCCGCGCCAATTGTACACGGGTCCAAACCACCGCCCATATCCGAGCCTAGACCAGCGTTAATTGTTGTGGAAGGCGGAGCGTGAATTTAGCGCCTCCGCCTTTTGCAGCCTCAACGGTAAGATCACCCCCCATCGCGCGTGCCAGGCGTCGCGATATATAGAGGCCGAGCCCGCTCCCGCCATCGCCGGTGCGCCCCAGGCGCTCAAATTTTGCAAAAATGCGTTCGTGATACTCGGCGTCAACGCCGGCACCTTGGTCCGACACGGAAATATACGCAAATCCATCCTCGGCGCCGACTTCTACCTGAACCTCAGTTCCGTCGGGCGAATATCGAACCGCATTGGTGATAAGGTTCAGCATGATCTGAAGCACGCGCCTGAGTTCTGCTATGGCAGTAACATATCTTTGGGTGTCAGGCAGCGTGATCGTCATGCGGTGATCTGCAGCCGTCAACGCCAGCAAACCAGCGGCGCGCCGCACAACATCGCCTAATTCGATATCATCCTGTGCGGTCAAAAAGCCGGGTCGCTCGACGGCTTCCAAATCGTCCAGATCCTCAACAAGGGCCGTAAGATGCCGCGCCGCATTGGCAATGTCGCGTGCATATGAAGCATAGTTTTCACGGATTGGCCCCAACAACTCGCTGCCCATCGTTTCGGCATTGGCAATGATACGATGCAATGGTTGCCGCAGAACCGGCGCAAGCTGTTTCCCAAAAAGTGCCCCCGAAGATGATCTATCCGCCTGCACAAAGTTAGCTACCTCAACCTTCCCGTGTTGGGTAAGGGACAGCGTATAGCCAGAAATCTGCCCAGCGCCGTCACGTTTGGCCTGCCCCCAAACCGACATACAAGCATCGTTGAGCGTTCGAACGCTGCGGCGACTGATCGGAAGAAACCTCTCAACATTTTGGAACGCTGGCAGGGCCTCCGGGCCAAAAAGTCTGCCGAGTATGATTTTAGCTGAAGAGCCAAAATCTGTATTTTTGACAATGCCTTCAACTGGTCCGCAGGCGTCAACAAGGCGCAAGGCTTGATCAAATATAAGCGCGACCAGTTCTTGACCTTGATCAGGCCATATATCCCGCGACGTTGGCTTGACCGCAACATTATCAATTTTGCGCCAGCCCAAGATGGAAAGTTTAACGTCCTTGTCAGAAGGCTCGGCTTCCACCCACAGTTCAAGATTGTTTGGCCCGTCCGCAACGCGAACAGCGCGTGCGAGCCGCATCCGAAGACTTGCGACCATTTGCGTAAGGCTAAGCAAGGCTGGGCACGCCAGCGTACCGCCTAGATTGCTACCTGCCCGAATATGAAGCTGCTGCAACGCGTCGTCGGCACGCAGCAAGATACCCGCAGACGACACCTCACATGTGATAGCGCGTGTTAAGTTCATGTTTTGCCAGAACTTAAAAATAGCAATCGAGCAGATGACCAATCACTGATTTGCTGCCGAGCCATTTCAGGAATGAAATGTGCATAGTCAGCCTCAAACAGCGCAGCTTCGCGGGCCGAGAGTAACTGAGATCGCAAATCGATCATCGTCTGTAGAGCCGCATGCTCTGGAAAGCCCGCGGCGGCCAGCATGACCATCATCGGAAATGCAGACTCAAAATCTATCAACCGAAGGATATGATCATGCCCGATATTCAGGTCCGCACTGAGATGGGCCACGAAAAGGTGAACCCCGGCATGATGTGGATTAGACAGCGCAGCGCGGTTTTCGTCGCCAAGAAAATGCACAATTTTTCGGGCGGATGCCGTGGCTGTCTGCGCTTCGTCATAGCGTGCAATCAACGCGCGCGCGTTATCGATGATCGTATCCGACTGGCTTCCGGATAACAGCTCAAGCGCGGCGACAATCCGCCAGCACATTTTGTGCAAAATCTCTGGGGGCAGCGTCAGATACGACCGGCCCTTCGATCGCACCTGCAAGCTATCCGCGGCGAGCAACGCTTGTGCCGCTTCGATTACATGTGTGTCTGCATGGTCAAGCAACTCAACCGCCAATTGGGAAAACCCGCTCCCAAGCCGTGCTATCAAATTATCTTCAGCAACACGCGCGAGCGCGAAATCTACAATATCGGTTTTCCGCAAAAACCCGGATCGCGCAAGCAATGGTCCACAAGTCGATTCCGGGGTGGCGCCGTGCAACCTTGCTTCAATGTCACGCACGATCTGCAAAAGTTTTACTGAAACTGCGCTTATTGTGGCTTCCGACGGTGTGTGGACCGCTGAAGGAAAGATGATGGATGCGACGTCGTCGCACAGTGCATCAACATCGCGGGCATGGGCGCACGCGATTGAGAGCAAATCATCTTGGGGACCAAGTAAACCGTCCAAAGCCTATCCACTAACATTCGTGGCGGCCGTTATAGGTTTTTTCGGTTAACGGCGTTTTAAGGCTGATCCGCCTTTTTATCGGGGCCGCTATCATAGCATGCGAACATAAACGCGCTCAGCTGCGCGACCATGATCCATTGCAGCGCATGGGTTAAACCGAGACCGGCTGTACCGGCCAAAGCCAAAATGGACAGCAAGGCTGGCGACCGCAGAAGCCCGTCGGCCCAACGCGGCAACACGACATGCATGCTAATCCATGCGATGGAGGCCACCGCGAACGCCGCAAATAGGCCGTCATTCGTGTAAGAGGTGTCCATATACGCCGCGCCAAACATAGCGACAACAAGCAGCGACAAAGTCACTGCCGTCAACTTGGGCATTTTCCCCTGCCCGTTCAGATCGTCAGTCGTTGCAAGCCGCAGAGAATTGGTTGCGACAGCGCCAAATGCAGCGCCGGTTGCCGCCAAATCGAAGCCGGACACACCCAGCGCAACAGCGCCTAACGCAAAAACCGGACCTGCAAATTTGACCAGCTTAAGCGCGATGGGACTTTGCCATAGGATGGGAACCAATTTGGCGGATACTGGCCCCAGAATCCGAGCCTCAACGAAGCCCGGCTGACTTAAAACCCGCCTACGCAAAATTTGTTTGTTCAGCTGGACAAAATCCTGCGGACCTTGGACGATATTCAAGGTTCCGTTGTTGACATGTTGTTGCGACAAAAGTTTCAACGGCACATTCGCGAGGATGGCCTGCCGCAGCAGCGAGGAAATGATGCTCCAGTCTTCGGGTAGATCTTTCAGCATCGCGATCGTGCTGGCCCCGACAATCGAGATACCGGCCCAGCGCGTATTCAAATCGATGCGCTCAAAAAGGCTATTCTCGTCGCGCCCGTCCACTGTAGCCACGAAGTTATCTGGCGATTTCGAAAGCGTTTCGACAAAGTCAGGCTGCACATATAGCTGCCCAGACTGAACCCAAACGCGGTCGTCGAGCTTCAAATAGCGCTGAATATCCGCACCTGTGCGGACGAAATCGACGAGGACGTTTTTCTGCCGCCATTGTTCGGCCAAAGACAACATTGCCCCGTCCATATTTTCCACTTCAACGAGAAACCGTGAAATTCCCGCGCGGAAAAGCGTCTTAATCTGGTAATCGACGAGCGAACCGCCCGCCAACTCGGTATTTGGCTTATCCATGGGCGCTCGCGACGCGGACACGTCGCCACCGGTAACGGAGAGCAACGCGACAGAGAGCTTTTCGGGAATGCGCGTGGACACCATAGGTCAGATATGAAGATTAGATGTCATTTGCCAATCAAAATCTACAAAACTGGGTCAATCATTGCACAATGAAATGATCGATATCGCATATAGCCTTGCTGAGCTTGCGAATGACACACGCAGTTCCGCCATTAAGGATGCGTCATCCCCCACGGCAGCCTTTAACGCTGTGTCAAATGCGCCATAATCCATCGACATTTTTCGGGGTTACAACAGATGGTGTTAAGTTTGCGTTTCTCTCTCGCAATAATGTGGTAAAAAGGATTTATGACCACACGCTCAAAAATCGTCGGCTTGACGCAGCATATCTCAGACCAATCTTCGCACGACGATGTCGCAGCCGAAGCGCATGCGACAGCGGGTTCGCTTCCGGATGCTGCCGACACAGAAAATGTTGAAGATATGTATGAAGTTGAACAGCCGCGGCGTAGTATTTTGGCATTTGTGGTGCCGGCGGTGCTTCTCCTCGCATTTGCGTGTTGGACCGCATTTTTCGGACTGACCTATTGGCCTGAGGCGCAAGCAGGCCTCAGCAACAATCGCATTGTTGAGCTCATTGTGCGTTGGGCCGTTCCCGCATTACTGATCGCCGTGTCTTGGTTGTTGGTGATGCGTAACAGCAGCCGGGAAGCAACCCGATTTGGTAACGTCGCAGCGTCGTTGCGCAACGAAAGCGTTTTACTGAGCCAGCGGATGCGCACCGTGAACGAAGAAATCGCGTTGGCCCGCGAGTTTTTATCGCAAAATGCACGCGATCTCGAGTCGCTTGGACGCCAGTCGTCCCAAAAATTGATGGAGTCAGCCCAGGTCCTTACCGCGGCGCTCGCCGATAGCGACCAAAAAGCAAAGACACTTGAGACTGTAAGCCAATCCGCAAACACAAATCTTGAGCAGCTCCGCAAGCATTTGCCAGTTGTTACAAGCGCAGCGAAAGATGTGACCAACCAGATCGGCAGCGCTGGCAACAACGCCCAGATGCAGATCAAAGCGCTCATTGCGACTTTGGAACGCGTTCGCGATGCCGGCAAATCGGTGCGCGATTATGTCGATGGCGTTGAAGTGCGCGCCGACGACATGGCGGTCAAATTGGAACAGTCGCTGAGCAGCAGTGCAAAACTGCTCGACATGCGGAGTGCAGAGGCGCTTGATCGCAGCGCCGAAATGGCGACCTTGATGGACAGCGCAACGCAAGCCATGTCCAGCGGTATCGCGCAGGCATCGGGCGATATCGGCGCGATCCTCTCCGTTAGTCAGGAACAGATTCAGTCAAGCCTTTCCGAATTGCGGAAAGCACTTGGCGACGTTGGCAGCCAGACCGATCAGGAAGAGGCGCGCATCCGTGCGATGATTGCGACGATCAGCGCGCACATCCATTCCAGCGCACAACAGATTTCGGAAGTTGACCGCGTCGCGACCGACCAAACGTCTAAACTTGCCTTTGCCGTATCCGCTTTGGGCGACAGCACGCGCACTGTTGGTTCGGCGCTGACAGACAATCAACTTGTCACCCAACAGCTGATTGAACAATCCCACAGGCTGCTGGAGTCGCTTGGCACAGCAAACCATGAAATTAGCGAGACAATTCCTGCATCTATGGATGCCCTCAGCCTACAATTGTCCGATGGCGTCGCCCAGATAAAGTCCGCTTTGTCGAACGCGGAATCGCTTGAGGAATTGAGTGGCAGCATGCTGGAGAAGCTGAACGGTCTGGAGCAGATTATTGCGACCCAGCGCGACTCTGTGGACGCACTGATGACGCAGAGCGATGCCCATTTCGCCGCCCGCCATGACCAAGTCGATGCGCTTGGCTCGTCGCTGCGACAGACACAATCGCTACTTCAGGAAATGTCGGATGAGGCAAATGGCCAACTGGTGACCGCATTGCTGCGTGTCCGCGAATCCACACGCGCTGCGGCGGAAAGCAGCCGGAAGATCTTGGATGATGAACTCGCCCATATCTCCGAGCAACTGACCGAACAAAACCGGACTGCACTTGCCAATGCACTGGACGCGCAAGTTGCGTCGATGAACGCTGCCGTTCAGGAAGCGATTGAGCGCAATGTAGAGCTATCCGAAGCTGCGACCGGTCTGGTCGTCAAACAACTCGCCGAGCTAGGCGAAATGACGACCACGCTTGAAGGTCGCATTGCCGATAGCAAAAACAGTTTTGAATCGGTCCAAGATGACAGCTTCGCCCGCCGCATGGTGCTATTGACGGAATCGCTCAACTCAACAGCCATCGATGTCACGAAAATATTGTCGAACGACATCACTGACACAGCATGGGCGTCCTATCTCAAGGGCGACAGAGGCGTGTTTACTCGCCGCGCCGTGCGCCTTATCGATTCAAAAGAAGCAAAGATCATCGCCAATCATTATGGCAACGACAGCGAATTCCGCGAGCATGTGAACCGCTATGTGCACGACTTTGAAGGCATCATGCGTCTGTTGCTCAGCACACGTGATGGCAACGCCATTGGCGTCACGCTTTTGTCGTCCGATATTGGCAAGCTATATGTTGCGCTGGCCCAAGCGATCGAACGGCTGCGGAAATAAGCCTTAAACAGGCCTATGTATCAGCCAGTCAAAACTGTGCCGGTCGACCCAGCCATAGACATAATTGGCATAATATAGACCAAAGAGCGCTGCGGATAACAATGTTGTCCGCAACAATATGGTGCGGGGCTGGAAGTTCCCAGGGGCGCTGTCGGCTTGTCCTGGTACCTTAGGCAACCCCAATTCCTCATGCGTCCGCACACCGATGGGAAGGATGACAAACGCGGTCATCACCCAAAAAAGCGCGTAAATGGCTATAATTGATGTCCAGCTCATGCGGTCTCCAATATCATCACATCAACAATTGGTTTTTTGCCGGTCCAACTAACGGCAACACGGCGAACGGCCAAACGAACGGATTCGCGCAGCTTTTCATAATCCCCGCGATTGTCCTTAATTGCCTTTACGGCAGCGGTCGTGGCTTCGTCGATAAAATCATCCAGATCTTCTTCGATGGGAACGCCATGCAAACGGATTTCCGGACTGCCCAGCAATTTGTCATTCGCACCAAGCGCGAACGCCACCGAAATTAACCCGTACCACGACAGACGCCGGCGTTCATTCAACGTCGCGCCGTCCGCCGCGATGATGGTGTCACCATCGAGGATAAGACGCCCAGTGCGTTCCTTGCCGATTGTCTTCGGTTCGCCGGGCGCCAAACGCACAACGTCACCATTTGACTGCACGACAGCCTTTGGAACGCCATGCGCGCGCGCGAAACGGGCTTGCTCTGCCATGTGCCGACGCTCGCCATGCACTGGGACGAGGATTTCAGGCCTGATCCAATCATATAGCGCCGCAAGCTCCGGCTGACCCGGGTGACCCGATACATGGACATGGGCCTGCTTTTCGGTAACCGTCAGAATGTTGCGCTCGGCAAGCTTGTTCATAATGATGCCAATGGCGATTTCATTGCCCGGGATCTGCTTGGACGAGAAGATGACGGTGTCGCCCTCCTCCAGCTTCACGGGATGATTTCCCTCGGCAATGCGCGCCAGTGCAGCGCGGGCTTCGCCCTGCCCGCCTGTCGCAACAACCATGACTTCGTGGCGCGGCAGGCTGTCCACTTTTTCCATATCAATGGTTTTGGGCAGGTCTTTCAAATAGCCGTTGGCCTGCGCTGCCTCAAGGATACGGTGCAACGACCGACCGGCAAAGCACAAGGTACGCCCGCTCTCGCGCGCGACTTCACCCAAAGTCTGCAACCGCGCTGCGTTGGAGGCGAAAGTTGTAACCACCACCCGGCCCTTCGCGGCCTTGACGGACTTTAGCAGGTCGTCCTTCACGCTGCCTTCGCTGCCGCTATGTTCAAGATTGAAGACGTTGGTGGAATCACACACCATCGCCAATATGCCCGTGTCCCCAATCGCGGTTAGCGCGTCGGCGGTCGTCGGGCGGCCCAAAACAGGCCGTTCGTCCAATTTCCAGTCACCGGTATGGAAAATCTTGCCATAAGGCGTGGTGATCAAACAGGCGCTCATTTCAAGGATGGAGTGCGCCAGCGTCACAAATTTAAAATCGAATGGCCCCATGGAGAATGCGCCTTCCATCGGAATGACGTTCAGCTCCACAATATCCGCGATGCCTTCTTCCTCAAGCTTGCCACGGATGAGCGTTGCTGTGAACGGCGTCGCATATAACGGCACGCCAAGGTCCGCGGCGAAATAGGCCACCGCGCCAATATGGTCTTCATGACCATGCGTCAGAACGATGCCCAAAAGGTCTTTTTTACGCTTCTCAATAAATTCCAGATCTGGAAGTACGAGGTCAACACCGGGATACTCTGAATTGGCAAAGGTGAGGCCAAGGTCGACCATCACCCACTTGCCATCGCAACCATATAAATTGACGTTCATGCCAATTTCATTTGACCCGCCAAGAGCAAGGAAAAGCAGTTCATTTTTTGGGGTCGTCATTATGTTTTTTCTCTATTCCTGTACAAAAGCGCCAGCCCCCGCAGCGTCAAATCGGGTTCTACCCGGTCAAATAAATGGCCATGTTGCTGAAACAAAATCGCCAAACCGCCGGTCGCAATAACCGATACCGGTTCGCCAATTTCATTTTTCATTCGGGCAATCATTCCCTCGATCATTGCCACATAGCCCCAATAGATACCAATCTGCATTTGTCCAACAGTGGTTGTGCCAATGACACTTTCATTCGGCGGTGGTTCGATTGCAATGCGCGGCAGCATGGCCGCTGCGCCATATAAGGCATCAAGCGACAGATTAACGCCCGGCGCGATGCTTCCGCCGTGATAAGAGCCATCGGGGCCGATATAGTCAAACGTCGTCGCCGTGCCAAAACTGATCACGATCTTATGCCCGTCTGCGAGCGCATGTGCCGCAATGGCATTCACGGCACGGTCTGCGCCAACCGACTGCGGCTCAGCGACACGCAGCTGAATGCCCCACCCAACAGCGCCGCGCCCAGCCACAAGTGCTTCACAGCCAAAATAGCGCGTCGCCAACAGCTGTAGATTGTGCAGCGCGCGCGGCACGACGGTCGCGATGATTACGGCATCGATATCCGAACGCTTGTACCCCGCCATCTGGATGAGCCGGTCCAGCCAAACCGCATATTCATCGGCAGTGCGCCGCGCGTCTGTGGCGATGCGCCAGCGGTGCAATATCTCGCCGCTGTCATCGACCAAAGCAAACTTCGCGTTGGTATTACCCGTGTCTATTGCGAGCAACATCGCCCACCCCTTTAAACTAGAAAAACATCTGCTGCGTGAATGGCACGAATTGCGCCGTCCGCCAAGCTAAGCCGCAGCGCACCTTGATCGTCCAAGCCTTGAAAAAGCCCATGCAATTCTTCGCCATCGGGCAGTCGTGCCGACAGCGCGGTTCCGCGCGGATGCGCACATTCTTCCCACTGGCGGATAATCGTACCCGTGCCCGACAGCCGCCAGATCGACAGGTACCGCGCAAAGGCATCGGCCACGATCTCCACGCTCGACTGCGCGTCGGGTGGTGTCGCGCCAAGCGTGCGTAAGTCTGACACTTTGCGGTCAAGATTTTCCGGATGCCAAACCAGGTTCAACCCAATGCCGACAATGACCGCATCGGCCGATCGTTCCAACAATATCCCGCACAATTTCGAACCATCGCGCGAAAGAATGTCGTTTGGCCATTTCAGGGAAATGTCGACATGCGGCGCGATCTGCCGGATGGCATCGAACACGGCCAATGCTGTTACAAAAGCCAGGCTGGCTGCCGCAGGGTCGGTATCGCGCAAACGGACGATCGTGCTTGCGAACAGATTGCCCTTTGGGCTTTCCCAGTTGCGGCCGAGACGGCCTCTGCCGCCGTCCTGCGCATCAGCGCGAAGCCATAATCCTTCGGGAGCGCCCTGCGCCGCGCGCGTCAACAAATCCGCGTTCGTTGACCCAGTGAGCGCAACCTCTTCAAATATCAGCGTCAGAACAGCGCCTTTGCCGCAACCGCGGTCCAAACGCCGAGCGCTGGAATGGCAAAATACCCAAGCGGTGAGTTGGCCGCGGCAAGAATGCCACCGGTCCAGACAAGCACCTTGTCATCGCTTTCGGCGATAACATCTGCCGCATCATCAAAGTACATTACTTTGACAACCTTCAGGTAGTAGAATGCGCCGATAACCGAAGCCGAAATGCCAATAACGGCCAATGGCAGCAGGCCGGCGGCGACAGCGGCATTGAATACCACCAGCTTACCCCAAAAGCCGAACAACGGCGGAATACCCGCGAGGCTGAACATGAAAATGGCAAAGGCAGCGGCAAGCGCCGGGCGGGTCTTTGACAAGCCAGCGATATCGGCGAATTCTTCGCGATAGTTGCCGTCTTTGTCCTTCAACTGCATCAAGCACACAAATCCGCCCAAGGTCATGGCCACATAAATAGTCAGGTACACAAGCATGGCAGCAATGCCCTGCTCTGTTCCAGTGGCAAGCCCGATGAGGATGAAGCCCACATTGTTGATCGAGCTGTACGCCATCAGGCGCTTGAGGTTTTGCTGACCAATTGCGCCAACCGCGCCGATGATGATCGACATCAACGCCACCGCAATAATGATTTGCTGCCACACCAGAACCTGCGAACCAAATGCCTCAAGCACAACGCGCATCAACAAGGCGATCGCTGCAACCTTTGGTGCGCTCGCAAAAAATGCGGTGACCGGTGTTGGTGCGCCTTCATAGACGTCGGGCGTCCACATATGAAATGGCGCGGCACTGATCTTAAATGCCAATCCGGATAGGATGAACACGATACCAAAGATCAGGCCAAGGCCGACTTCCTTGTCCATCGCGAGGCCGATTGCGGCAAAGCTTGTCGATCCGGCAAAACCATAGACCAAGGATGCGCCGAAAAGCAGCATACCGCTCGCAAGAGCGCCAAGGACGAAATATTTGAGGCCGGCTTCCGCCGAACGGCCATCCGAGCGCACGAAGCTGGCCAGAACATAAGCCGAGAGGCTCTGAAGCTCCAAGCCGATATACAAGGAGACCAGGTCCGTCGCCGATACCATAATGCCCATACCGACGCAGGAAAGGACGATGAGAACCGGATATTCAGCGCGCATTGCGCCTGCTTTCTCCAAGAAACGCGGGGCGATGGTCAGTGACACCGCCGCGGCAATATAAATCAGGAGCTTGGAGAAATTGCCAAAGGCATCATTCACCATCAAACCATCAAAGGCCGACGCGCTGGAGCCCGAACCAAGCGAGCTCGCGGTGAAAGCAGCGGCGGCACCCAAAGCAGCAACAGCCAATATGCTGATAAGGCGACCGGCCTGATCCATCCAAGCAGCCAACAAAAGCAAGGCAAGCGCGGAGAAGCTGAGAATGATCTCAGGACGCACCAAGGAGAGCGAAGCAGTAAGTTCCATTATTAATGGCTCCCCTCAGCCACGTCTTTTTTAGGTTCATGAACAACGCGAAAGCGCGCTGTGGTCGGGTCGACAGCCATCAATTTACTATCGCCAGCTGGAGCCGCCCGTTCAATACGTTCAACAATTGTTGCAACATCGCGGCGAATGGGGGCAAGGAATGTTTCGGGATACACGCCCATCCACAACACAACGACCGCAATCGGCGCAAGCAGCCACATTTCGCGGCCGTCAATATCCTGCATCGCTGCAGCATCTGCATTGACCTGCGGCCCGAATGCGATCCGGCGATAGAGATATAGCATGTACCCTGCGCCAAGGATAATGCCCGTTGTCGCAATCAGCGTGGCCCAAGTGGACACCTTATAGGCGCCCGCAAGGCTCAGAAACTCCCCGACAAAGCCGCTTGTTCCGGGCAAGCCGACGCTGGCCATGGTGAACAACATGAACAGCAGTGCATATTTGGGCATATTCACGCTGATGCCACCGTAACGGCTTATTTCGCGTGTGTGCAGACGGTCGTAGATCACGCCAACGCAAAGGAAGAGCGCGCCCGACACCAAACCGTGGCTGAGCATCACGATGATCGCGCCTTCAATACCCTGTTGGTTAAAGGTGAAGAGGCCGACCGTCACGATCGCCATGTGGGCGACTGACGAATATGCGATCAGTTTCTTCATATCCTGCTGCACCAGCGCCACGAGCGATGTGTAGACAACCGCGACCATCGACAGGCCGAAGACCAAAGGAATGAAGTTGGCACTCGCCTCTGGGAACATCGGCAAAGAGAAACGCAGGAAGCCGTAGCCACCCATTTTCAGCAACACGCCAGCCAGAATGACTGAACCCGCCGTCGGCGCCTGAACGTGCGCATCGGGAAGCCATGTGTGCACGGGCCACATCGGCATCTTGACGGCAAAGGATGCAAAAAATGCCAACCACAACAATGTCTGCGCCTGCACAGGGAAATCTGTGTTGAGCAACGTCGGAATGTCGGCGGTGCCGGCGAACTGGATCATCCACAACATCGCGATCAGCATCACCACCGACCCAAGCAAGGTGTAGAGGAAGAATTTGTACGACGCGTAAATGCGGTCCTGACCACCCCAGATACCGATGATGAGATACATCGGGATCAAACCGGCTTCGAAGAAGATGTAGAACAGCAAAAGGTCCTGCGCCGCGAACACGCCGATCATCAGCGTTTCCATCAAAAGGAAAGCCGCCATATATTCGCCGACACGCTTTTGAATGCTGTTCCAGCTTGCGCCGATGCAAATTGGCATCAGGAACACCGACAGCATGATCAGCGTCAACGAGATACCGTCAATGCCAAGCTTCCAACCAATCGGGCCGAACAGCTGAGCACTTTCGGTGAACTGCCACTGCGCACCTGCGGGATCATAGCTGATCCACAGCACCACACCGAGAATGAAGTTGGCGAGCGTAGCGCCCAGCGCAATCGGGCGCGCCAATTCGGCACGAACGAACAAACACAATGCAGCCGCCACCATCGGAATGGCGAGCATGATTGAAAGGACAGGCATATCTGCGGCGTTCATTATGTTCTCACCATCATCCAGCTAACCGCTGTGACAAGGCCCAAAAGCATCACCAGCGCATATGTATAAAGATAACCCGACTGCATTTTAACCGCGAGCTTACTGCCAAAGGACACGACAGCAGCCGAACCGTTCGGTCCAAACCGGTCGATGATGCCGATGTCGCCCTGCTTCCAGAACAGGCGTCCAAACCAAAAGGCCGGGCGGACGAAGACCGCATCATATAGTTCATCGAAATACCATTTGTTCAGGAAGAAACGGTACAATGGTGCAAAGGCAGTCGCCAAGCGCTGCGGCGCATCCTTTGACTGCTGATACATCACATAAGCAACCAACAATCCGGTCAGCATGGCCACTGTCGACGACAGCTTCACCCACAACGGCACCTCATGCATGGCGTGCATCAAATGTTCATTGAAGAACAATGTGCTGTTCGCCCAAAATGCCTTGCCAGTTTCGGCGTCAATGAAGCCACCGTGGAATACAAAACCAGCGAAAATCGCGCCCAATGTCAGTATACCCAACGGGATGAGCATCGGCAGCGGGCTTTCATGCGGATGATAGCCAGCGGTTCCGTCACTGTGTGCGTCGTGGGCATGATCATGCGCATGTTCATCATGATCGCCATGGTCGTGCATCGCATGTTGAATATGCTCCGACTGCGCCCAACGCGGCGTTCCGAAGAATGTGAGGAACATCAGACGCCAGCTGTAGAAGCTGGTCAACAATGCCGCCAGAACGCCAATGCCAAACGCATACATATGGAAGGTCGAGTGGCTCGCAAATGCGGCTTCGATGATCGCATCCTTGGAATAGAAACCAGCAAACCCGCCAACGCCAACAATACCAACGCCGGTAATCGCCAACGTGCCCGCCATCATCGCCCAAAAGGTAAGCGGGATATGTTTCCGCAAACCGCCATAATAACGCATATCCTGTTCATGATGCATCGCATGGATGACGGAGCCCGCGCCGAGGAACAACAAAGCCTTAAAGAAAGCGTGCGTGAACAAATGGAACATCGCCGCGCCATATGCGCCCGTGCCCGCGGCAAAGAACATATATCCAAGCTGCGAGCATGTTGAGTACGCGATGACGCGTTTGATATCGGTCTGCACCAAGCCAACGGTCGCTGCAAAAATCGCAGTTGTAGCGCCGACTATCGTCACAACATCCAGCGCAAACTGGCTGGTTTCAAACAATGGCGACAGGCGGCAAACCATGAATACACCAGCGGTAACCATCGTTGCCGCGTGAATAAGCGCCGACACAGGTGTCGGACCTTCCATCGCGTCAGGCAGCCATGTGTGCAGGCCCAACTGCGCAGATTTGCCCATCGCGCCGATGAACAACAATATGCACAGCAAGCTCATGGTATCGACGCGGAACCCAAGGAAACCAATGCTTGATCCAACCCTGTCCGGTGCCGCCGCCAAAATGTCCGGAATGGAAACCGTGCCAAACAGCCAGAACACGCCGAAGATACCCAACATGAAGCCAAGGTCACCCACGCGGTTCACGACAAATGCCTTAATCGCAGCCGCGTTCGCGCTCGGCTTTTTGTACCAGAAACCAATCAATAGATAGGACGCAAGACCAACCCCTTCCCATCCAAAGAACATTTGGACGAGATTGTTGGCGGTCACGAGCATCAACATCGCGAAAGTGAACAACGACAGATACGCAAAGAAGCGCGGCTGATCGGGGTCTTCTTCCATATAGCCCCAGCTATACAGATGGACGAGCGCGGAAACAGTGGTGATAACCACCAACATTACCGCGGTCAGCGCATCAACGCGCAATTCCCAATCGAATGACAAATCACCTGATTGAACCCAGTTCATCACCGGCGCGACATAAGCGGTTTCGCTGCCGTTGAGAAAGCCGATGAAAATCGGCCAGCTCAGCAAGGACGCCGTGAACAGGCCCGCTGTGGTAATGGTCTTGGATGCAACCGCGCCAATAAAGCGCTGGCCGAGCCCCGCAATGAGCGCAGCCAAAAGCGGCAGAAAAACAATGATATGGATCGAAGTCACTGGATGTTATCCCTTCATCCGGTTGACATCGTCAACGGCAATGGTGCCCCGGCCACGGAAGTAGATGACCAAAATAGCAAGGCCAATGGCCGCTTCGCCAGCAGCCACCGTCAGCACGAACATCGCGAAAATCTGGCCCGTAAGGTCGCCAAGAAAGACGCTGAACGCAACGAGGTTGATATTTACCGCCAGCAAAATGAGCTCGATTGCCATCAAGATGATGATCACATTTTTGCGGTTCAGGAAAATGCCCAGCATACCCATGACAAACAGAATGCTGCTCACCACAAGATAATGTTCGATACCAATCACAACTCGATCCCCTGCCCTACCGGTTGATTGACATTGCGCGTCGCGTCTTCGGGACGGCGCTGTACCTGGCTGCTGATGCTCTGGCCTCGGGTGCCATGGCTCTTACGATGGGTAAGAACAATCGCGCCCACCATTGCCACCAAAAGAATGAGGCCCGCGGTTTCAAACATGAACACATATTTGCTGTACAACAGGCCGCCGATAGCTTCGATATTCGGAACAGTCGCCGACACAGTGGCTGCGCCCGCCTCTGGCGTGCCCAGTGCAACTGCACCAGCCTGATACGCCCCAATGCCAAGCACAAGCTCTGCGACGAGAACAACGGCGAGCAATAACCCAAGCGGAACGTTTTTCACAAAACCCGCGCGCAGTTCGGCGAAGTCGATGTCAAGCATCATCACCACAAACAGGAACAATACGGCGACTGCACCAACGTAGACAATGACGAGCAGCATCGCGATAAATTCCGCGCCGATCAGGATCATGAGGCCCGCAGCGTTAAAGAACGCAACGATCAACCACAGCACGCTGTGCACGGGGTTGCGCGCAAAGATGACCATCGCGGCGGACGCGATGACGATGCTTGCGAAAATATAGAATGAGACGAGTTGTATCACGATGGGCCGCCCTTAACGATAGGGTGCATCGGCGGCAAGGTTCGCGGCAATTGCCCGTTCCCATTTCGCGCCGTTGTCGAGAAGCTTGGCCTTGTCATAAAACAATTCCTCGCGTGTTTCAGTTGCAAATTCGAGGTTTGGTCCCTCGACAATCGCGTCCACTGGGCAAGCTTCTTGGCAGAAGCCGCAATAGATGCACTTCGTCATGTCGATGTCATAGCGCGTGGTGCGGCGGCTGCCGTCTTCGCGTGGTTCTGACTCAATGGTGATCGCCAAGGCGGGGCATACCGCCTCACACAGCTTACACGCAATGCACCGCTCTTCCCCATTGGGGTAGCGCCGCAAAGCATGCTCACCGCGAAAACGCGGGCTCAACGGGTTCTTTTCGAACGGATAGTTGATCGTCGCCTTTGGCTTAAAGAAATACTGCAAGGTCAACCAGTGCGCCTTGACGAATTCCCAAAGGGTAAAGGTTTTGATGAGATGCGCGATGGTGGTCATGCGA
>NZ_JBIICH010000159.1:0-4107 GCF_044239005.1 Sphingorhabdus sp. | reverse complement strand
GTGCCGCTGCATATTTCAAATTGCTGATACGTGTGTTTTTCACGATATAGCCCCTATAATAGCGCCCCATTCCAACGACTTATCGCGTCCTGGTGGCTGTTAAACTCCCCAGCTTTTTCACTCAAATCGCACATGCAAAGCACGAACGGATTAAAGAGAAAACTCTCCGGGTTGGCTGCGCTGTGGCGAATTTCCTAGGTTTACGCAACAAATTGGGCGGATATGACAATAATATTTCGGGGCTGTCACTTTTATGCAACAGTGACTTATCCACAGACTTCGCCTCTGCGGGGCCAACCTGAAGCCGTTCGAAAATCGTTCATGACAGCGACAGCGTCGTTCGTTATGAGAACAGCACTTCTATTATAAAGGCGGCCTTTTTTGATGTTATCACGCATATTTTTGTCGAAGTTGACTGCGCTCATTTTAGGCGGGCTGTTCCTTGCGGGCGCTCCTGCACTCGCGCAAACGCCAGCGACTGCGCCTACGCCCGTTGCGCCTGACCTTGAAAATATGCTGGTGCTCGATTTGTCGACGGGCGGCCGCGTTACCATTCAGATGTTCCCCGCCGTTGCACCCGCGCATGTGGAGCGCATCAAGACGCTGACGCGTCAGGGCTTTTACAATGGCGTTATCTTCCACCGCGTGATTGAAGGCTTCATGGCGCAGACCGGCGATCCCACGGGCACGGGCCAAGGTGGGTCGGAGCTTCCCGATCTGAAGGCCGAATTTAACAAAACGCCGCATTTGCGCGGAACAGTGTCGATGGCACGCACGAATGAACCCGACACGGCCAACAGCCAATTCTTCATCTGCTTTCAACCGCGCTTCAGCCTCGACAACAAATATACCGTCTTTGGCCGCGTGACATCCGGCATGCAGTTTGTCGACGCCATTGAACGCGGCGAACCACCCGCAAGCCCAAGCAAAGTGCTTCAGGCATCGATTGCGGCCGACAATGTCCCACCGCCGGCATTTCCCGCGCAGCCCGTTGCCTTAGGCCAACCAAGCGGTAGCTAACCGCTGCGGAATCATCATGCGCGTAGACCTGTTTGATTTCGAGCTTCCGCCCGAGCGGATCGCCCTGCGGCCTGTTAGCCCGCGGGATTCCGCGCGCATGCTATGCGTCGGTGGCGACGGCAACATGGTCGATGCTTCAGTCAGCGACCTGCCGCAAAAGCTGCGCAAGGGCGACTGCCTGATCTTCAACGACACCCGGGTTATTCCTGCACAGCTTACCGGCCGCAGGGGCGATGCGACGATTGGCGCGACATTGCATAAACGCATCGATCTGCGCCGCTGGCAGGCCTTCATCCGCAATGCAAAGCGCCTGCATATTGGTGACTGCATTGATTTTGGCCAAGGGGTCTTGGCCAAGGCCGAAGAACGCCATGACGACGGCAGCTTTACATTGTTCTTTGAAGGCGATGAACCCGTCGAAGTCTTGCTACATCGGGCTGGGACGATGCCGTTGCCGCCCTATATCGCTGGCAAGCGGCCAACCGATGCGCGCGATGCCGAAGATTATCAGACAATGTTCGCGCAAAGGGACGGCGCCGTCGCCGCGCCTACCGCGTCACTGCATTTCACCCCCGAATTGATGCAGGCGGTGCACGATGCGGGGATAGAAACCGCAACGCTGACCCTGCACGTGGGTGCGGGCACGTTCCTTCCAGTAAAGGTCGATGACACGACAAGCCACCGCATGCACAGCGAGTGGGGCAGCATTGATGCCGAGACAGCGGATCGGCTCAACAGCATAAGCGCAAATGGCGGCCGCTTGATCGCGGTCGGCACCACCTCGTTGCGCCTTGTCGAGAGCGCCGCCGACCAAAATGGTGTGGTGCACCCGTTTGAAGGCGACACCGATATCTTCATCACCCCGGGCTATCGGTTTAAGGCCATCAACGGCCTCATGACCAACTTTCACTTGCCAAAATCAACGCTGTTCATGCTGGTGAGCGCGTTGATGGGCCGCGAGACGATGCAGGCGGCCTATGCCCATGCAATCGCCAAAGAATACCGGTTTTACAGCTATGGCGACAGCAGTCTTTTACTGCCCTAATCGCGCAACCGGCCGTTAATGGCCCTTTAATTCGTCGCCGGTCAGCCGGACGATGTGCAGCACATTTGTGGAACCCGGCGTGCCAAATGGTACGCCAGCCATGATGACAATGCGTCCACCAGCCTGCCCCAAATGATAGCGCAGCGCCATGCGCTTGCCCTTCGCGACCATTTCCTCGAACGATCCAATATCCTTGGTCCGCACAGCAAAAGCGCCCCAAAGGAGCCCAAGGCGGCGCGCGGTCGATTGGCTGGCGGTCAGCACCAAGAGTGGCACGGATGGCCGTTCGCGCGAAATCCGCCGCGCGGTCGAACCTGACGATGTGAAGCAGACAATGGCGCTGGTTTCTATGGTGTCGACAATCCGTCCGCTCGCTTCGGCCAGCGCATCGGCCGTGGTGGAATCGGCTGGGGTCTCGGTAAAGTGGATACGCTTGTAGAAATCGGGGTCGCTTTCGACCTGTTGCGCAATGCGGTCCATGATCGACACCGCTTCAATCGGCCAAGCGCCCGCAGCCGTTTCGGCAGACAACATGACCGCGTCGGCACCATCATAAATTGCAGTCGCAACGTCCGACACCTCGGCGCGGGTGGGCGATGGCGATACGATCATCGATTCCAACATTTGCGTCGCAACGACAACTGGCTTGCCCATGCGCCGTGCGGTCGACACAATCTTCTTCTGCAATGGCGGCACTTGTTCGGGCAGCATCTCAACACCCAAATCACCGCGCGCGACCATCACGCCGTCGGCGAGTTCCAGAATTTCTTCCAACCGCCCGATGGCGGCAGGCTTTTCAATCTTCGCCAGCAACGCAGCCTTATTACCAATCAGCTTCTTGCCCTCGGCAACATCTTCTGGCCGCTGGACAAAGGACATCGCGATCCAATCCACGCCCTGCTCCAGCGCAAAGGCAAGGTCCGACCGGTCCTTTTCGGTCAGCGCGGCAATGGGAATGACGACGTCAGGGACATTCAGCCCCTTGCGGTTCGACAATGCGCCGCCAACTTCCACCATTGTATTGATATATTCCAGCCCGATTTCGGTGACCCGCAGAACAAGCTTACCATCGTCGAGCAACAGCCGTGCGCCGACTTCCAATGCGGCAAAGATTTCGGGGTGCGGCAAATAGACGCGGTGCGCGTCCCCCGGTGTGTGGTCGGTATCCAGCCGGAAAGTATCGCCCGTGTGCAATTCCACCTTGCCATCGGCAAAGGTGCCGACGCGCAGCTTGGGCCCTTGCAAATCCACCAAGATTGTCGTGGGCCGGTTATAGGCTTTTTCAAGCGCGCGGATATTGGCGATCAGCTGCGCCTTGTCGGCTTGCTCGCCATGGCTCATGTTCACGCGGAAGGCATCGGCACCAGCACGGAACAGCTTTTCGATCATTTCGGGCGTGTCGCTGGCGGGGCCCAATGTCGCCAATATGCGGACCTTACGCATACGTGGCTTGTGATATTGCATATAAATGGCTCCGCGATATGGATTTTGACGTTCGCACTCCCCATAACGCGGCATGTCACCAACGGAAAGGGCGCATAGCTATGCAACAGGACATCCAAATATCAGACGCGGCAGCCGCAGCCGCATTTCGCCGCCTCGTGACCCATTTGCAGCACCGCCACGATGCGCAGAATATCGACCTGATGGGCCTTGCCGGTTTTTGCCGCAATTGCCTCGCCGATTGGGTGATGGAGGCGGATGGCGCGCTGACCAAAGATGAAGCACGCACGCTGATCCACGGCATGCCCGCGGCGGAATGGAAAGCGAAGCATCAGACCGAAGCCACGCCCGCGCAATTGCAACGCATGCAGGAAAGCGTGGCGAAAAACGCCCCTTCGCATTAAGGCGCTGTCATCTTGATTCGGGTGCGCAGGCACCGACCAACACCACAGGGAGAATATTATGGCCGAAGGCAATATCGCCGCCGATCAACTGCGTCTTTTCATTGAACGCATTGAGCGTCTGGAAGAAGAGAAAAAGGGCATCGCCGACGACATTCGTGACGTTTACAGCGAAGCCAAGAGCCAAGGCTATGACGC
>NZ_JBIICH010000158.1:0-4138 GCF_044239005.1 Sphingorhabdus sp. | reverse complement strand
CATCATCCGCGCGCGCGGAGCATCTGCCTCACGCGCCATAAAGGGAAAAGCCATGAAAAAGATCGAAGCGATCATCAAGCCATTCAAATTGGACGAGGTGAAAGAAGCGCTGCACGAAGTTGGCGTCTCGGGCATCACTGTTACGGAAGCCAAGGGCTTTGGCCGTCAAAAGGGCCACACCGAACTGTATCGGGGCGCGGAATATGTCGTCGACTTTTTGCCGAAGGTAAAGCTTGAGGTTGTCGTTGAAGACGGCCTTGCCGACCGTGTCGTCGAAGCCATTGCTGCAGCTGCCCAGACTGGCCGCATCGGTGACGGCAAGATTTTCGTCATCCCCGTCGAAACCGCGCTGCGTATCCGCACCGGCGAACGCGATAACGACGCCGTTTAAAAAAATCCAAAATATCCAAAAAAGACAAGCCAAAGAAGGAAAGTAAAATGGGTACCTCAGCTAAGGACATTATCAAGCGTATCAAAGATGAGGAGATCGAGTGGGTCGATGTCCGTTTCACTGATCCCAAGGGCAAATGGCAGCATCTGACCATGTGCGCCGGCGTAATCGGCGAAGACGAGTTGGAAGACGGCCTGATGTTTGACGGTTCGTCCATCGAAGGCTGGAAAGCCATCAATGAATCCGACATGATCCTGAAGCCTGATCTTGATGCCGTGTACGTAGATCCATTCTCCGCCACGCCAATGATGATCATCTTCTGCGATATCGTCGAACCATCAACGGGCGAGCTTTACAGCCGCGACCCGCGCTCGACCGCAAAGCGCGCTGAAGCCTATTTGAAAACCACAGGCATCGGCGACACCGTATATGTCGGTCCAGAAGCCGAATTCTTCATGTTCGACGATGTGCGTTTCGAAAACGGCTACAACACGTCATATTACAAGATCGACGATATTGAACTGCCAACGAACACCGGCACGAAATATGAAAGCGGCAATATGGGCCATCGTCCCCGTGCAAAGGGTGGTTATTTCCCAGTTGCGCCTGTCGACAGCGCAGTGGACATCCGTGGCGAAATGGTTTCGACCATGCTCGAAATGGGCCTGCCTTGCGACAAGCATCACCATGAAGTTGCCGCAGCCCAGCATGAGCTTGGCCTGACGTTCGGAACGCTGACACAGACCGCTGACCGTATGCAGATCTACAAATATGTCGTGCATCAGGTCGCACATGCATATGGCAAGACCGCAACGTTCATGCCCAAGCCCATCAAGGAAGACAATGGTTCGGGTATGCACACCCACCTGTCGATCTGGGAAGGCAAGACCCCGCTTTTCGCAGGCGACGGCTATGCCGGTCTTTCCGACATGTGCCTGTATTTCATCGGCGGCATCATTAAGCATGCCAAGGCCGTGAACGCATTCACAAACCCGACCACAAACAGCTACAAGCGTTTGGTACCCGGTTACGAAGCGCCAGTGTTGCTCGCATATTCGGCGCGCAACCGGTCGGCTTCATGCCGTATTCCATATGGTGCCGGTGCCAAGGCCAAGCGCGTTGAAGTCCGCTTCCCGGACGCAATGGCGAACCCATATCTGTGCTATGCGGCTTTGTTCATGGCTGGCCTCGACGGCATTCAGAACAAGATCCACCCTGGCGACGCCATGGACAAGAATCTCTACGACTTGCCACCAGCAGAGCTTGCTGAAGTGCCAACCGTAGCCGGTTCGTTGCGTGAAGCGCTGGAGTGCTTGGCCGCTGATCACGACTTCCTGCTGAAGGGTGACGTGTTCTCGAAGGACCAGATTGACAGCTATATCGAATTGAAGATGGAAGACGTCGCCCGTTGGGAAATGACGCCAAGCCCTGTCGAATTCGACATGTACTATAGCTACTGATCCCACGCATCGGATCATTAGCGTAAGGCCCGGCGGTTGGGGGACTGCCGGGCCTTTTCATTTGGTGTTTAGTAGTTGCGTCCTTGACGCCATGTCTTGTCAAGGCGGCTCGCGTCGCGGCCTTGGGCTAAGCCAAAATTATAATCCGGCCTCTACTGCAATGCGAATAGCATCGGCCGAACTCGCCGCGCCCAACCGCTCCATTAACAACGCACGGTGCATTTTGACGGTTTGCTCGCTGAGCCCAAGCCGGAAGGCGATTTGCTTGTTCAAATGGCCCAGCGCCATTTCGGCCAACACTTCGCGCTGCCGCCGTGACAATGCCTTGACCGCCGTCGCGGCCGCAGCATGGCGGCTCTCGTAAGACACTGGCGCACTGGGCTCAAGTTCGACCTGAGAACCAAGAAAGAACTCAAGTTCACCTTCTTCGTCAAACAACGGCGCAACCAGCACTGCATTACGAAAGGGTGTGCCATCGCGTTTGTAGTTCAAAATTTCGACCATGACCGGGGCGTGACGTTGAACGCCATTACTGATCGTGTCGGTTAACCACGGTTCAGTCGCTGGACCAGCCAAAAATTTGCAGTTCCGTCCAATGATTTCATGTTCCGCATAGCCCGTCAGTTCAAGAAACGCAGCATTACAGGCAATGATTGGATTGCCGCTTTGACGCGGGTCGCTGATCACTGACGCTATCGGGCTATTCGCGATTAGCGCGTCTAGTTTCTCGTTAGACCGGCCCAAAACGTCCAAATTACAGTGCCTCCCGCGTACCCCTATAGGCGCATTTCAGCGTTAACCATTATATATGCCAGTTCCGCGATGTCGAGGGCAATATCACAAAAACATGGTATAAAGGTTAGGTTGTTGTCCCCAGGTCAGCGTTTATGAAAAATGCCCCGACATCCGAAATGATGTCGCAAAGGGGGAGAATAACGTGGAAAATCTAACTTTTGGCCAGTATTCCCTGGTCTATAATGCATTCTCATTTACATTTGCCACCATGGCAGCAGCAACGCTGTTTTTGTGGCTCGGCCGCTCGCAAGTGGGCCCAGCCTACAAGACAGCGCTCACTATTTCCGGCTTGGTTACCGCCATCGCCGCGTATCACTATTTCCGTATTTTCGAGAGCTGGGAAGGCGCATATTCCGTTAAAGACGGTATAGTGACCGCAAGCGGCTATGCATTTAACGATGCCTATCGCTATGTCGATTGGTTGCTCACCGTGCCATTGCTTCTCATCGAGCTCATCCTCGTGATGCGTCTGAGCCAAGAAGAAACCGTCTCAAAGTCGTTCAAGCTTGGCGGCGCTGCAGCATTGATGATCATCTTGGGTTACCCAGGTGAAATCGCAACGGACATTCCGACCCGCGTATTGTGGGGCACATTGTCGGCAATCCCGTTTGTCTACATCATGTGGCAGCTGTTCGCCGGCCTCGGTGCATCGATCAACAACCAACCAGAAAATGTACGCGAACTGGTTAAGAAAGCACGTTTGCTGACCTTCGCATCATGGGGTTTCTACCCGATCGTATACATGATCCCGTACACCAATCTGAGCGGTTCTGACGTAACCGTTGGCGTACAAGTCGGCTACACAATCGCTGACTTGATCGCAAAGGCAGGCGTCGGCGTCTTGATCTACATGATCGCCGTGCGCAAGTCGCAAGCCGAATATGGCTAAAGCCTTCGGATAAACACTGGACGTACGCCGCTCTGGCGGCGTACATTCCTGTATGAATATAATTTTATATCCGCATTCTGCAGGCGCGACATTTTCCAAAATGTTGCGCCTGTTTGCGTTACCGGCAGCAACGTTGCTGCTTATTGCCGTAGACCGCCTTCTGGGCGGCATGGACAGCGTTGAGGCCAATATGCTGGCTGCTCTGGCTATCGTGCTTGCAGGCATTCCCCACGGCACGCTGGACGTCGAAATCGCTTCTGCCCATTTTGGGCAGAATGGGCTGGCGGGCAGGATGAAGATAATTGGCAGCTATGTGGGATGCGCCGCCGCTATGGTCGTCTTATGGCTGCAGCTTCCGGAACTGGCGCTCAATTCATTCCTGCTCATCTCAATTGTGCATTTCAGCCGTGATTGGCGTGGTGGCGTTGATCCGTTTCTGGCCATGATGGTTGGGTGGGCATTGGTCGCCCTGCCTGCGCTGGCCAGCCCCGACGATGTCGCGATGATATTCGCCGCGCTAACGGGCAACCAAAACGGCGCAGTGATCGCTGCGCTGCTTGGCGCGGCATCAGTCCCTGCTGCGCTGGGCAGCCTTGTCTTTGC
>NZ_JBIICH010000037.1:0-16544 GCF_044239005.1 Sphingorhabdus sp. | reverse complement strand
ACCAACGGGATGGCGGGCAAACGGCACCCGACGATATTGGACAATGTTATCATTGGATCAGGTGCACAGATTCTTGGCCCAATTACAGTGGGCGAACGCGCGCGCATTGGCGCTGCTGCCGTGGTGACAGATGACGTTCCGGCGGGCGCCACTATGATTGGCCCAAAGGCGCGGTCGACATTGGTTCAGGCCGAAACCTATGCACGCGACTTCATGCCTTATGGCACGCCATGCCGGGAGATGTTCGACCCGGCGACGCAAAGCCTCGAGATCCTGCAGTGTGAAATCGAAACCCTACGCAAACGTATCGCCGACATGATGGCCGAGCGTGATGGAACGCCCGCGGCGACGCCAGTAAAGCCCCGTGCGAGCAAGGGAAGCAAGGCCAGTTGAGCGCAATCATCACGCCGTTCCCGATAACCAATCGGCTCAACCAGATTGGTTTTGAAAAAGGCGAACTAACCCAGATTCTCAATCTGTACGGGCGGATGGTCGCGGCGGGTAACTGGCGCGATTATGCCATCGATCTTGGCCGCGATGCTGCCGTATTCAGTGCGTTCCGGCGCGCAACCGAGCGGCCGGAATATCGCATTGAAAAACGGCCCGCATTGCGCAACCGCCAAGGCATGTGGGCATTGGTTGGCGAAGGTGGCGCAATTTTGAAACGTGGGCATGACCTTGGCCCCGTCCTTGCGCCAGTTGAACGAAAGCTCATGAAGCTCGTCGACGCATAAAAAAAGCCCGGCCAAAGACCGGGCTCTTTCGAAACGTTTCGCAGGCAATTAGCCGAGCGCTTGAAGCGCCTTCATCACGGCGATGGATTGTTCGCCGCCTGACTGTGGAACGGTTTCGCCGGTGCGGTCGATAATCTTGTCCCACGCCGCAGCAAAGCCTTCGACGTTGCGGTCTTCCTGACGAAGGGCGACGCCCGGGGTCATCGTGACATAGGCTGCGTGATAGCCGCCACCGCCTGCGCCGATGATCATGTTGGTTGGGGCGTCTTCGCTGACCAGATACAATGCGGCTGGTACAACATTTTCCGGCGTGAACTGTTCGAACAAACCTTCTGGGAAGATATCCTCGGTCATGCGCGTGCCTGCAACAGGTGCGAGCGAATTGACGCGTACGTTATATTTGGCGCCTTCAAGATGAAGCGTCTTTGTAAATCCAGCCAATCCGAGCTTCGCTGCGCCATAATTGGCTTGGCCGAAATTGCCGTACAGACCGGTTGACGATGTGGTCATCAAGATGCGGCCATAGGCCTGATCGCGCATCGTATCCCAAACGGCCTTGGTGCAGTTTGCCGATCCCATAACATGAACCTGAAGCACCAGATTGAAATCGGGCATATCCATCTTGGCAAAGCTCTTATCGCGCAGGATGCCCGCATTGTTGATCAACACATGCACGCCACCCCATGCTTCTTTCGCCTTGGCGACCATTTCGACCATCTGCTCATATTCAGTGACGCTGCCGCCATTGGCCATAGCTTCGCCGCCTGCTGACTTGATCTGCTCGACAACCTGAGCCGCTGCGTCGGATGTGCCTGTGCCATCGCGCGCGCCGCCCAAATCATTGACCACCACTTTTGCACCGCGCTTGGCGAGTTCAAGCGCATAGGCCTTACCCAATCCACCGCCTGCACCTGTCACAATAGCGACTTTGTCTTTAAAACTGATGGTCATATTATATCTCCATAATCAGGGGCGAACCAAGCCGCCGAAACACGCTGTGCCTTGGCATGGCACGTCACTTGACGCAAGCGTAAAGCAAGTTGGGGTGAATGTCATAAAAGAGAAATAATGCTGTCATGCCCAAGACATAAAATTGCTGTCTAGGCGTCACCATTGAAACGAGGATAACATTATGACCGCCGCAAAAAAATGGTTCGCAACGACAGCATTGGTAACGGCGGCATGTGTCGCGTTTCCTGCCTATGCGCAGGACAGCATATCTGAGGTCGACTCGCTGCGTGCGGAAGTTGCGGCGCTTAAGACACAATTGGCCGCGATTTCCGCAAAGGTTGATGCGGTCGAGAAAAAGCCTGTAGCAGAAGTAAAATGGAAGGGCGGACCAGAGACGAGCGGTCAAGGTGGTTGGACGTTCAAGCCACGTGGACGCATCCATTATGATGCAGGCTATGTGAGCGTACCCGGCGATTATGCAGTCAACCGCAATCTGGGTTTCAATAGCCGCGTTCGGCGCGTTCGCCTTGGCGCTGAAGGCAGCATGCCCGGCGGCTTCGGTTATAAGGTCGAAGCGGACTTTGCGGGCGGCAATGTTGCCTTTGGCGACACGTTCCTCAGCTACAATCCAAGCAACACGCCGTTCAGTGTTCGGATAGGCAATTTTGAATCGCTGAACGGGATGGAGCAAATCACCAGTTCCAACAACGCCAGCTTTACAGAGCGCGCTGCATTCAATGACGCGTTTTTAAACAGCCGTCGTCTTGGTGGCGCGGTTGCATGGCGTGATTCCGATAATGTGCTCCGCGCCGAAGTCGGCTTGTTTGCCGGCCACAGCATCGACAACTCGTTCGACAATGACGGCTGGATTGGTGCGGGACGCCTGACCTATGCGCCAAAGGCGTTTGGCGGACAGCTGCATTTTGGTGCGACCATTCAGCAGCGCGAATTTGCATCCAACAACAATGGAACGGCGTCGGTTTCGACAAATGCGCCATCGACCAACCAGCTTGCCCGATATCGCGCGCGGCCGAACACACAGCTTACCGACGTACGATTTGTCGACACCGGAAGCTTCGCCGCCAAGAGCGACCGGATTCTCGGTGTCGAATTGGCGGCTATCTTTCCCGGATTTTATTTTGCCGGCGAAGGCCAATGGACTAAAGTAAATGCCTATCGCGCGGGTGACATTGCAACCGGATTGAACAGTTTTGCTGGCGGCAACAGCGCGGTTACGCCAAATGGCGACCCGAGCTTTTTTGGCATGTATGCCGAAGCTGGTTATTTTCTGACCGGCGAGACCCGCGGTTACAAGGACGGCGCATGGGCGCGTACCAAGGTACTGAATCCCATTGATAAAAAAGGCCTTGGCGCGTTCCAAATTGCGGCACGCTATGATTTTCTGGATCTCGACAGCAACGCCTTGAAAAACGGCGTGACGAACAACTTTGCGACGGGCAGCAATAGCCTGGCTGCGGTCAATGCGCGGCTTGGACGGGGTGGCACACAGACCAGCTATTTGCTCGCTCTGAACTGGTACCCAATCGATTATATTCGCTTCATGTTGAACTATGGCCGCGTCAATGTCGAAGGTGGTCCGTTGGCCGCGACAGTTGACCCCCTTTCAACGCAGGCAGTTGATAAGCGCGACTATTCGGTTGATGTACTTGCCGCGCGGATGCAGTTGGAGTTCTAAACCGCGTCCTGATCGAGCGAATAGCCTGCCGACCGCACCGTCCGGATGATATCGCTGTCAAAGCCCTCATTGAGGGCTTTGCGCAAGCGGCGGATGTGGACGTCAACGGTACGTATTTCGATATCGCTGTCATGGCCCCAGACACTGTCTAAAAGGCGCTCACGCGAGAATACATGGCCTGGATATTCGAGGAAATGCTTGAGCAACCGATATTCGGTCGGCCCAAGCGGAACCTGCTTTCCGCCGCGCTTTACTTTGTGCGCGACCGTATCCATTTCGACGTCACCAAAGCGCAATGCTTCGCCAGCAAGCGCGGGACGGACCCGGCGCAGCACGGCCTTTGCACGGGCGACCAATTCGCGTGGTGAAAAAGGCTTGGTGACATAATCATCGGCGCCGATTTCAAGTCCGCGAATACGGTCATCTTCTTCACCGCGTGCCGTCAACATGATGATTGGCACATTGGCGGTGTTGTCCGCTTTGCGTAATTGCCGGCACACTTCGATGCCCGACAGATTCTCCAACATCCAATCCAGCAAAACCAGATCGGGCGTGCGTTCTTTGGCCATCAGCAGCGCTTCTTCACCGTCCCCCGTATGCTGAACGTCGAAATCCTCGCGTTCGAAATGCCAGCGCACCAGCTCGGCCAGAGCACTATCGTCTTCAACCAAAAGCAATTGCGCCTTGGGCATATGTTTCTCCGCGTTAAGCGTCGGGCAGGTTTTCACCCGTTTCGGTAAAATAAATCATCTGGGCAACGGTGGTGGTATGGTCCCCAATCCGTTCCAAGTTCTTGGCCGTAAAAAGCAGATGGGCGACTTCCGTCGCATTTTTGGGGTTTTTCGCCACATATGCGACAAAGTCGACGAACAGATCTTTGTTAAGCTGGTCAACGTCGTCGTCACGAATGGTCACTGCGCGGGCCAGATCAATGTCACGCTTTGCATAAGCGTCCATGGCGGTGCGGATCATTTCGACAACGATTTCACCCATGCGTCCGAGTTGTTCTTTGGCGGAGGCGTGGATTTTGCCTTCCATCTTCGGAACACGCTTGGCGATGTTTTTCGCGTAATCACCAATGCGTTCAATAACCGCAGACATTTTGAGTGCGGCGATAAGCTCACGCAAATCGTCGGCCATCGGTGCGCGTAAGGCAATGGTGCGCACAACCAAGCGTTCAACGTCGGTCTCAAGAGTGTCTATCACTTTGTCTTCGGCACGAACGGAGGCGGCCAGTTCGATGTCATGATCCGACAAGGCTTTCATGGCCGCAACGACCGCAGTCTCCGCGCGCGCACCCATCTCGGCGATGAGGCCACGGATTTCGTCCATGTCATCGTCAAACGCGCTAATGGTGTGCCTTGTGCCTGTGCTCATGTTATTAATTCCTAACCGTAGCGGCCTGTAATATAATCCTTGGTGCGATCTTCACGTGGATTGGTGAATATTTCGGATGTCTCACCAAATTCAATGAGATTGCCCAAATGGAAAAATGCGGTGCGTTGTGACACACGTGCCGCCTGCTGCATATTATGCGTCACGATGATGATAGCATATTTTCCGCGCAGGTCGTGGATTAACTCCTCGATCCGTGCTGTCGCGATGGGATCGAGCGCCGAACAAGGTTCGTCCATCAAAATGACTTCGGGATCAACGGCAATGGCGCGGGCAATGCACAAACGCTGCTGCTGACCGCCGGAGAGCGCAGTGCCGCTTTCGTTCAGCCGATCCTTGACCTCGGTCCATAAACCGGCGCGGGTAAGCGAACCTTCCACGATCTGGTCGAGTTCTGCCTTGCCGCTCGCCAGCCCGTGAATCCGCGGACCATAAGCGACATTGTCATAAATGGATTTGGGAAACGGATTTGGTTTCTGGAAAACCATACCAACGCGGGCGCGCAATTGTACGACGTCCATCGACGATGCATAGATATCCTGCCCATCGAGCAAAATCTCGCCTTCGACGCGTGCACCAATCACGGTGTCGTTCATGCGGTTAAGTGACCGCAGGAAGGTCGACTTACCACAGCCGGACGGGCCAATGAAGGCAGTCACGTTTTCGCGGTCGACGTCAATGGATACGTTGTTTATCGCTTGTTTATCGCCATAAAAAACATTCACATTGCGCGTGGATATTTTCGGATTTCCGGGGTTTTCGCCCACATTATCGTCCTTTTTGTTCATAAATCACCACCGCGTTTCAAATCGGTTGCGAAGATAAATGGCCAAAGCGTTCATTCCCAACAGGAATATCAGCAACACAATGATTGCCGCACTGGTTTTTTCGACAAAGCCCTGATTGACTTCGTCCGACCACAGATAAATCTGCACAGGCAATGCCGTGGCGGCGTCCGTAAAGCCTTCTGGCGCAGCCGGAATGAAGGCGCGCATACCGATCATCAGCAGTGGCGCCGTTTCCCCAAGCGCACGCGCCATACCGATGATGGTGCCCGTTAGGATACCGGGCAGGGCAAGCGGCAGAACATGGTGGAAAACGACTTGAACAGGTGAAGCGCCGATGCCCAAGGCCGCTTCGCGGATAGACGGAGGAACGGATTTGACGGCATTGCGGCCGGCAATGACGATGACGGGCATTGTCATCAGCGCGAGTGTTAATCCGCCCACCAATGCGGATGATCGCGGCATGCCAAAGATCGTGAGAAACACGGCGAGCCCCAAAAGACCAAAGATGATCGACGGAACAGCGGCGAGGTTGTTGATGGACACTTCTATCATGTCCGTCAGCCGGTTCTTCGGCGCATATTCCTCAAGATATAACGCCGCGAGGACGCCAACGGGAAAGGCGAGCAACAGGGTAATCGCCATCGTCATCAGCGATCCCTTGAACGCAGCCCAAATGCCAACCGCAGATGGGTCTGTCGCATCTGCACCTGTTAGGAACGTCCAGTTAAAGCCAGTGCGCAAAGCATCCTTTTCAGAAAGCGCAGCAACCGTCTTTTCAGCCGCTGGCTCGCCTTGGCGCTTGAATGCCACGTCCAATCGGGAGTCCGCTGGCAACCAAAGCGTTTGTTTGGATGTGACAAGTTCCGGATTGTCTATCAACATCTGCCGCACATTTGCTGCCGCGGCGGAGGTCAGTAGGCTGTCGCCCAAGCCAGCATATTGTTGCCCCACAGCCAATTCGACGAGGCCGGGAATGTCCATCGAATTCAACGCCGCATCGGCATTTGGGCCCGTCACGGATGCTGCGGTCGCGCCAGAGGTGAGTGCCGGAAAATCGAACTCTACGGCGAGTTCTGTACGCTGGAAGCCACGCAGACCTTGGCCAAGCATGGTGAACAACAAAAACGCAAGGAAAAGCGTCGATAGCGCGACCGCCATAAAGCCCATCGCTTTAAAGCGTCGCTCAGCCGCATAACGGCTGGCAATACGCTTTTGCATGATTTGCCCGTTCCAGTCGGTCGGGCTTGGGTCGATGACAGCTTTATTCATATGCTTCCCGATATTTTTTGACGACCCGCAATGCGACATAATTCAGGAAGAACGTCGTGATGAATAACGCCAGTCCAAGCGCGAACGCGGCAAGTGTATGCGGGCTGCCAAAATCCTGATCGCCTGTCAAAAGCGCGACAATCTGGACTGTAATGGTGGTGATCGTGTCGAAAGGATTTGCAGTCAGGTTCGCGGTGTAGCCTGCGGCCATCACCACAATCATCGTCTCACCAATCGCGCGGCTGACGGCAAGCAATACTCCGCCAACGACGCCCGGCAGTGCGGCTGGTAAGAGAACCTGTTTAATGGTTTCGCTCTTGGTCGCGCCCATGGCCAGACTGCCGTCACGCATCGCGTTGGGCACGGCGGCAATGCTGTCATCCGACATCGACGATACCAATGGAATGATCATCACGCCCATGACGATACCTGCAGCAAGCGCATTGTCAGATGCTGCGTTGCTGACACCAAGCATGACCGCAAAGTCACGCACAGCTGGTGCCACGGTTAAGGCCGCAAAATAGCCATATACCACGGTGGGCACACCGGCGAGGATTTCAAGAATGGGCTTCATCCATTTGCGCACATTCGCGGACGCATATTGCGTCAAGAAGATCGCGCTCATCAGACCCAGCGGGATGGCAACTATCATCGCGATAATTGCGCCAATGAAAATCGTGCCCCAGAACAATGGAATGGCGCCATAGCCATTGTCGGCGCCGGGCGTGACATCGGACTTCGGATTCCAGTCGGTTCCGAACAGGAATTCAAATGGCGACACCATTGAGAAGAAGCGCCAGGATTCAAATATCAACGACGCGAAGATACCAAGCGTGGTGATGATGGCGATCAGCGATGCGACAAGCAGGCCGAACATGATGACGCGTTCGACTTTACTGCGCGCGCGAAAATCGGGTTTTAGACGGGTAAATGCAAAGGCCCCGCCGGCAAACAACAGCAACAATGTCGCGGCGACGCCGAGCCACTTATAATAAGACAAAGCGCCTTTGTATAAAGGAACAAGCTTGTCGCTCATGTCCTGAAATGCGGTTGCTTGAAAACCCTGCGCTATGGCACGTGCTTCAGACAATATGGCTGCGCGGGCAAAGGTGTCTTGTGGCAATTCAGCGGCGATCGGTGCCGACAGCACCATATTGGTGACCAGCGATGGCGAAAGCGACTGCCAAATGACCATGAACAACAGCGCAGGCGCAACGGCACAAATCGCAACAAACCAACCGTGATAATAAGGCAGGCTGTTAACAGTGCCGCGCGGGCCACCCTTTGCCTTGCGGACGAAACCCGACGCGCGGGCACGCCCAACGATCCAGCCAATGAGGCCGAGACCAAGGACAAGGAAGAGCAATGCCGTTCCGGTCATAAACTTAACATTGCTCCCTTGGACCAAAATTGGCCGAAAACCGAAGAAAAACAACCCAAAATAGCAATGGGCCCGGATCAAACAGAGATTCGATCCAGGCCCATAGACGCGATGATTGTTGCAGTTTTATTTCAAATCTGCGCCCGTCATGGAATTGAGGCTGTTTGCAGCTTCGTTTGCCGCTTTATAGTCTGCTTCAGTCGATGCAATCATGCCCAATTTGGTCAGATATCCGCCAACTGCGCCGCCCTTAAGAAACTCGATAACAAATTCCTTGATGCCAGGAATTTTGCCGATGTGGGCTTTCTTGACATAGATGAACATCTTGCGCGCACCGGGGTAGCTACCGTCCGAAATCGTCGCAACTGTCGGGTTGACGCCGTTCATCACGATGCCGTGTACCTTGGATGCATTTTCTTCCATGTAGCTGTAGCCGAAGATGCCAACCATGTTGGGGTTGGAATCGAGCTTCTGCACGATCAGGTTATCGTTTTCGCCCTGCTCCTTGAAAGCGCCATCGGTGCGAATTTCGGTGCAAATTGCTTTATACTTGTCTTCGTCGGTGTCCTTCAACGCCTTGGTTGCAGCGTCGGATTTGCAACCAGCTTCCATGATCAGTTCATGGAATGAATCGCGCGTACCCGAAGTCGTTGGCGGGCCATATACCGAGATTGGCAATTTAGGCAGCGAAGGGTTCACGTCCGACCAAAGCTTTGCAGTCTGTGGCTTACCGAACGGGTTGGCTGCGAGCGCCTTGTAGACGTCAGCGGTCGAAAGCACGAACTTGGTGCCCTTGTTCGACTGTGCAAGTGCCAGACCGTCAATGCCAACCTGAACTTCGATAATGTCCTTAACGCCATTCTTCTGGCAATTTTCGAATTCGCTCTTCTTCATACGACGTGAAGCATTTGCGATGTCTGGCGTTTCTGCGCCTACGCCTTTGCAGAATTGTTCAATTCCGCCGCCGGTTCCAGTCGATTCCAGAACAGGTGATTTGCGTGAGGGATCCGCTTTAGCGAACGCCTCAGCCGCGGCCTTTGCGAATGGAAATACCGTCGACGAACCCACAATGCGGATTTCCTGACGCGAGCCGCCAGCGGCCCCACCCGTGCTTGCCTGGTCATTACATGCCGCAAGCGCGAGCGCGCTGATGGCAACAAGTGAAATTTTCTTAATCATAACTGTTGTCCCCATAGTGGATTCGGCACAGATCGAACTGCGCTCCCGGGTCCATTAGACGCCGCAGATGGCTGATAAATGACTCTTGTGTTACACTATTGTGACGGTCATGCCGGTGAAACGGGAAGCAAAATCGACACCGTGGTGCCTTTTCCCACAGTGCTGCGGATTTCCAGATGGCCACGGTGCCGGTCCACAATATGTTTGACCAAACTAAGCCCCAGACCGGTTCCGCCAACCAACCGACTGCGCCCCGAATCGACGCGATAAAAACGCTCGGTCAGCCGCGGCAAATGTTCAGGCGCAATCCCGTCGCCTTCATCCGCAACTGCGAAGTTCAGCATGGCGCCAGATCGCGATGAAATGAGCGAGACCAGCACCGGGGTGCCGTCTTTTCCATATTTCATGGCATTATTCAGGATGTTGTTGGCAAGCTGCCGCAATTGGCCAGCATCGCCAATCACTGCGGGCAAATCCGCGGTGATGTCGACAGCAATATCTGCGCCGCGATCCTTTTGGCTGTTGCGCAGTTGGTCGACGGTTTCCATCACGATCTGGGCAAAATCGACGGGCGTTTGTGGCGGGTCATATTTTTCGGCTTCAATGCGGCTAAGCGACATAAGGTCGCGCACCAACGCCTGCATGCGATCGGTTTCTGTCGCCATTATCCCTAAGAATCGACTGCGTGTCGCTCGATCTTCGCCCGCAGCGGGGTCATCCAATGTTTCGATGAATCCTTTAACAGCAGCGAGCGGCGTCAACAGTTCGTGGCTGGCATTGGCAACGAAATCAACGCGCATCTTTTCGGCCGCTTGCGTGCCACTGCGGTCGGCCAAATGGACAATCTTCTGTCCGGGTCCCATCATCTGGATACGCATTTCCCACAGCTGGTTTTTCTGACCGATCCCTGTGAGTTTTATGGGGTGGCCGCTATGCTGGGCATCAGGGTCAGACAATCGTTCGATTGCGCCGGCATGCCGAAATGCCATCCGGACATTCTGACCAACAATATTGCTACCCAATAAGCGCAACGCGACCACATTTGCAGCCGTGACGCGCGCGTTTTCGACCATCAATATCGCATCGGTGGATGCATCGATAAACGCCTGCAACTGGGGGTGCGACGTAATTGAGGCGGCATCGATCGCCCGCGGTTCGTCTGCGCGCGGCGTATCGATAACGGCTTCATCATGATCATGCCCTTCGGCCACGACGAACAAAGCAATCAGCATCGATACGAACACCACAAGGATGCGTTCGGCGACACCAAGCATTTGCCCTGCAAAAACGGCGCCGACAAAAGCAAGGCCAAAGGCAAAAAGCACGCGGGGAGAAAACCAACTGTTCACTATATTCACCCGTCCATGTCAGCGCGATCTGCGCCAACCCCATGTCAGCTATTACCGGCTACATTGCCCCACATATAGACGCAGTTTTTACGTGCAAGCATAGCCGATGAAATAACGGACATTTGATTATGAGAGGTTTCGCAAAGCCGCGATCAGATCATCGAAATGGTCGATGATGGCATCTGCGCCCATATCCTCCACTGGCCCGTGCAGAAAACCAAAGCTAACGGCCACACTCGGCACGTCGGCATTTTTCGCGGCCATGATGTCGTAAATGGAATCGCCAATATAGGCCGCACGTCCGCCGCCACATCTTTTCACCATTTCAAAGATGGGCGCGCCGGACGGTTTGGCATTTTCCTTGCCCAACGTGTCCGCACCCAAAATGCAGCCCATACGATGTGCAAGGTTCAGGTCGTTCAGCAACTTGACCGCCAGGCTTTCGAACTTATTGGTCACAACCGCGTAACGCACGCCCATCGCATCCAGCGTATCCAGCACATTGAGTGCACCGTCAAAGGGCCGGCTGTGGACCGACACATTGGCTTCATAATAAGCCAACATCTGGCGATAGAGCGGCTTAAAATCGCCGTCGGGAATGCCGCCCGTTGCCTCCAGTCCCTGTTGTAACATCAACTTTGCCCCGCCGCCGATATGTTGCTTAACCGTTTCGGCCGAAAGGGTCGGTCTGCCGACGCTGGACAGCACATGGTTGACCGCGGCGGTTAGGTCGCCGCTGGTGTCCACTAAAGTACCGTCAAGGTCGAAGCCGATGATGTCGAAAGGAATTTTTGTCATATCGATCCCAAATGGCTGCAAGTTCTGGAAACCGCAACAATTTGCTGGCATGACAATGCACATGACTGAAATAGCTGCCATCATCCTTGCCGCGGGCAAGGGCACTCGCATGAAATCCGACTTGCATAAGGTCCTGCATCCGATCGCCAGCCGGCCAATGCTGATGCACCTGATGGCGTCGGTTGACGCCTTAAGTCCGGCCAAAAAGGTTGTGGTGGTCGGCAGTGGCAAGGATCAGCTTGAAGCTGCCTTGGCCGGGTCCGCAGAATTGGCCTTGCAAGAACCGCAACATGGAACAGGGCACGCCGTCCAGCAGGCACAACACGCATTGGCGGGCTTTGATGGCGATGTCCTCATCCTTTACGGTGATGTTCCGTTCGTGCCGACGGCAACCATGCAGGCGATGGTCGAACGACTGAACGCCGCCGACGCGCCTGCCGTGGTTGTATTGGCGTTCGCGCCAGAAGACCCCACAGGCTATGGCCGCGTGATTGTCGAAGACGGCCGCATCGTGAAAATGGTCGAACAGAAGGACGCGACCGAAGCTGAAAAGGCGGTGAAGCTGTCCAATTCCGGCCTGATGGCGGTCAAGTCACGCGATCTGTTTGGATTGCTCGACCGCGTGACGGACGACAATGCGCAGAAGGAATATTATCTTACCGACATCGTCAACATCGCGAACGCCGATGGCCGTGTTTGCGTTGCAGTCACCACGGATCCGTTCGATGTTGCGGGCATCAACAGCCGCGCACAATTGGCCGAGATGGAGGCCGAGTGGCAAAAGCGCCGCCGCGTGCAGGCGATGGACGATGGCGCAACGCTGATTGCGCCGGGCACCGTCTGGTTCGCATGGGACACGCAAATTGGCCGCGATGTGCTGATTGAACCCAATGTGTTTTTCGGCCCCGGCGTGCGCATCGCGGACAATGTAAAGATTCGAGCCAACAGCCATATCGAAGGCGCGCAAATCGCCAGCGGTTGCGAAGTCGGTCCATTTGCGCGCTTGCGCCCCGGAACGGTGTTGGAAGAAAAAGCCAAAATCGGCAATTTCGTCGAAACCAAGAAAGCCCATCTGGGCAAGGGCGCAAAGGCCAATCATCTCACCTATCTTGGCGATGCGACCATCGGTGCAGGCGCAAATATCGGCGCGGGCACGATTACCTGCAATTATGACGGCTATTTCAAATACCAGACAGTGATTGGCGAAGGCGCTTTCATCGGCTCTAACAGCGCCCTCATCGCGCCGGTAAAAATCGGCCGCGATGCGATCGTCGCGGCAGGCAGCGCCGTATCACGCGACGTCGCCGACGGCGAACTCCGCATGGTCCGCGCCGAGCAGCTGGTAAAGCCCGGCTGGGCGGATCGATTTCACGATGCGATGCGGAAGAAGAAGGCTGAGAAGAAGTGAGCGATGCTTGACGTCAAGGGCCTGATAGCTTCGTTCATTGAGCCTTGGCGCACCTCCAGCTTTGCAGATAACGATCAGGCGCCTTGGCACTTGGTCGGCAACATTGAGGAGTTGCTCAGACAGCAAATTGCTAGTCTCGACTCTTCATACCAGCGCATCGACGAATTGGCAGTGCACCACAGCGCGAGGATGGAGGCGGGCGCTGTTGTCAAAGGGCCGGCAATCATTGGGCCTAATTGTTTTATAGCGGCTGGCGCATATCTGCGGGGCGGTGTGTATCTCGAACAGGATTGTATCATTGGGCCGTCGTCTGAGCTCAAAACCTCGGTCATGTTTGCGGGGTCTAAGCTGGCGCATATGAACTTCGTAGGGGACTCAATTATTGGCGCTGATGTCAATATTGAAGCAGGTGCTGTCATTGCCAATCACCGGAATGAGAGAGAGGATCGCAACATCCGCATCGTCTACCGTGTACAAGTGATCGACACTGGCGTCAGCAAATTTGGCGCTTTGGTGGGCGACGGAAGCCGGATCGGAGCAAACGCGGTTGTTGCACCTGGCGCATTATTGGAGCCAGCGTCGATTGTTGGCCGGCTTCAGCTCATTGACCAGAGTCCCGAGATTGAGTTGACATGATATCATGATATGATATCAATATATCATGATTCGAATCGCCGGACATGTTCGGTGGATATGATGACCATCAGCGGCAGATTCATCTCGACATGGCTGCACGTAAATATCCAGATTCGATAGTGAACGAAGCGAGTGACACATGAGAATTCTTACGGACATTCCTGACGACGATATCGAGAAGCTGGATGCGCTGGCGGCCAAAGGAAAGCGTTCACGCGCGGCGGCAATTCGTGACGCGGTTAAGCTTTATCTGGTGCATAACACGGATAATAAAGACTGGATCGCCCGCGGCGCTGGTCTTTGGAAGCATCGGACGGATATTGGTGACGCAGTTGAATATCAAAGGGCAATGCGCGAAGACCGCAGGCCTTACGAAGATATATGATTTGTGGCTGACCCGTTTTTTGACACCAATATATTGATCGACTGGCTCAGAGATAACCCCAAGGCTATCTCTGAGCTTTCACGATATAAAAAACACAGGATCAGCCGTGTCGTTTGGACTGAAATATTGGCAGGTGAGCCGCTTGAGCGGCGCGACACTGTCCAGCAAATCATTTCACCCTTCGAAGTGGTCGAAATTGATGCCAGAATTGCCGCTGCTGCTGCTGACATCCGATATCGATCGCCGATGAAATTGATGGATGCCTATATCCTCGCTACCGCGCAGGTGAATGGCGCGATCCTGATTACACGGAATACAAAGGATTTTCCGGCAGAGATGCCGGGCATCCGAATCCCCTACACAATTTGACGAAAGCAAAAAATCCATGTGCGGAATTATCGGAATTGTTGGCAAATCTGCTGTTTCGGACCGGTTGGTCGATGGGCTGAAGCGGATGGAGTATCGGGGGTATGACTCCGCCGGTGTGTGCACCGTGCATGATGGTCAGCTCGTGCGCCGCCGTGCAGAGGGCAAGCTTGCGAACTTGGTCAATGTTCTAAAAACCGACGACGCCGCTGGTAATATTGGCATTGCGCATACGCGCTGGGCCACTCATGGCGCGCCGACCACCAGCAATGCGCATCCGCATGCGACGGGCGAAGTCGCGCTCGTGCACAATGGCATTATCGAAAATTTCAAGCAGCTGCGCGATGAACTCATCGCCCGCGGGCGGACATTTGAAAGTGAAACCGATACAGAGGTTGTCGCGCATCTGGTGTCCGAACAGGTGGAGGCTGGCCATGCGCCGGCCGATGCCGTGAAGGCCGTGCTGCCGCGCTTGCGCGGTGCCTTTGCACTTGCGATTGCGTTTCGCGAATTTCCCGATTTTCTGATTGGCGCGCGTCTCGGTAGCCCACTGGTTGTTGGTTATGGCGACGGCGAAACCTATTTGGGTTCGGATGCATTGGCGCTCGCGCCGCTGACACAGAAAATCGCCTATTTGGAAGAGGGCGACTGGGTTGTCGTCACCCGCGATGGCGCGCAGATTTTCGATAAGGATAATAATCCTGTCACGCGCGAAGTCACCACCAGCGGCGTGTCCGCCGCCCAGATCGAAAAGGGCAATTACCGCCATTACATGCAGAAAGAGATTTTTGAGCAACCCACAGTGGTCGCCCAAACGCTCTCCAGCTATATCCGCCCCGTTGAACAGACCGTTGCCCTGCCGCAGATGGATTTCGATCTTGCGGGCGTGAAGCGCATTACCATCGTTGCCTGCGGCACATCCTATTACGCTGGCATGGTCGCCAAATATTGGTTTGAAACCTTCGCCCGCGTGCCCGTCGACATCGATGTCGCGTCCGAATTCCGGTATCGCGATCCAGTGCTTGAGGAAGGCGGTTTGGCGCTGTTTATCTCGCAATCGGGTGAGACGGCAGATACGCTGGCCGCGCTGCGCCACTGCAAGGAAAATGGCCAGACCATTGCGGTCGTGGTGAATGTGCCGACATCATCAATGGCGCGTGAGGCCGACCTATTGCTGCCGACACATGCTGGCCCCGAAATCGGCGTTGCTTCGACCAAGGCCTTCACCTGCCAGCTTGCCGTGCTCGCGGCGCTTGCGGCGCATCTTGCGTTCGTCAAAGGCAAGCTGACTGCAGAAGAAGAACGCGAAATTGTGCGCCATCTTATTGAAGCGCCCGCTGCCTTGAACGCTGCATTGGCGCATGACGAAGACATTGCGGCAATGGCGCACCTCATCGCACCCGCACGTGACGTGCTCTACCTTGGCCGTGGTCCCGACTATCCATTGGCGATGGAGGGTGCCCTCAAGCTCAAGGAAATCAGCTACATCCATGCCGAAGGCTATGCCTCGGGCGAAATGAAGCATGGCCCAATCGCGCTGATCGACGAAGCCGTGCCTGTCATCGTCCTCGCGCCAAGCGGCCCGCTGTTCGAAAAGACTGTGAGCAATATGCAGGAAGTGCGCGCGCGGGGCGGGAAGGTCGTGCTGATTTCCGACGCCGAGGGCATAGCCGAAGCTGGCGAGGGCTGCCTCGCCACTATCGAAATGCCAAGCGTCCACCCACTCATCGCGCCATTGGTTTATGCTGTGCCTGTCCAGTTGCTCGCTTATCATGTGGCGTGCGCCAAAGGCACGGATGTCGACCAGCCACGCAATTTGGCAAAGTCTGTCACAGTGGAGTGATGATGCGCGCGCAGATGCTATGGGGGCGGGCATGAGCGCCGGCAAAATCATCCTGATCGTCGTTTTGTTATGGGTGGCGGTGCACCTGCTGTTGTTCGGTTACCTGAAGCGACGGATTGCCGCGGCAAAACGCGACAAGGGGCTGTAGCCACTGCACTGCAATGCGCCGATAGCAGGGGTGATACAGCCGCGGTCGCACGGGTTGATTTGCCATATTTGCAAGCTTATAGCGGTAAGGCAAAACAAGCGGTCCCGCGGGGCCGCTTTTTGGCTTTTGGAATATGCCAAGCATTTGGTTGGAAGGAAATATACCATGTCGATCACGCCTTTGATGCCCGTCTATCCGCGTTGCGGTTTCCGACCGGT
>NZ_JBIICH010000036.1:0-16666 GCF_044239005.1 Sphingorhabdus sp. | reverse complement strand
GTCTTGCCGCCAGCGGTCAAGGTGGAACGGGTTTGCAGGCTGTCTAATCCGATTGCGGTCATGTTGGTACTACCCCTTCAAAATTGAGGCTTTTGGCCGGATGGGGAAGACGACACGGTAGGCGCTTACTGCAACCCATGAAACGCGCGTCAAACCAGCGTAAAAGCGGGAGATTCGTTTGCTGGCCGCGCCTTAGCGCGGATGGGGTGGGGGTGCAAGGTGGCGACGGGGGTATTTTGGCGCACGAAGGCACGAAGGGGCGGTGTTGCACATCTCCTCGTCACCCTGAACTTGTTTCAGGGTCTTAATTCTGGACGGTGCAAGAAAAAGTAAGACCCTGAAACAAGTTCAGGGTGACGGAATGGGAGGCGGCGGAGTGTGTGGGTGACGGGTTGGGCGAACGTGACGTAGTGACCGTAATGGGCACCCCGCACTCGTTTTGGCTATGCCCGCATCAATAAACCGGCAACGGAGGAAAACCCAAATCTTCTGTCAGATCGCGCCATGTCGGGTTGCTGGCGGTGACATGGTTGATCTTCCATTGGCGGTGCCAGTTTTTCAACTGCTTTTCCCGCGCGATGGCGGCCTCCATTGTCGCGAATATTTCAAACAACACGAGCCGCTGGATATTGTATTTCTTGCTATGCCCGTCGAAATATCCTTCGCGATGCTGGCTGATGCGTTTCATCAAGTCCGATGTCACGCCGATGTAGAGCGCCTGATCGTTGAAGCTGCCCATGATGTAGACACAGGGCTGAAAATCGAGGCGTTTGGTCATGCCGGTTCCAAATTTTGCGCGGTGGTGTGAGGGTTTTCAACATTGGGCGTTTAAGAAAAATTAAGATGCTGAAACAAGTTCAGCATGACGGAGGGAGATGTTGAACGGCCGTGCCTTTTGCCCATCCTCGTCACCGTGTCTTCACACTCCATCGTCACCCTGTCTTCCCCCACCTCGTCAGCTTCTCTTTGCCCGCTTCGTCACCCCCCTCTTGCCCCTCCGTCGTCACCCTGAACTTGTTTCAGGGTCTTAATTCTGCACCGCTCGAGAAAAAGTAAGACCCTGAAACAAGTTCAGGGTGACGGAGTGGGATGACTCATTCAGGGTGACGGAGTTTGATGATTCACGACGGTGACGGAGTGTGATGGTTCACGGCGGCGGCGGCCCGTCCCTTACACTAAAACCCGCACCCTTTTGTCCCGCGCGGTTTGGCCGTGGGTGATTTCCAATTGGCTGACTGATGCCCCCAACAGCTTGGCCAAGATGGCCAGCACGGCCTTGTTGGCCTTGCCATCTTCGGGTGCGGTGCGCAGCCAGATTTTGAGCGCGCCATTTTCAATCGCGGCCTTTTCGACCTTTGCCCCCGGCACCACGCGCAATGATAGCTCGTTTCGGTCGGATATCAGCGCGGTGATCGCGTGCGGAGTCAGCGTGGGTGCAGCCATGTTGTTGCGATAGCGCAGGAACCGCTTTCCTACAACATTCCATATAGGTTATTATATTTTATATAATGAACCAATGGAGTTTATATGGCACGCAAATCCGTCCCTTCTGACCTCGTTTTAACAATCTTGCCCGATTCGCCGCAGGGCATTCCGTCCGGGCCACGGGTGAACCGCAACCGCTTGATGCCCGGATTGCGCGTGCGGCATGACGGGTGGACGGAGGAGCGGACGCAGCGCTTTTTTGATGCCTTGGGCCATACCGGTTGTGTGCGCGATGCGGCGCGGGTGGCGGGGGTTTCCAATGCGGCGGCGTACCGGATGAGGCGGCGCTTTCCGTTATTTGCGCAAGCGTGGGAGGATGCGCTGGACCGGGCGGGGCAGGGGTTGTTGGCGATTGCGTATAAGCGCGCGGTGGAGGGACGGGAGACCGTGATCATCCGCGGCGGGCAGGAATATGAACGGCGGATTACGCCGTCGGACGCGATCCTTGGCCTGTTGCTCAAACGCGGCGATATGGCGGGAACGGGCGCGCTGCCGGGGGGCAAATTGCCCGATGATCTGTTGAGCTTTGACGAATGGCAACGGCACAAGCGCTTTGACGATTATGGGCGCAAGATCGAGATTGAGGACCCCGAAAAATCGAAGGATAAGTTCATCGCCAAGCTGACCGAAATCCGCAACCGGTTGAAAGAATATGGGCGGCAGGGCGTGGCATGCCCCACCTGTCATCAGCCGCTGCCCGACGGGTGGCCGAACCAGTCCATGGCGGTGCTGGTGGCGACGGGATTGGTGGGCCCTGACGAGCTGTTTGATGATTAGGGTCAGGACACTAGTCGCGGAAATTCATCGTTGCGGGGTTGCTGATCGCGGCAACTTGCATGAATTGCGGTTTGCTTTTGGGGGTGTCGTCATTGGTTTGGGTAACGCTGGCCAAGAGATAGGACGAAATGCGGTGGCGCGTGCACAGGCCGCCTGCGCCATCGCTGACCAACGGGGTTTCAAATTCGACCGCAATCATCGCGTCCTGCGCGTGGGTTACCGTGCACACGACCAACTGCCCTTCGCATAAATCGAGCACGAGGATGGTGCCTTTGGGGACGTTCAACAATCCATCGATCAGCGCGCCGGTTTTCGACAGGTTGCGCATCAATGCTTCATAACGGTGGTCGTCATGGATTATGCCAATGCGGCGGAACACCGAGCGGCGTTCGGAACGGTGGCGCAGCGGGCCGTCGGGGATGATGCGCAATTCGCCGTTCGCCATGCGGGCCAGCAGCGTTTCCTGATCCATCGCCTTTGCGTAAATCCACCCTTGGATAAGGCGCGCGTTCATGCCGCGCACCACTTCAAGCTGGTCAAATGCCTCTACGCCTTCGACCGTGGTTTCCATGCCCAATGCATCGGACAGGCTGATGATCGCGGCGATGATTTTGGCGCTGTTCTGGTCCTTTTGCGTGCAGCCTTCGACAAAGGTGCGGTCGACCTTGATCTTGTCAAACGGGGCGGAGCGCAAATAGCTTAACGATGAATAGCCGGTGCCAAAGTCATCGAGCGCAAGGCGAACGCCAAGGTCTTTGAGCGCGCGGAAGATGTCGTCAATGGTCTCAAAATCGCCCATGAACACGCTTTCGGTGAGTTCAAGTTCCAGACGGTCGGGGTCAAGCCCCGACGTCCGCAGGGCATGTGCGACGGTGTCGATAAGTTCCGAGTGCGCGAATTGGGCGGCGGACACATTGACGGCGACGCGCACCGATTTGGGCCACGCCATCGCGTCCATGCACGCGCGGTTCAGCGCCCATGCGCCGATATGGTTGATAAGGTCGGATTCCTCGGCAATCGGCACGAAGACGCTGGGGCTTATCGGCCCGCGTTCGGGGTGGTCCCAGCGCATCAGTGCTTCGAATGCGACCACGACATTGTCGTCGGTGCGGACGACAGGTTGGTAATGCAGCGCCAGCGCATCGTTGGCGAGGGCATCGCGCAGGCCCTCTTCAAGCAAGCTGCGTTCGGCGGCTTCGTCTTTCAAATGGGCGGCGTAAAAGCGAAATTGTCCGCGTCCGCCGTTCTTTGCCGCGTATAGCGCAAGGTCGGCATTTTCGATCAGGTCCAACTTATCAACGCCGTCAAAGGGCGAAATGGCGATGCCGATCGAGATGCCGATGTTCGCGCGCTTGTCGTCGATGATGTAGGGCTGCGAAAGGATCTGGATGAGCTTGTTCGACAGTTCGCCCAGCTTACCGCGGTCGTCACAGTCGGGAAGGATGATCTGGAATTCATCGCCACCCAGTCGGCCGATCTCGCCCACGCTGCCGACCGCGCGTTCAAGGCGGCGGGCCACCTGGCACAGCAACGTATCACCCGCGGTATGGCCAAGCGTATCGTTGACGACTTTGAACCGGTCGAGGTCAAGCATCATCAGCGCGCAGCTGCGCTTGGTGGACTTATACGCGGCGAGCGTGCTCTCCAGCTTTTTGTCCATGCGGTGGCGGTTCGCAAGGCCCGTGAGCGAGTCAAATTCGGCGAGGCGCGAGTCCACAAGCTTGCGTTCATGTTCGGTGGTGATGTCCTTTGCGCTGCCGCGATAGCCTTGGAACGCGCCGGCTTTGTCGAACTTCGGATGGCCCGATAGCGACCACCATGTTTGCCGGCCGCGGCCCTGTGGTTGGCTCAGGGTAAAGCGCACCGTCTGGTCGACGATCCTGTTGCGCGCGGTCAGCTGAAAATTCAGCGGCCTTTCCGAACGCTCCCCGAGCGTCGAGGCGTCGGTTTCAAACAAATCCGTGATGGGGTGCGCGAGCAATTCCTCCACGGGCCGGTTCAGCTTTTCAGCTGCGTTTTCGGAGATATAGATCAACCGGCCTTGGGCATCGGTGGCCCATAGCCAGCCAATACCGGCATGTTCGAAGTCGTCGAGAATCTCGAGGCGCCGGTTGGTATCGGCAGGCGTAATGACGGCCGCAGAATCGCGACCCGAAAAACGTCTTAAAAAACGCGAAACAGCCATCGTTACCAATCATCGCCAATGTGCAGGCGGATACGCCTCATCCCATGTGACTGAATTTAAACGGCTTTGGTTAATATGTTGCTAATGACTGCAACGCTACGGAACGCGTATATTTTTAAAGCGCGACATGGCTTTGCATCGCCCCCGTGCGTTTATCCTTGCCGCAAAAGATCGGTAACCTCGTCCAACGTTCCGCGCACGCGCAGCAGCTGATCCTTGCCAAAGACGATCAGGCATTCATTATCGGCATTGTCGGCGGTGCGGACGAATTGGACGATTTCGGGGTTCACCGATATGCGCTGGCCGCGATTGTCGGTCATCATAACGAAGGGGATCATGGGCTGTCCTTTGGAGAGAATATCGCCGGTGCCCTTAACATAGGTGCACCCTGCGCTCTAACACTTCCGTCCGCCGCACAGATGCGCGTCGCGGGGCATGCTATTCCGGCCCATCTGCGCAAAGACGTTGGGAACGCCTTTCGCATGCAAGCTGGTTCAGCCGCGCCCATTGGTTTGGCTGGCTTTTCCGTGCAAGCGCCGCTACAGCCGGGGCGATGAATCCCGTAATCCTTGTCATGTCCGGTGGAGCGATAGGTGCAGCACTGCGCTATGGCTTGTCGCGCGCGCTGCCTGTGAACGTCGGGGGTTGGCCGTGGCCGACCTTTGCCGCGAACCTGCTTGGCGGGCTCGCCATGGGGTTGCTGGCGGCATGGTTGGTGCGCGGCGATGGAGCCGCAGAGCCCTTGCGTCTGTTTTTGGGTGTGGGTGTGTTGGGCGGCTTTACGACGTTCAGCGCGTTCAGCCTTGAAATGGCGCAGATGGTGCAACGCGGGCAGGGTATGATGGCGGCGGCATATGCCGCGGTTTCGGTAATATTGGCATTGGGTGCGGTCTTCGCCGGAATGATGCTGGCAAGGACAATTTGGACATGAGTACGCAAGACGAAAAAGGCATTCGGCAATTCGTCGTCGCCCCTGATGATGATGGCATTCGCCTGGACCGTTGGTTCAAACGGCATTTGCCCGATGCATCGTTCAACATCGTGTCGCGTTGGGCGCGCACGGGGCAGTTGCGTGTTGATGGCAAGCGCGCGACGCCGGGTGATCGGCTGTTGGCGGGGCAAACGCTGCGCGTGCCGCCTGCTGATGCGTCGGCATCCTCCAGCGCGCGTCCGGTGCGCAAGCGCCGCGATCTGACCGAAGACGAAATGGAATTCGCGCTGAGCATGGTGATCCACAAGGATGACGCGGCGCTCGTGATCAACAAACCCGCTGGCCTCGCCACGCAGGGCGGCACCAAGACCGAGAACCATGTTGATGGTCTGCTCGACGCATTAGGATTTGAACTCGATAACCGGCCAAAGCTGGTGCACCGTTTGGACAAGGACACGTCGGGCGCGCTTTTGCTGGCGCGCACGTCGCGGTCGGCAGGGCATTTTGCCAAGGCATTTTCCTCACGCACCGCGCGCAAGGTGTATTGGGCTTTGGTCGTTGGCGTGCCTGACATCGCCGATGGTTTCATCGACCTGCCGATTGGCAAGCAGCCCGGCAGCGGCGGCGAGAAAATGCATGTCGATGAAAAGGACGGGCAGTCGGCCCGCACCCGCTATCGCATCGTTGAACGCGCCGGAAACGCGACCGCATGGGTCGAATTGCAGCCCTATACCGGCCGCACCCACCAGTTGCGCGTGCATATGGCCGCGATTGGGCACCCGATCGTTGGCGACGGTAAATATGGCGGCAAGGACGCGTTTCTGACGGGCACGATCAGCCGCAAAATGCATTTGCACGCGCGCCGCATCCGCATTGACCATCCATCCGGACATCAGATTGACGTGCGCGCCGACTTGCCCCCGCATATGCAGTCGAGCTTTGAAGATTTGGGCTTCGACATCGAAATGGGCGATGCACTGGTGCTTGATGCACCGAAGTTCAGCGAAACGGCGGAAGGCAAAAAGCGCGTTGCTGCCAATATCGCCAAATCCGCGCGCAAGGAGCGCAAGGGCGAACGCCGCGCGCGTGGTTCCGTGTCGGATAAGCCCAAAGCCAGCAAACGCAGCCAAATGGCCGCCGGCAAAAAAATCGCCGCCAAAAAGCCAGTGATCAAAAAATCCGTCAGCAAGAGACCGGCCGGGAAAAAGGTCACATCAAAGGGTAAGCCCTGATGCATCCCAATGCCGCATTTCGTTGGGAAGATCGCGACGCCATGCGCGCTTTGGCCAAGGATATCAGCTTTGGCATGTTATTCCTGAATACACCCGACGGGCCGCATGTCGCGCATCTGCCATTTGTATTTTTGGACGATGATCGCATCGGTTTCCATATGGCGCGCAACAATGCGATAGCCCGCTATCTGGACGGCGCAGAGGCATTGTTCGTCATAAACGGACCGGACGGTTATATCAGCCCCGATTATTATGGCGTTCCCGATCAGGTGCCGACATGGAATTATGTGGCGATTGAGCTATTGGGCTCTGTCCGGAAAATGGACGAAGCGGCGTTAATTGCCCAATCGGACGCGCTGTCCCATCATCAAGAATTGAAGCTGGCGCCCAAACCCGTTTGGACACGCGCCAAAATGGCCGACGGCATGTTTGAAAAAATGCTGCGCGGGATTTACGGTTTTGAAATGCACATCACCACGTGGCGCAGCACGTTAAAGCTTGGTCAAAACAAAGCCGACGCTGTGCGGATATCGGCAGCAGATGGCGCAGAGGACGCCGGAAACGTTGCCATCGCCAATGCTATGCGTAACCTCACCCCATGATAAAACTCGCCATTTTTGATTGCGACGGCACGCTGGTCGACAGTCAGGCAAATATTTGCATGGCGATGGAGCATGCCTTTGAAGAGGCTGGGCTGACGCCACCGATGCGGCATGAAACGCGGCGGGTGGTCGGATTGTCGCTGGTGGAATCGATGCGGATGTTGTTGCCCGACGCAGCCGACGATCTGCACCATGATTTGGCCGACAAATACCGCGCGGCGTTCTGGACATTGCGCAGCAACGGGCTGGTCGATGAACCATTATATGACGGCATCGCCGCGCTTTTATCCTCTTTGGATGAAAGCGGCTGGATGCTGGGCGTCGCTACCGGAAAGTCCGACCGGGGTCTGACGCGTTGCCTCGACCATCATGCACTCCGGCCATTGTTCGTCACATTGCAGACCGCGGACCGCCACCCGTCAAAGCCACATCCGTCGATGGTGTATCAAGCCTTGGCCGAAGCAGGGGCCGACGCCGCCAATGCGGTTGTCATTGGCGATACGGTGTATGACATTCACATGGGCCGCGCGGCGGGGACACGCACTGTCGGGGTCAATTGGGGCTATCACAGCGTGGATGATTTGCGCGAGGCAGGCGCGGATTACATCGCCGAGAGCATGGATGAGTTGAAAGTCTATCTGGAGAATTTTGCATGACGCCGAATGAGGACAATGCGCAGGGCGATACGCAGGCGCAATATCGGTTTCTGGTCATCAACCTGTGCCGCATTGGCGGCGCGATCATGTTGGTGATCGGGCTGGCGGTCATCGCGCGTCAGGCCTTTGGCCTGCCCATCGCCGCGGGTTATGTGCTGTTTCTGATCGGCATGTTTAGTTTCCTCCTAATGCCCGTGTTTCTGGCCAAAAAGTGGAAGAGCAAGCCGCAGCCATGAGACGATTTTGGAAAGAGGTTACCCTAGAGCCCAGCAGTTTTGGGCATGCGGTGCGGCTGGATGGCCGGCCGATTAAAACACCCACGCACAATGTGCTGGCGCTGCCCACCCAAAAGCTGGCGGATGCGGTGGTTGCCGAATGGGACGCGGTGGAAAAGACCGTCGATCCGCTGTTGATGCCGATGACGGGCTTTGCCAACGCGGCGATTGATCGCATTGGTCCCGATAGGGATGGCTTTGCCGCCGCGATTGCGGCCTATGGCGAAACCGACCTGTTTTGTTATCGCGGCGCTGCGGGTGAAGCATTGGCGGATCGGCAAGCCGAAATCTGGGACCCTTGGCTCGATTGGGCACGCACCCGTTATGATGTCAGCTTTGTGATTGTCGAGGGCATCATGCACCAGCCACAGCCTGAGGCGACGCTCGAAACCTTGCGCGCTGCAGTGGCGGCGCGCGGCACGTTCGAACTGGCCGCGATGGCAAAGCTGGCGCATCTGTCGGGCTCGCTGATCGCCACGCTGGCCATTGTCGAACGCGCGGGCGCGGCGGAGGATATCTGGAACGCAAGCTGCCTCGATGAACTGTGGCAGGAAGAATTGTGGGGCGAGGACCATTGGGCGCAGAAAAACCGCAATGACCGCGCCGCTGAATTCATGGCCGCCGTCCGGTTTCTCGACCTGCTGGCGCCGGGTGTGTAAGCTTAACCATAGGTAAAAGCCCATCTTGGGGCAAAGCTGCACCGGACTTATGTGCATGCAGCATGTAAGGAAATCCCGATGACCAACGCTTCACCCCAAAACACCCCGATATTCACGTTAAGGCCGCTGCCCAAGGCGGCGTTTGTCGCGGGCTATGCCGGTTTGCTGCCGCAGATTTTTGCCGCTGTGCTGGTGTTTTCGGGATCGGACTATCGCTGGATTGGGCTTGCTGCCGCTTATGGCTATGCCGCGTTTATCTTCAGCTTTTTGGGCGGCATGTGGTGGGGATTGGGCGTCACCACGCGCCGTGATGATGCGTCGGCGACCGCGATATTCGCGCTGGCTGTGGCACCCAGCTTGCTGGCGTTCGCCACTTATCTGCCGTGGATATGGGGCTGGGAATGGCCCGGACCATCGCTGGCGTGGCTTGGGTTTTTCGTACTGGGTTCACCGTTGGCGGATCGCTGGCTTTCCGCGCGCTGCCATTTGCCGGACGGTTGGATGAAGCTGCGCTGGCACCTGTCGATCGGTTTGGGCGGGATTACGCTGTTGCTCGCAGGGGTGGCCCCGACCGCTTAAGACGCCGCGAGGTCGCGCACGAAACCGATTAGTCCCTTTTGCCGACGACGCTTCATGCGTTCTGCGGCAAGAATCTGCCGGACCTTTTCAAAGCAGGTCTGCACATCGTCATTGATAAGGACATAATCATAGCCGTCCCAGTGGCCAATTTCGGCCTTGGCGCGGCTCATGCGGTCGGTGATGACCGCTTCGCTATCTTGCGCGCGGCTATGTAGGCGGCGTTCGAGTTCGTCGATGGATGGCGGCAAGATGAATACGCGCACTACGTCGGGGCCAGCTTCCTGATACAGCTGCTGCGCGCCTTGCCAGTCAATGTCGAACAAGACGTCGCATCCAGCGGCAAGCTTGTCTTCAACCGGGCCCTTTGGCGTGCCGTAGCGATGGCCAAAAACATGCGCCCATTCGAGGAATTCGCCGTCTGCGGCCATTTTCTTGAACGTTGCCGTGTCTGTGAAATGGTAATGTACGCCCTCAATCTCACCGGGCCGCGGCTCGCGTGTGGTGTAGGAAACCGATAAGGCGATTTTCTCGTCCGCTTCCAACAACATGCGTGAAAGCGTCGATTTACCTGCGCCTGAAGGTGACGAAAGCACGAATAGAAGGCCCCGGCGTTCCAGTTCGTGCGGCTTATGATTGTCGGTGTTGCCCATAGCCGCTAGTGCGCGAAAGGGCAGGCCGGCGTCAAGAGGGAAGCTTTAGTGGCAATGAAAGCGCGTTAGCCCTCTTTGCGGCCCTTGCGCTGATCATATATGCTTTTGGCCACGATCGCGCCGCCGACGAGCAATAAGCCCGGAATGGAGCGCGTCGCCAAACGCGTCGCCACTACGCCAATGCCGGCACCCAGCAAGCCATGGCCTCGTTTGCGGCCAATCACTTCGCCGACAACGGCACCTGCGATGGATCTTAGCATTCTTGGCCTCCTTCTCACTTCGTCATCCTGAACTTGTTTCAGGATCTTACTTTATCACCGTCCCACAAAAATTAAGATGCTGAAACAAGTTCAGCATGACGGTGTGTCGGCGATCAAACCATATCTTCAGGTCTGACATGGGTATCGAAGGTTACTTCGTCAACCAGTCCGGATGCTAACGCGGCTTCGCGCAACGTGGTTCCATTTTTGTGGGCGGCCTTGGCGATGTTGGCCGCGTTGTCATACCCAATCACGGGCGCGAGCGCGGTGACGAGCATCAATGAACGTTCGACAAGCTCCGCAATGCGGTCGCGATCCGGCTCAAGCCCGGCGACGCAGTTTTTGGCAAAGCTGTCCATCCCGATGCTGAGCAACTCCACCGCGCGCAACACATTGGCACCGATGAGCGGTTTGAAGACGTTCAGCTGCAAATGCCCCTGCAGTCCGCCAATCGTCACCGCCTGATGATTGCCCATGACTTGCGCCGCGACCATCGTCAGCATTTCACACTGCGTCGGGTTGACCTTGCCCGGCATGATCGAGCTACCCGGCTCGTTTTCAGGCAAATGCAGCTCGCCAAGGCCCGAGCGCGGGCCTGAGCCAAGCAAGCGGATGTCGTTGGCGATCTTGGTGAGGGACACGGCAAGCGTGTTGAGCGTGCCCGACATCTGCACGAGCCCGTCATTGGATGCCAACGCCTCAAATTTGTTGCGGGCGGGTTCAAATGCGATACCCGTCGCGGTCGAGATTTCGGCGGCAATCGAAACGTCAAAACCCGCTGGCGCATTCAGACCCGTGCCGACCGCAGTGCCACCTTGCGCAAGCTTTTGCACATTATGGACAATTGTTCCTTCCACCCGCGCACGGTTGGCGATCAGTTGCGCGACAAAGGCGGAAAATTCCTGACCCAAGGTCAGCGGCGTTGCGTCCTGCAAATGGGTGCGGCCGATTTTGATGATCGCGCCCCACGCTTTGCACTTTTCGGTCAGCGCATCGGTTAGGCGTTGCAGCGCGGGGATCAGATCGCGCCACACCGCGATGGCAACGGCGACATGGATTGCGGTGGGAAAGCTGTCGTTCGATGACTGCCCCATGTTGACATGATCATTGGGGTGCACCGGCGTTTTGCCGCCGCGTGTGCCCGCCAGCGCTTCATTGGCGATGCCGGCGATGACCTCGTTCACATTCATGTTCGACTGCGTGCCGCTGCCCGTTTGCCAGATGACGAGCGGGAATTGATCGTCATGCTTGCCCGCCAATATGGCGTCTGCGGCGGCGATGATCGCGTCGGCAATGTCCGCCGGCAGCGCGCCCGATGCTTTGTGCGTTAACGCGGCGGCGCGTTTTACATGGGCAAGGCCGTGGATTATGCCAATCGGCATCCGCTCATGCGCCGGAAAGGGAAAGTACGCGATACTCCGCTGAGTCTGTGCGCCCCAATAAGCGTCGGCGGGGACCTCTATCGGTCCAAAACTGTCGGTTTCAGTGCGGGTTTCCGCCGTCACTTTTTCCGTCCGAAGTCCACGCTGACGACGTTGGAGCCGTCTTCGACGACGACGGTCGGGCCGTCATTGCCGGCTTCTTCATGTGGTTCGGGTTCGCTTTCGCCTGCATCGACATGGAACTGCAGCGCGAAATCTACGGCCGGGTCAACAAAGGCGGTGATCGCGGAGTAAGGGATGAACAAATGCGAGGGGATCTGGCTGAACGACAGGCCAACTTCGAAATGTTCGGCCTCAACCTTCAGGTCCCAATATTTGTGCTGCAGCACAATGGTCATTTCATCGGGGAAGCGTTCGTGCAGATGCTGCGGAATGGCAACACCCGGCGCTTGCGTCTTGAACGTGATGTAGAAATGATGGTCGCCGGGCAGGCCATCGCGCGCGACATCGCCCAGCACGCGGCCAACCACGGCGCGCAATGCCTCTTGCACGACGTCATCATAAGGAATCAGGCTATCTACATGCTCTTCGGTCATGGGCGCTTGGTGGACTTCCGCGCGTGTGAAATCAAGATACTTGTTGCCTTAAGCCAACTTGCCAAATGCGTGCATGTGGCTATATCGGCGGCCATGCGTACAGGCTCCATAAGTCGCAAGACGAACGAAACGTCCATTGATGTTGAGGTGAACCTCGACGGCACTGGTGTGTATGACGTGTCAACGGGCATCGGTTTTCTCGACCATATGCTTGAGCAACTGTCGCGCCATTCGCTGATCGACCTAAAGGTGAAGGCCGTTGGCGACCTGCATATTGACCAGCACCACACCACCGAAGACACCGGCATCGCGATTGGTGAGGCGGTGTTGCAGGCATTGGGCGATAAACGCGGCATCACGCGTTATGGCTCGGCTTATGCACCGATGGACGAAACGTTGACGCGCTGTGCGCTCGATATTTCGGGTCGGCCCTATTTCGTGTGGAAAGTATCACTTGGCATGCCGCGTTTGGGCGAGTGGGATACCGAGCTGATCGAACATTGGTTCCACAGCTTTGCGACCAGCGCCGGCATTACGCTGCACATCGAAAATCTTTATGGTTCGAACAACCACCACATCGTCGAAAGCTGCTACAAGGCTTTGGCCCGCGCATTGCGCCAAGCGGTCGAGATTGACCCGCGCAAGGCGGACGCCATCCCGTCGACCAAGGGCACGCTCTAGGCCGTGTCACTTGCGCTGATTGATTATGGCGCGGGCAATCTGCATTCGGTGCACAATGCGTTGAAAGCGGCGGGCGCAGGCGACGTGCATGTCACCGCCGATACCGATGTCGTTTCCAAAGCCGACCGTATCGTTCTGCCCGGCGTTGGCGCCTTTGCGCATTGTATGGAGGCGCTGTCCGCGATTGACGGCATGGTCGCCGCAATGGAGCAGCGCGTGCGCGTTGAGGGCATTCCGTTTCTGGGCATTTGCGTCGGTATGCAGCTGTTGGCCGATGCGGGCGTTGAGCATGGCACGACGCGCGGGCTCGGCTGGATCAGTGGCACCGTCCGCGCGATTGCACCGGCCGTAGATTTGAAAATCCCGCACATGGGCTGGAACGATGTTCTTCCGACGCAAGGCGCGCCGCTGATTGAAGCGGGTGAGGCGTATTTTTTGCATAGTTATCACTTTGACGCGACGGACGATGCGGACGTGCTGGCGACCACGGACCATGGCAGTCGACTGGTCGCCGCTGTGGGTCGTGACAACATAATGGGTGTGCAATTTCATCCCGAGAAAAGCCAGGCTTATGGCATTAATTTCCTCAAACGCTTTTTGGAGTGGATGCTGTGATCGTTTTTCCTGCGATTGACCTGAAGGGTGGCGAAGTTGTGCGCTTGGCCGAAGGCGATATGAACCGCGCGACGGTCTATGCCGATGATCCCGCCGCGCAGGCGATGCTGTTTGCCGAACAAGGCGCAGAGTTCCTGCATGTGGTGGACTTGGATGGTGCCTTTGCCGGACGCCCCGAAAATGCCGAGGCGGTTGAAGGCATCATCGAAAATTTCCCCGGATACATCCAATTGGGTGGCGGCATTCGCAATACGCAGACGGTTGAACGCTGGTTCGACATGGGCGTCGCGCGGCTGGTGATTGGCACCGCGGCGCTCAAAGACCCACAGTTCGTCAAAGAGATGGCGCGCGAATTTGAAGACGGCATTGTGGTCGCTGTCGACGCCCGCGACGGCTTTGTCGCGACCGAAGGTTGGGCCGAGAAATCCGACATGCCGGTGATTGATCTGGCGCGCCGGTTCGAAGACGCGGGCGTGGCGTCCATCCTGTTCACCGATGTGGGGCGCGACGGGATGCTGACCGGATGCAATATCGACGCGACCGTTGATCTGGCGCGGCGCGTAAACATTCCCGTGATCGCCAGCGGCGGGGTGAAGGGCATTGATGACATCCACATGCTCGCGCTGCATGCCAAGGATGGCATTGAAGGCGTGATTACCGGCCGTGCGATTTATGACGGACGGCTGGATCTGGCCACGGCGATTAAAGTGGCGGAGCGGACGTGATATTTGGGGCTTGCTTGGTTCCCCTCCCGCAGGCGGGAGGGGCTAGGGGAGGGCACCTACCCTTCACCGGATTTGGCTCGCCTTCGGCTCGGCCCACCCCCAACCCCTCCCGCCTGCGGGAGGGGAGAGTATGACCGTCCGCGTCCGTGTCATTCCCTGTCTGGACGTCTCCAATGGCCGTGTGGTCAAGGGTGTCAATTTTGTCGACCTGCGTGACGCCGGTGACCCCGTGGAGCAGGCGCAGGCATATGATGCGGCGGGTGCCGACGAGCTTTGTTTTTTGGACATCGGCGCAAGCCATGAAGGGCGCGGCACGATCATTGATGTGGTCCGGCGGACCGCGGAAGTATGCTTCATGCCGCTGACCGTCGGTGGCGGCGTGCGTAGCGCAGAGGATGCGCGCGCGCTGTTGCTGGCTGGCGCGGATAAGGTCGCGGTCAACAGCGCGGCGGTGGCCCGACCAGAAGTCGTCGCGGATATCGCGGCACGTTTCGGCAGCCAGTGCGTGGTGGCTTCGGTTGATGCGCGGCGCAGCGGCGACCATTGGGAAATCTTCACCCATGGCGGACGCAAGCCAACAGGCATTGACGCGCTGGAACATGCCGTAAAACTCGCCGAACTTGGCGCGGGCGAATTGCTCGTCACCAGCATGGACCGTGATGGCACGCGTGACGGCTATGACCTCGCACTCACCCGCGCGATTGCCGATGCGGTCAACATCCCCGTTGTCGCCAGCGGCGGTGTCGGTAACCTTGACCATCTGGTCGACGGCGTGCGTGAAGGCCATGCGAGCGCGGTGCTCGCGGCATCGATTTTCCATTTTGGCCAGCACAGCATCGCCGATGCCCATGCGGCGTTACGGGCGGCGGGATTACCTGCGCGAAAATAAAAAAGATTCGTCATCCTGAACTTGTTTCAGGATCACAAGCGACGGTGGTGCGTTATCCTGAAACAAGTTCAGGATGACGAGCACTGGGCGTTAGCATGATGACGCGTTGCGTGCGTTAGGGGTTTGACTTGCAATGTGCAGTCAGACCCACGCATTCGCAGCGTACAGATTTCGGGCAGATCATTCGCAAAAAATTCGCTTCCCGAGTCCTTGACGTGTCATAAAAAGACCCTATCTGGGCTCCGTTAGCACTCGTCCTGTATGAGTGCTAATGCACATTCATTGCCGTCCCCTGCTTGATGTAGGCGTGGCGGGATGGCGAAACAGAAAAAGGATAGTTCAACATGGCATTTCGTCCATTGCATGATCGCGTTCTCGTCCGTCGGGTCGAGGCCGAAGCAAAAACCGCTGGCGGGATCATCATCCCTGATACAGCTCAGGAAAAGCCACAGGAAGGCGAAGTCGTCTCCGTGGGTACCGGTACACGCGCCGATGACGGCACTGTAACCGCACTCGACGTCAAGGCTGGCGACAAGATCCTGTTCGGCAAATGGTCGGGCACCGAAGTCAAGATCGACGGTGAAGACCTGTTGATCATGAAGGAATCGGACATTTTGGGAATCGTTTCCTAAGCAACGCACATGCTTCCCGGCGCAGGCCGGGATCCAGTCCAAACACAAGAATCTGGACCCCAGCCTTCGCTGGGGCACACAACTAAAGGAAAAATATCATGGCTGCTAAAGACGTGAAATTCGGCCGCGATGCGCGTGAACGCATCCTGCGCGGCGTAGACATTCTTGCTGACGCTGTAAAAGTAACGCTCGGTCCAAAGGGCCGTAACGTTGTTATCGACAAAAGCTTCGGCGCACCACGCATCACCAAGGACGGCGTTAGCGTTGCCAAGGAAATCGAACTGAAAGACAAGTTCGAAAATATGGGTGCACAGATGGTTCGCGAAGTTGCTTCGAAGACCAACGACGTTGCCGGTGACGGCACGACCACTGCAACAGTTCTGGCGCAAGCGATCGTTCGCGAAGGCATGAAGTCGGTTGCAGCGGGCATGAACCCAATGGACCTGAAGCGCGGCATCGACACGGCGGTTAACGCGGTTGTTGCTGACCTTGTAAAGCGTTCGAAGCCAGTTGCTGGTTCTGCGGAAATCGCACAGGTCGGTACGATCTCTGCAAATGGTGAAGCTGAAATCGGTAAGATGATTGCAGACGCCATGGAGAAGGTCGGCAAGGAAGGCGTTATCACCGTCGAAGAAGCTAAGGGCCGTGAAAGCGAGCTCGAAGTTGTCGAAGGTATGCAGTTTGACCGTGGTTACCTGTCGCCATATTTCATCACCAACACCGAGAAAATGTCGGTCGAGTTGGACAACCCATATATCCTCATCCACGAAAAGAAGCTCGGCAACTTGCAAGCCATGTTGCCAATCCTCGAAGCTGTGGTGCAGTCGGGCCGTCCATTGCTCATCATCGCTGAAG
>NZ_JBIICH010000039.1:0-16249 GCF_044239005.1 Sphingorhabdus sp. | reverse complement strand
GATCCCACCGATGTAACCGGTGTGGCGATAGTAAACCTTGTCGGTCAACTTCTTACCGGTGAACTTCACCTTGTCGGCATTGATGACGACAACATGGTCGCCGCAATCAACGTGCGGGGTGTAGCTTGGCTTGGTCTTACCACGCAGGATGTTGGCGATAAGGCTGGCAACACGGCCAACAACCAAACCTTCTGCGTCAATGAGGATCCACGATTTCTCGACGTCCTGTGGACGGATCGATTTCGTAACTCTGGATAGCGTTTTCATCGCTAATCGCACCTTTCGAAATTTTAGTGTTGCACAGAATCGCAAAGGATCCTGCACGCGAAGCGGTGCCAATGGCGATGAACCGGCCAATAGTCAAGCAAAAGCAAGGGTTTTACGACGGGTATAATAATACCTGTCGGTGTTTAGGCTGCCTCGCGTCCCAAGACATGCGCGCCCCAGACCGTTGCCGCGACCAAAAGGGCGCCGACCGCCTGATGCGATACGGCAAGGACGATGTTGACCCCCGTCATCACGGTTGCAATGCCCAGCAGCATCTGGACGCCGAAGGCGCTATGAATAGCCGCCGATGCCGCACGAACGCCTGCTTTCTTGACCCGCCGTGCCATCAGGATCAGCGCAATCACCGCGACCCACGCCCACCAGCGATGGACGAAATGGGTGAGATAGGGATCATTGACCAAAGCATAAAATGCACCCTTGGCGGTATCCACGCCATCGGGATAGAAGCGGTCGTTCATCAATGGCCATGTGTTGGCGACATATCCGGCATTCAAACCAGCAACCCATGCACCAAAGAGCAGCTGGATAAATAATATCGCCAAGATGCTGCCCGCAAAGCCCGTGATGCGCGCGGGCTTTGCCGATGGATTCTTCGTCAGTTCCTTTAGATCCAGCGCAGTCCAAACAAGACCGCCCAAGATAATCAGCGCTGTCAAAAGATGGACCGCAAGCCGGTAATGGCTGACATCGGTGCGCGCGGACAGGCCCGATGACACCATCCACCAACCAATGGTCCCCTGCAGACCACCCAGCGCAAGCAGAGCCAGCAACCGAGGCTTATAGCCGCTCGGGATCGCCTGCTTGATCCAAAACCACGCCAGCGGCAGCGCAAATGCCAATCCGATAACCCGTCCCAACAAGCGGTGCACCCATTCCCAGAAATAGATGAATTTGAACTCCGCCAGCGTCATGCCGGCGGGACCGTTAATCTCGGTATATTCGGGGATCTGTTTGTACTTTTCAAATTCGGAAAGCCAGCTCGCCTCGTTCAGCGGTGGCAAGGTACCCGTGATGGGTTTCCATTCGGTGATCGACAGGCCCGATTCGGTCAGGCGCGTGATGCCGCCCACAACGACGATCGCGAAGACGAGAGCCGCCACGCCCATAAGCCATGTAATCAGCGCCTGAGGGCGCGACTGGCTCGGATTGGCTGCGGTGTCAGAATGCGGAGCTTTATTCATAAGCCACGATATGCCCCTGATTTCAGCAAGCTGCAAGCGGACAGAGGTTGCAAAAATGGTCATAATGGCTGCAATTTATGCGATGTAATGTTGTAACGTCTAACGAATCGGTGTAGGGCGACCGCAATGACGCAGGCATGGAAAAAATGGCGGTGGGACGGGCTTGGCTTAAGCATTGCTGGCCTGTGCCTTGTGCATTGCCTTGTCACCACGCTTTTGCTGGCCTTTTTGGCATCGGCGAGCGGTTTTTTGCTCAACTCGGTCATTCATGAAACCGGCCTGTTTCTGGCCATTCTATTCGGCGTATTGGCGCTTGGTAAGGGCTTTTGGGATCATGGACTGTTTACGCCAGCTATCGTTGGCGCAGCGGGCATTGGCATGATGGCGGGCGCATTGACGCTGCCCCATGGCCTGATGGAGATTGTCTGGACCGTCATGGGCGTCATCTGCCTCGCATTAGGACATTTCCTGAACCACCGCGCATCTGCCTGACGGGCAATTGACCGACTGGCTGTCACAGCCTACATCATCAACATGGCAGTTCATCATCATCACGAGCATGCAGGCGCGTCGCTTGCCCATGCCGCCGAATCGGCTTTGATCGAGGCCGGCGAGCAGTGGACCGATATGCGCGCGGACATTTTCGCCGTGCTCGCCACATTTGAAAAACCCGCATCGGCCTACGACATCGCTGATCTGGTTTCGCAAAAGCGCGGCAAACGCGTTGCACCCAACAGCGTGTACCGGATACTCGATCTGTTCGTGACCACCAACCTTGCGCGCCGCGTCGAAAGCGCGAACGCCTATCTCGCAAATTCGCATCCTGGATGTTTGCATGATTGCATTTTCCTGATCTGCGACAGCTGCGGCACCGCCACGCATATTGATGACGATATACTGACCATGAACGTTCGCGCAGCGGCCGAACATGCCGGTTTTGCCGAGGTTCGCCCCGTGATCGAAGTCCGCGGAAAATGCGCCGATTGCGGGTAGCGCTGGCGCAATTACCCGTTCGACACCCCGATAAAAGGCCGCTAAGCTGACGTCATGACACATTCCCCAGACACGCCGTTACTCGACACGGTTAAAGTGCCCTCGGACCTTCGCAATCTTGCCGCGTCGCAGCTTCGCCAGCTCGCGGATGAATTGCGCGCAGAAACCATATCTGCAGTTTCGGTAACCGGCGGCCATCTGGGCGCTGGCTTGGGCGTCGTCGAATTGACGACCGCGATCCATTATGTCTTCAACACGCCCGATGACCGTTTGGTCTGGGACGTTGGCCACCAATGCTATCCGCACAAGATCCTGACGGGTCGCCGCGACCGCATTCGCACCTTGCGCACAGGCGGGGGGCTTTCGGGCTTCACCAAGCGCAGCGAAAGCGAATATGATCCGTTCGGCGCGGCACATAGCTCAACCTCTATTTCTGCCGCCTTGGGTTTCGCGGTTGCCAACAAGATTGCGGGCAAACCCGGCAAAGCCATTGCCGTCATTGGCGACGGTTCGATGTCGGCCGGCATGGCTTATGAGGCGATGAACAACGCCCAAGCCGCGGGCAACCGTCTGGTCGTCATCCTGAATGACAATGACATGTCGATCGCGCCGCCCGTTGGCGGTCTGTCGGCTTATTTGTCGCGTCTGGTGTCCTCCAGCGAATATCTCGGTCTACGCAGCCTTGCGAGCAAAGTCGCCAAAAAGCTTTCGCGCCGTATCTATTCGGCTGCGTCAAAGGCGGAAGAATTCGCGCGTGGCATGGCGATGGGCGGCACCTTGTTTGAGGAACTTGGCTTTTATTATGTCGGCCCCATCGACGGGCATAATCTCGACCAGCTGATCCCCGTCCTCGAAAATGTCCGCGACAATGCGGAAGGCCCCGTGCTGATCCATGTCGTCACGCAAAAGGGCAAAGGCTATGCCCCTGCCGAAGCGTCGGCTGACAAATATCATGGCGTCGTCAAATTCGACGTGGTCACGGGCAAGCAGGACAAGGGCCCCGGCGGCGGCCCGCCCGCTTATCAAAACGTCTTCGGGGAAACGCTGGCCAAGCTCGCCGAAACCGATCCCAAGATTTGCGCGATAACCGCCGCAATGCCCGGCGGCACCGGCGTCGACAAATTCTCTGCCGCGTACCCCGAACGCTCGTTCGATGTCGGTATCGCTGAACAACATGCCGTCACCTTTGCGGCTGGCCTTGCGGCACAGGGGATGCGTCCCTTCTGCGCGATTTATTCTACCTTCCTGCAACGCGCCTATGACCAGGTCGTGCACGACGTCGCGATCCAGAATTTGCCTGTGCGCTTCGCCATTGACCGCGCCGGCCTCGTCGGCGCTGATGGCAGCACGCATGCAGGATCGTTCGACATTACCTATCTGGCGACCTTGCCCAATATGGTCGTCATGTCGCCAGCTGATGAAGCCGAACTGGTCCACATGACCTATACCGCTGTCCTGCACGACAGCGGGCCAATCGCGTTCCGTTATCCGCGCGGCAATGGCACGGGCGTTGCGATGCCCGAAGTGCCGCAGCAGTTGGAAATCGGCAAAGGCCGGATCATCCGTGAAGGCAAGAAGGTTGCGATTCTCTCACTCGGCACGCGTTTGGCCGAAGCGATGAAGGCGGCAGAGACGCTTGATGCCAAGGGCCTGAGCACCACCGTCGCCGACTTGCGCTTTGCAAAGCCACTTGATGAAAAAATGATCCGCCATCTGATCGCCACGCATGAGGTTGTCGTGACGGTCGAAGAGGCATCCGTGGGCGGCCTTGGCGCGCATGTGCTGACACTCGCGAGCGATGCTGGCCTGATGGACGCCGGTCTAAAAATCCGCACGATGCGCCTGCCCGACATGTTCCAAGAACATGACAGCCCGCAAAAGCAATATGACGAAGCCGGCCTGAATGCCCCGCAGATCGTCGAAACAGTGCTCAAGGCGCTGCGCCACAACAGCGCCGGCGTGGAGGAAGCGAGCGCCAGCGCTTAACCCGCGCGGCGCTCTCAAAACTTAACCCGGAATAACAGCCTGCGCGGTTTGGCCGTCGCCTTCGGGGGCGGCGATGATGTCCCGGGTGATGCTGCCTTTGTTGACCGTGTTGGTCTGCGGGTCACCGACCGAAGAACGAATACCCATTTCGGCATTGCCCGAAGTCGTTGAGATCGCGCGTTCAGCGGCAGAACGCGGTGCGATGCCGCCAAACAAAGCGTCCAAAAGCTGTTCCTGACCACCATCGGCCGGACGGATTGCCGTTGCCGCGGTTGGCTCCAACGCAAAATCCGGCGGAACGACCAAAGGCGCAGCGCGGCCAACCGTTGGCGCTTCATCGCCCGCCGAGGAACAACCCGACAACAATGGCAGGGTCGCGATCGCCATAGCGAGTAGGGCTGATTTCGTTTTCATATGCGTATCCATTTACTGGGCCGACTGCGGACGGGGCGCAGGTGCAGCGCCGCCGAACATGGCGTCCAAAACCTGTTGCTTCGTATCGCTATCTTGCGGGCGCGGCGCATCGGGTGTCGGCGCGGGCAAAGCAAATTCGGTTGGAAGCTGAAGTGGCTTTGACCGGCTTACGGCAAATTCATCTGGCCGGTCACGGTCAAACACGCTGGTGGTGCCGCAGCCCGAAAGCGCGAGCAAAGCAACTGACGCCGCTGCAAACATATTGATCCGCTTCATGATTTCTCCACTATGTCAGCGCTGCTTTCGGGTTGCTGAACGTCAGCCCCGTCACCGGTTTGCTTGTCGCTTATCAGGAAGGCGCGGGCAAGCAATATCAGCACACCAATGCTGATGCAGGCATCGGCAAGGTTGAATATGTAAAAGGGCCGGAATGCGCCAATGTGCAAATCGGCATAATCGACGACATAGCCATATCGCGCGCGGTCAACGATATTGCCAAGCGCGCCGCCCAAAACGAGCGACAAAGCCAGCACATCACCGCGCAGTTTCTCCCGCCACATCCAAACGGCAACACCCGCGGCAATCACCGCCGTCAGCGCCACCAACGCCCAGCGTTCGCCATCGTTATCTGCCGTCAGAAAGCTCATCGAAACGCCGCGATTTTCGGCATAGCGCAGGTCGAAGAACGAAATGATGTGAATAACACCGCGGCTTTTCAGCTGAAGCGGGCCAAGCATCGCATATTTCACGATCTGGTCCGCGATGAACACAAGGCTTGCCAGCATGATGCCCTGAAGGCGGAATTTAGGATTGGGGTTCATGCGTTTCCGTTCACAACAGTATCGCATCTGTCGCACAATGCGCCATCGTCGACAACCTCGGGAAGATGCCGCCAGCAACGGCCGCATTTGTGATTGGTGGTTTTAACTGCGCCAGCGCTGTCGCCCTGATGAACAGCCGAGACGATGAATATTTCGGCGAGATCTACATCGCCGAACGATCCGCTGTGGGTATATTCCACCTCAAGGCTGGAACCGACAATCTTCTCACGGCGCATGGGTTCGATTTGTTCGGTTGCGACCATACGCGACGCACGGATGCTCGCCCATTTTTCAGCCAAGGCCGCGTCAAGAACTGCGGGAACCTCCGGCCAATCCGAAAAATGCACGCTGTCGGCATCTGGGAAGCGCGTCTGCCACACCTCTTCGCTGGTGAAGACCAACACCGGCGCGGCATAGCGCACGAGGGCGTGGAACAAGGTGTCGAGCACCGTGCGATACGCCATCCGCTTGGGATCGGTCGGCGCGTCGCAATAGAGGCAATCTTTACGGATATCGAAGAAGAATGCCGACAGGTCTTCGTTACAAAACTCGGTCAGCAAACGGACATAAGTGTTAAAGTCAAAATCATTGACCGCCGTCTTCAACTTCGCGTCCATGTCCGCGAGCAGATGGAGCATATAACGCTCCAGCTCGGGCATATCGGCGACCGCGACCTTTTCCGCGTCCGAAAAGCCGTCGAGCGCGCCGAGCAGATAGCGGAAGGTGTTGCGCAATTTGCGATATTGGTCGGAAACGCCCTGCAGGATTTCCTTGCCGATCCGGTGGTCTTCGGTGAAGTCCACGGTCAACGCCCATAGCCGCAAAATATCCGCGCCGCTGTCGCGCATCAGGTCGAGCGGGTTGATCGTGTTGCCCAGCGACTTGGACATTTTCATGCCCTTTTGATCCATCGTAAAGCCGTGGGTCAGCACCGCGTTATAGGGCGCACGGCCCCGCGTGCCGCAGCTTTGCAGCAGGCTGGACTGGAACCAGCCACGATGCTGGTCGCTGCCTTCGAGATAGAGGTCCGCTGGCCATTGCAGGTCAGGCCAACGTCCGCTTTCAAGGACGAACGCATGCGTGCAGCCGGAATCGAACCAGACGTCCAAAATGTCGGTGACGCGTTCATAATCGGCAAGCGCATAGTCGCTGCCCAGATATTCCTGTGCGCGTTCGTCGCTCCAGCCATCGACGCCATTTTCGCGAATGCCCGCGATGATACGCGCGTTCACGCCCGCGTCGCAGAGATATTGGCCAGACTTGCGATCCACAAAAAGCGTGATCGGCACGCCCCATGCGCGCTGGCGGGACAGCACCCAATCGGGGCGGCCTTCGACCATCGCGGTGATACGATTCTGGCCCTTTTCCGGAACCCAGCGGGTGTCCGAAATCGCGGTCATTGCTTTTTCGCGCAATGTACCATCAGCCGTCGCTTTATCCATCGGCACAAACCATTGCGGGGTGCAGCGATAGATGACCTTCGCCTTTGACCGCCAGCTGTGCGGATAGCTGTGCTTGTAATCCGCCGATGCCGCGAGCAATCCGCCAGCCGCGTGCAACGCGGTGCAGATGGGGCCATCAGGCGCGTTGAATTTGGGATTGATGACGCTGCCTTCACCGCCAAGCCAGAGCCAGTCGGCGCGATATTTGCCATCGCCTTCAACCGCGAACACCGGTTCAATGCCATTGGCCTTGCACAGGTCAAAGTCATCCTCGCCATGGTCAGGCGCCATATGGACAAGGCCGGTACCGCTGTCGGTGGTGACGAAATCGCCCGCAAGCATCGGACGCGGCTTGGCAAAGAAACCGCCGAGTTCGTGCATCGGGTGGCGGACCATTGCGCCTTCGAGGCTACCCCCTATCGAGCCCCGGAATTTCGCTTCCTCGCCCATTCGAGTGAATGTTTCAGAAGTAACGCCTGGAGCCATAGCGATTACAATTCGGCGCCCATCCGAAAGTTCATAAACGGCATATTCAACGTTCGGGCCAAAAGCTAAAGCTTGGTTCACCGGGATCGTCCATGGTGTCGTTGTCCAGATAACCGCGAAATGCGGAATTCCAGATTCGATTGCTTCTTGCAGCCCTGGCGCGTTCGGTGCCTCCAAAATCTCAAACGCCACATCGATCTGCGTCGAAACGATATCCTCATATTCGACTTCAGCTTCGGCCAAGGCGGTCTTTTCCACCGGCGACCACATGACGGGCTTTGCACCGCGATAGAGCTGTCCGCTTTCTGCAAATTTCAACAGCTCCGAAACAATGGTCGCCTCGGCCTGGAAATCCATCGTCAGATAGGGATTGTCCCAATCGGCATTGATGCCCAGCCGCTTCAATTGTTCGCGCTGCGTATCGACCCAATGCTGCGCATAAGCGCGGCATTCGGCGCGGAACTCAACGGCGGGAACTTCGTCCTTGTTGAGCTTTTTCTTGCGATATTGCTCTTCGACCTTCCACTCGATGGGCAGGCCGTGGCAATCCCAACCGGGCACATAAGGCGCGTCTTTGCCCAACAATGTCTGCGTGCGGACGACCATGTCCTTCAGGATATGGTTCAGCGCATGGCCGATATGCATGTCGCCATTCGCGTAAGGCGGGCCGTCATGCAGAATGAACTTCTCACGCCCGCGACGGCGATTGCGCAGCTCCGCATAAAAATCCTGCGCCTGCCAACGCGCGAGAATGCCCGGTTCCTTCTGCGGAAGGCCGGCCTTCATAGGGAAATCTGTTTTCGGCAGGAAAACGGTGTCGCGATAGTCGATAGGGTCAGTCATGTTAGAAGCGCCCTTAGCGCAAAGATGAGGAGAATTGAAACCTCCTTGTCACTCCACGCGTGTGTCATTCCCGCGAATGCGGGAATCCATGGCATGACATGTCAGCGTAAACTGCGCAGACAGACCATGGACCCCCGATCAAGTCGGGGGTGACAAATGGTATAGCTACCAATTATCGCCCTGCGCGCAGAGTGATTACACTGCCCCCAATATCCGGCGGGCTTCGTCGCAGTCCTGCGCCATTTGCGCCATCAGTGCGTCGAGACTATCAAACTTCGCCTCTCCGCGGATGAAGGCGTGGAATTCGATTTCGATATTCTGCCCATACAGATCCTCGGCAAAGTCGAAGAAATGCGGCTCAAGCAATTCCTTGGGCGGGTCGAACGTCGGGCGAATACCAAGGTTTGCGGCACCGTTGAGCACGCGGCCGTCGGGCAAGCGGCCCTTCACCGCATAAATGCCGTACCGCGGGCGCAAATAATGGCCCATGTCGATATTGGCGGTCGGGAAACCCAATAGCCGACCGTTTTTATCGCCATGCTGCACAATGCCCTCAACCGTGAACGGCCGGGTGAGCAAGGCGGTGGCCGTGGCGCAGTCGCCATCCTTGAGCGCCGTGCGGATGCGGCTCGACGATATCACGCCGCCATCATCGACCACTGGCCCCATGGCGGTCGACGTTAGGCCATGCGCACCACCCAAATCGCGCAACACGTCAATATTGCCGCCGCGCTTATGCCCAAAGGTAAAATCCTCACCCGTGACCACCGCCGAAATGCCCAAACGTTCCATCAGCAATGTGACGATGAAATCTTCCGCACTGGTCGCGGCCAGCTCTGCATCGAAATCAAACACCAGCATCGCGTCGGCACCGGCTTCTTCAAACAAGCGCTGGCGTTGATCGAGCGTCGTCAGACGGAACCACGGCGATTCCGGCGCAAAAAAGCGCACGGGATGCGGATCAAATGTTGCGATAATCGCTGGCTTACCTGCTGCCTTGGCCTGTTTTATCGCTTCGCCAGCAACGGCCTGATGCCCCAAATGAAAGCCATCAAAATTGCCCAAGGCAACGACACCGCCGCGCAACGCGTCAGGCGTCCGGTCTTTGGCAGAAAGGCGGGGAATGGTCATTGCGCGGTGGCGACCTTTTCCATCGGTACCAAGCCAGCACGGATGACGCGCAATGCATTTTCGCCCATGACGGCGCGAATTTCGTCTGGCGTGAAACCCTCGTCCATCAACGCTTGCGTGACTTGCGCGAGTTGCGAGGTATCGAAACGCACCGTGGTCGCGCCATCATAGTCCGATCCCAAAGCGACATGTTGAATGCCAACGAGATCGCGCACATGCTTCATCGCCTTGGCCGCAGCCCGCGGATCGGTGGAGCATATGGCACCCTCCCAATAGCCGATGCCAATGATACCGCCGGTTTTGGCCACGCCGCGCACTTCGTCATCGGTCAGATTGCGGTTCACCTTGCACGTCGCCTGCACGCCGCCATGGCTGGAGACCACGGGACGTTTCGCCATGGCCAAAACCTCGGCAACGCCAGCATGGCTGAGATGCGCGATGTCGACGATCATGCCCTTCGCCTCCATCCGGCGCAATACATCGCGACCAAAGGGCGTCAGTCCGCCTTTTTTCAGGCCGTGCATCGACCCGCCCAATTCATTGTCAAAGAAATGCGTGAACCCCGCCATGCGGAACCCGGCGTCGTACAATCGGTCGAGATTCTCGATTTTGCCTTCAAGATTATGGAGGCCTTCAATGGTCAGCATCGCGCCGACTGTGCTCCGGTCCTTTTGCCGCGCGGCAAGCAAGGCATCGAGCTGCTGCGCCTTGTCCACCGCTTGCAATTTCCCGTCCGATCCGGTGACCGCATGGTCGCGCTTCGACGCGTGATATAGCGACCGCTCAACCAATGAGCGCCATGTTTTCACCGGCTGCAGCTGGGCGAAGGTCAGCAGAGTGATATTGTCGGTGTCCGCACCATTGCCGTCATAATTCTGGCCTTTGGGCGTTTTGGTGACCGACGAAAAAAGCTGAAGCGCGACATTGCCCTCTTGCAAGCGCGGCAAATCCATATGGCCGCGATCCGCAGGCTTGCCCAAATCGCGGTTCCACATCAACGTGTCGCTGTGCAGGTCTACGATGTTCAATGTCTTATGCAACGCCTTGGCCTCATCGCTGACCTTGATCAGCGGCTGACCGTCAATCTGGTTCATCGAACCTTCGACATAGCCGGGTAAAAAGCCGAAAAAGCCAATCGCAGCCGCGCCAATCAGCGTCAGCGGAATCCAGAATTTCTTACGCATTATGTCCCCCAATACACCGCGCTTAGTTCTTTGCCCGCCGCACGAGCGTGACAAAATCAAACGCAGGTGCGCCGTTCAACGCATCATGGTGTTCGCGGGACAGTTCTTCCCACTCCGCCATGTCGAAATCCGGAACCGACGTGTCGCCTTCGGGCTGCGCGGCAATCTCCGTCAATTCAATGCGGTCCGCGAGCGGCAGAAACAGATTATAGATTTCCGCGCCGCCAATAACGCACACATGTGGGCCATTGGCGCGCTTCAGCGCGTCGGCCACCGAATGCGCGATTTCGGCGCCGTCTTCTTCCCATGCGGTATCGCGGGTCAAAACAATGTGGCGTCGGCCATCCAGCAGGCCGGGCAGGCTGTCAAAGGTCTTGCGCCCCATAATCATGGGCCGCCCTTTGGTTATCTGTTTGAAATGACGCAGGTCCGCAGGGAGATGCCACGGCATGCCGCCATCTTTCCCGATGACTCCATTGGCGGCGCGGGCGAGGACAAGGATGATTTCGGGATGATTCATAACCCCGCTTTGCCTTGAAAAACTTAGCGATACAAGCGGGTGACGTGGCCTATTTTTCGGCCCGGGCGCGCTTCGGCCTTTCCATAAAGATGCAGATGCGCCGCGGGGTCAGCCAAAATCTGTGCAAAGGCGTCGCCATCATCCCCGATCAGATTCTGCATTTCGACACGCGCCGCCACCGTTTCGGTGCTGCCAAGCGGCAGTCCGCAAATCGCGCGGATGTGGTTTTCAAACTGGCTGGTGGCCGCGCCTTCAATCGTCCAATGGCCGCTATTGTGCACGCGGGGCGCGATTTCATTGAACAAGGGGCCTGCGCTGCTGGCAAAAAATTCGGCGGTGAATACGCCGACATAGTCAAGCTTGGTCGCAACCGCCGCCGCCATATCGCGCGCTGCTTGCTGTTGGCTTTCCACAAGTGCACCAGCGGGCAGCGTCGACGTTGCCAAGATGCCGCCGACATGCACATTGTGCGGGCTGTCCCAAAAGCGGATCTCGCCATCTTGGCCGCGCACCAATATCACCGAAAATTCGGCATCGAACTGGACCATGGCTTCTGCGATCAGCGGCTGCGCACCCGTCTGCGCCCATGCATCGGCCAGATCGTCCTGCGACGTGACGCGAAGCTGCCCCTTGCCGTCATATCCCATGCGGATTGTCTTCAGGATGCACGGGATACCCACCGCATCGACCGCCGCCTGCACGTCACCTGGCACATTTGCGATGGCAAAGTTCGCTGTCTGTCCGCCAAGGCTGCGGACAAAGCGCTTTTCGGCATCACGGTCCTGCGCGACTTCCAACGCCTTGGCCGGCGGATAGATGGGGACAAGCCCGGCAATCGTTTCAAGCGGTGCAACGGGCACATTTTCAAATTCAAAGGTGACGACATCGCATTGCTGCGCAAAATCTTTCAACGCGGCATGGTCGTCATAGGCGCCGATGCTGCTTTGCGCGGCGACGTCAAACGCCACATTGTCCCCTGCTGGCGCGTAAATATGGCAGCGATAGCCAAGCTGGGCCGCCGCAACCGCGAGCATCCGGCCAAGCTGGCCGCCACCCAATATTCCAATGGTCGAACCAGGGGGCAACGCAGTCATCGGCTTCGTCTCACTCCGGCGTTTCGGCTACCGAAGCGGTCTGGGCCGCGCGCCATGCGTCCAGCCGCGCCGCGAGCGCTGCATCATTATTGGCCAGCATCGCCGCTGCCAAAAGCGCGGCGTTCGTAGCGCCCGCCTTGCCAATCGCGAGCGTGCCGACGGGAATGCCCGCGGGCATCTGAACGATCGACAACAGGCTGTCCATGCCATCCAGCGCCTTCGACTGCACGGGCACGCCAAGCACCGGAAGCCGTGTCATCGACGCCGCCATGCCCGGCAAATGCGCCGCGCCGCCTGCGCCCGCGATAATGCATTGCAGACCCCGATCAACCGCGCTTTTTGCATAATCATATAGACGCTCAGGCGTACGGTGCGCGGACACCACTTTGCATTCATGGGGAATGTCGAGCGCAGTCAGCGTGGCTGACGCTTCGCGCATCGTTTCCCAGTCCGAACGGCTTCCCATGATGATGCCAATAAGCGGCGCTGAGTCAGTCATGTGTCACTCCCCTGACAACTTCGATGGCATGGCCTTAGCCGCGTGGTGCAAAAGGCGCAATCCAGCAACAATAGGATAATCACAGGCCCGCGCACGCGCGCGGCACGATAGTGTTACCGCGCGGATAGATAGTGATATGCACCGTTCAAATTGTCGTCGAGTTCATAGACAATCGGTTGGCCCGTCGGGATTTCAAGGCCATTGATATCCGCATCCGAAATGCCCGAAAGATGCTTCACCAGCGCGCGCAAGCTGTTGCCATGTGCAGAGATTAAAACGGTTTTTCCGGCCTTTAGCTCAGGGACAATGGCGCTCTCCCAATATGGCAAAACGCGCAGTATCGTGTCCTTCAGGCTTTCCGACGCGGGAATTTTGATGCCCGCATAACGCGGATCGGACGACAGGTCATAAGGCGATCCCACCTCCAATGGCGGCGGCGGAATATCGAAACTGCGGCGCCAGATTTTGACCTGTTCGTCGCCATGCTTGGCCGCTGTCTCTGCCTTATCAAGGCCCGTCAGGCCGCCATAATGGCGCTCGTTCAATTGCCAGTTCTTGGTCACCGGAACCCAAAGCCGACCCATCGCCTCAAGCGCAAGGTTCAACGTCTTGATCGCGCGTGTCTGCACGCTGGTAAAGGCGACATCAGGGGCAATGCCCTTGGCCTTCATCAACTCGCCCGCGGCCCACGCTTCGGCTGCGCCTTTATCGGTTACGTCAACATCCCACCAACCGGTGAACCGGTTTTCAAGGTTCCATTGGGATTGTCCGTGGCGAATGAGGATAAGCTTTGGCATGGGAGTTCCTTCGTTGTTTGACCGCGCCCTAACGCAAGTTGGTCAAATCGCCAAGGTCATGAAACGGCTAAACGGGTCTTCGACATAATCGCCAAAGGGTGGGCAATATTCAAACCCGTGCGCTTCATACAGCGCCAACGCCGGCGCGAAATCCGCCGACGATCCTGTCTCAAGGCTCAAGCAGTGATAACCCCGGGCGCGCGCTTGCGAAATGATATGCGTCAGCATGTTGGCGCCAACACCTTTGCGCAAATGGTCCGCATGCGTGCGCATCGATTTGACCTCGCCATGTTCGGGCGTCAGCTCTTTCAAAGCCCCGCACCCCGCAAGCGCATCCCCGTCCCAAATCGACCAAAAGGTCACATCGGGCGCATTCAGCCCGTCGAAATCCAGAAAATGGCAACTTTCCGGTGGCGAGCTTGCCAGCATCCCGGCAAAATGCGTTTCCAGCAATGCGCGGATTTCACTGCCGGAAAGATCATCCACGATGATGCGCATAAGGACTGCTTACACCATCTCCGCCAGCGTCGCGAGGCACTCGCGGGCCAGCAGGCGGCACCGCTCTGGTGACCAGCCCTGATAGGGATCATTGCCATGCACCGTGTCTTTGTAAGGCATTTCGAGCGTCATCGACACGCATTGATGCGACGGGCCAAAACGTTCGGCGAGCTGGTTTGTCGACATGGTCAGGTTGGCTTTGCCCGGCCCCGCTTTGGTGTAACCCAGCTCGGTCTGGAAATCGGGTGTGCGCGCGGCGAGGCGGTTGATGAAATTGTTATATCGCGCGCCTTGATCATCGGTCCATGACGGGATGCCTTCAAACCCGGCCATGAATGCAGCGGGAATGGCTTCATCCCCGTGAACATCCATCGCCCAATGCACGCCGGTTTCATCCATGGCGTTGCGAATAGCCAGAACCTCTGGACTACGCTCCAAGCTTGGATCGGCCCATTCGCGGTTCAGGTTTACGCCCGCAAAATTGGTGCGCAAATGTCCGCGGCAGCTGCCGTCGGGATTGCAATTGGGCACGATATGCAGCCGGCATTTTTCCAGCAACACCCGCGTGTGCGGATCGCTGAGGTCGGTGAGCATATCCAGCGCACCTTCCATCCAATATTCGGCCTGTGTTTCGCCCGGATGCTGGCGCGCGTACAACCAGACCTGCGTTTCGCCATCCCCCATCGACAGGCAATCAATGGGTTGCCCTTCAAGGCTGTGGCCCAAGCAACGATAGGTGACGCCTTCGCATGTTGCGGCGTCAGAAATCAGATCATGGTGCCGTTCCATGCTAAAGGGCGCGAAATAGGCGAACCAGACGATGTCGCTGGCGGGCGTGTAGCGAATGGTCAGGGTGCCGCCGTCCGCAGCTTTGTCATAGCTCGTATCGGCGCGGCCCCAGTAGTCGCGGTCTTCGGAAACGCAGGCGCGATAATCTGGCCAGCCGCCGGGATAGGCGCTGCCTTCCAAGCCCGTTATGCGCAGTTCAAGTTCCTCGCCCGCTGCGCACGCAACGCGGAAGTGGAACCATTGCGCAAACTCCGAATCCTTATCCTTGCGAATGCCAAGGGTGGCGCTGTTGCCATTGATGGCGTGCACTATGATGTTACCGCTGTCGAAGGCAGCATTGATATCGGTGATCGGCATTTTTGGTTCGTTCTCGCAATGAAGTTTATGGAACGCGGATAGTCTCGCCAGACACGCCGGGGAAGTCCTTAAACAAGGCTTCGGCCAATTTAGCGGCAGCAATGCCGGGCTGCGCGGCAGGCGAGCCCGCTTTGGCAGATTGCACCGCGGTCCCTTCCCAGATCACCAGCTGGTCACTGCGCCGGATGATGCGCACCGACAAACTGGTCTGCAATTGCGCTGCCGACCCGCCGCCGAGATTGATGCCAACGCCCAAACCAATGCCCGACCCATAGCTGCCGGTTGATCCGCCGACGCCCACGGAAACCGGTGACGGGCGATCCGGACGTATCATCGTCGCGCCAAAGCGTATTTCGGCAACAATATCGCTTGTACCCGCTTGATTGCGATAGCCGACCCGCTGCATTTCGCGCGTCACCGCCGCAACATAAGGCGAAGCCGATAGCGATCGGTCCGCCGCCGATTCGCCGGCAACCTCAACCCCAAAACTGCCCTTGCCATAAGGCACGCCTTCGGCTGCGCGGTTAAAACGCGTAACCTCGACAGGGCCAGTGGGAACGACACAGGCCGACAACAGTGAAAGCGCGAGAAGCGGCAAGATTCTGGGAGTTTTCATCATGGTCCTATCCTTAAGCGCGTCATATATCATGGCAAGCTATCTATGGGGGCTGAATCGCATAATAGCGCCGAACGCGCTTGACTTTACGCCGCCCCACCCATAGGAGCGCGCCTTCAATTCAAGCTTTATGCATCAAAAAGACGGGTAAATCCGATGAAAGTCGTTAATTCTCTCAAGTCGCTCAAAGGCCGCCATCGTGACAACCGCGTGATTCGTCGTCGTGGCCGGACCTATGTCATCAACAAGACCCAGCCACGCTTTAAGGCGCGCCAGGGTTAATTGGCCGCTGCCTGCGCAATGCGGGCAG
>NZ_JBIICH010000157.1:0-4233 GCF_044239005.1 Sphingorhabdus sp. | reverse complement strand
AACGGTCACCATGTTGAGGCGATGCGCCTGCTTGCCGACATCGGCATGAAATTCAACGCCTATGACGAAGCGGAATTTTTGCTCGAGTCTTGCAAGGTATTGGAGCCCGATAATGTCAGTGCGCATTTCGATTATGTGAAAGTATTGCGCAAACGCCAGAAATTCGAACTGGCACTCAGCGAAGCGTCGGAACTGCGCGAAAAAGAACCGGGTAATCCTGAGTTTGAAATGCTGTACGCCAATGAAAATCTGGCCGTCGGCAATTTTGATGAAGCGATGCTGATTTATGAGGCCTTGCTTGGGTCTATGCCAAATAATCCAGGCATAAACCTGACCTACGGCCATGCGCTTAAGACCGTCGGGCGGCAGGATGATGCCATTTCTGCCTATCGCCGCGCCTATCAAGTTCGGCCAGACTGCGGCGATGCCTATTGGAGCTTGGCCAATCTCAAGACTTACCGTTTTGACGATAGTGAGATTGCCCAAATGCGGGAACGGCAAGCGTCGCCCATGACGGCGCTTGATGACCGCTATCACCTCTGTTTTGCCTTGGGCAAGGCGCTTGAGGATCGCGGCGAACATAGTGCTTCGTTCGAATATTATGAACTCGGCAATCGTTTGAAGCGTGAGGAGCTGAAATATAATCCCAGCAGGCTGTCGAACGAAATGCAGCTGCAGCGTGAGCTGGTGACCACTGACCTGCTTGACAAATTTTCCGGTGCAGGCTGCCCAGCGCGGGACCCGATATTCATTGTCGGCTTACCACGTGCGGGTTCGACCTTGCTCGAGCAAATTCTTGCATCGCACAGTCAGGTTGAAGGGACGATGGAGCTCCCGAATATCTTCGCTTTGGCCTTCCGGCTTGACCGGCAGCGCGTTGTTGGCGAGGCGCCCGAATATCCCGGCAACTTGGCGGATTTGACGCACGAAGACGTCACCCGCTTTGGCGAAGAATTCATCCGCGACACGCAAATTTACCGCAAGGGCGGCACACCCTTTTTCATTGATAAAATGCCGAACAATTTCCGTCACATCGGCCTCATCAACATGATTTTGCCGAACGCGAAAATTATCGATGCGCGGCGCGGGGCCATGGGATGCTGTTTCAGCGGGTTTAAGCAACTCTTCGCCGAAGGTCAGGAATTCACCTACGGGCTTGAGGAAGTGGGCCAATATTACACTGACTATGTGCAGTTAATGGACCATTGGGATAATGTGTTGCCCGGCAAAATATTGCGCGTCCGGTACGAGGAAGTCGTTGCCGATCTGGAAACGCAGGTCCGGCGTTTGCTAGACTATTGCGGCCTTCCTTTTGAAGAGGCATGTCTCAATTTCCACCAGAATGAACGCGCGGTTCGCACCGCGAGTTCGGAGCAGGTGCGACAACCGATTTTCAAAAGCGGCGTTGATCAATGGGAGAATTTCAGCGAATTTCTCGATCCGCTGCGTAAAAAACTAGGGCCTGAACTGGCCGCAACCTGAGGAGGAATTTTATGGCTAACAATGCGCCGACTGGTCCAATACGTGTCGATGAAGTCTCCTCGCTGGGGCAGCGTTGGTATGTCCTCATCATCATGATGCTGGTGTACACGATCAGCATCGCTGACCGTTATGTTTTGTCCACATTGCTTGGACCCATTAGCAAAGAACTGAACCTGACGGATACCGAGACCGCATGGCTTGGCCTTCCGCTGGCGCTTTTTTATGTCGTCATGGGTATCCCCTTGTCATGGTTATGTGACCGGACCAATCGTCGCAACCTTCTGGCGGCGTCTGTTGCCGTTTGGTCATTCATGACAGCCATTACCGGTTATACGCGCGGATATTTCGATTTGTTGTTGGCGCGTGTTGGCGTTGGCATTGGTGAGGCTGGCGGCACACCTGCGTGTAATTCCATTATTGCTGACTATTTTCCTGCCGATCGACGCTCCATGGCCATGACCGTGTTTGCACTTGGCGCGCCCATCGGGGCGTGGCTGGGTTCGGACATTGCGGGCTATGTCTCGACATTACACGGGTGGCGCGCCGCTTTCTTTGTGTTGGGCGTGCCCGGGATCATTCTGGCCCTGATCATCATGGTAACGATTAAGGAGCCGAAGCGCGGTCGTTTGGACGTCGTAACCGAAGATAAAGCGCCGACGATCATGGAAACGATGAAATTCCTATGGTCACAAAAATCGGCGGTGCATGCGATGACCGGAAGCGGTCTGTCTGCATTTTGGGGCTGGGGCCTGATGTGGTTCACGCCTTTGTTCATGCAGCGCACATATGGCATGGATGAGGGCGAAGCCGGCAGCATGCTGGGCTGGATTTATCTTATTGGCGGCATTGGTGCGTCATTATTGACGGCATGGGTGGTGGCACGTCCGACATATACCGACCCACGTAAAATCGCCCGGCTGTTGGCCGTGGTAACGGCATTGGCCACTATCCCGTCGTTTCTTGCATATTATACCCGGGATCTTGGGGTGGCGCAGGTCATGTGGTGGTTGTTCATTCCGGCCATTTATTTCTACATCGGCCCGGCATTCGCACTGTGCCAGAATCTGGCTGCACCGAAAATGCGGGCAATGGCCGTCGCTATATCGTTGGTTGTTGCCAATGTGCTTAACCTGATTATCGCACCGGCAATTGTTGGCGGCCTCAGCGACTTTTTTGACGCTGCAGGTGGCGGCAATGCAGATTCCCTGCGTCTTGCACAGCTTATTCTCGCGCCAACCGGCCTGTGGGCGGCGTGGCATTATTGGCGCGCCGAAAAATATATTATTGAAGATCAAAAGAGAGCCATTGGATATGTCTAATTCGCCGCTGAAGTCTTATATAAATGGCGCGTGGGTTTTGCCTGCGACGTCCACTGCAACAGTGGATGCAGTTAATCCTGCTACAGAAGAAGTCTGCGCCGTCGTGGCTGTTTGCGGCCGTGACGATGTCGAATTGGCCGTCACAGCCGCACGCGCCGCGTTTGATGGATATGCTGCGACCACGCTTGAGCATCGCATTGCATTGGTGGAAAAGCTGATTACCATTTTCGAACGGCGCTATGGTGAAATGGTAACCGCCATTTCGACCGAGATGGGCGCGCCGTACGATCTGTCGCATGACGCGCAGGCCGAAAGCGGCCCCGGCCATTTACGCGCAACGGTTAAGGCCGTGCGCGAAATGGCGTGGGATTATGATGTTGGCACAGATGGTATCGTCACGCACGAACCCATTGGTGTTTGCGTGCTGATCACGCCGTGGAACTGGCCGATCAACCAAATCGTGTGCAAGGTTGGTCCCGCATTGATTACGGGCTGTACGATGGTTTTGAAGCCAAGTGAAATGGCGCCGCTTTCTGCGCAGCTGTTCGCTGAAATGGTCGAGGAAGCCGGTTTCCCCAAAGGCGTGTTCAATATGATCCATGGCACGGGCGCTTCCGTGGGCGACGCGCTGACCAGCCACCCTGAAGTGGACATGATCTCCTTTACCGGTTCGACGCGTGCCGGCGTTCAGATCGCCAAAAATGCAGCAGATACCGTAAAGCGCGTTGCGCAGGAACTGGGTGGCAAGTCCGCCAATATCGTCTTTGCCGACAGTGATGTGGAGGCCGCGGTCACGCGCGGTGTTCTGCATTGCTTCGGAAATACCGGTCAGTCGTGCAACGCCCCGACCCGCATGCTCGTTGAACAATCGGTCTATGATGAGGCGGTTGCGATTGCAGCCCGCGTTGCGAAGGCCGCGAAGCTTGGCGACCCGATGGAGAAGGGCCCGCATTATGGTCCCGTTGTCAGCAAGGCACATTATGACAAGATACAGGGCCTGATCCAGGTCGGGATCGACGAAGGTGCGCAGCTTGTTGCTGGCGGCACAGGCCGGGCCGATGGCTTTGACCGTGGCTATTATGTGAAACCTACCGTTTTTGCGGGCGTTCATAACAAGATGCGGATTGCCCAAGAAGAAGTGTTTGGTCCTGTGCTGGTGCTGATCCCATTTAAGGATGAAGCGGAGGCCATCGCGATTGCCAATGACTCGCCATATGGGCTCTATGCCTATGTGCAGACCGGTGACTTGGACCGCGCCCGCCGCGTTTCGCGTTTAATGCGGGCGGGCGGTGTCAGCATCAATGGCACGAGCCAAGACTATATGGCGCCATTTGGCGGCTACAAACAGTCGGGCAATGGCCGCGAATATGGCGAATTTGGTGTGCGTGATTTCCTTGAGATCAAATCGATCAGCGGGTTCCGCGTTCCATGA
>NZ_JBIICH010000035.1:0-16975 GCF_044239005.1 Sphingorhabdus sp. | reverse complement strand
GGCATTTTCCTGAATGGCCAGTGACTTTTGAAGCAACATGCGTCAAAGGCGCTTTATGGTAAAACCTCCTTCAAAAGCCCCTGCCCGTCCAGCCAAGCCACCGCGCCTGCGTTGGGACAGCAAACCCGTCCGTAAGCCCAACCCGAACGCCGCGCCAAGCAAGGGTGCGTTGGAGCGTAAGGATGGCGAAGAACGCATCGCAAAGCTGCTCGCGCGCGCGGGTGTCGCGTCGCGTCGCGAAATCGAACGCATGATTGCCGATGGCCGTGTGACGTTGAATGATGAGAAGGTCGAAACCCCTGCAACATTGCTGAAATCGCTGCGCGGTGTGGCTGTGGATGGCAAGGCAGTGGGCCAACCTGCGCCGACACAATTGTACATGTTCCATAAGCCGGAAGGCTGCCTGACGGCCGAACGCGACTTTAGCGGGCGTAAGACGATTTACGACGTTCTACCTAAAGACCTGCCGCGCCTTATGCCCATTGGCCGTTTGGATTTGAACACAGAAGGCTTGCTGCTGCTCACCAATGACGGCGAATTCAAACGCCAGATGGAATTACCGTCAACTGGCGTGGAGCGGACATATCGCGCACGCTGCTTTGGTGACGTCAGTCAGGAACAGCTCGAAGAGCTGATCCACGGTATTGAAATTGAAGGCGTCAAATATGGCAAAATCGACGCCAATCTGGAGCGTCGGACGGGCCGCAATGGTTGGGTTGAAATGACGCTGACCGAGGGCAAGAACCGCGAAGTGCGCCGTGTCCTTGAACATCTTGGACTCGAAGTCAGCCGCCTAATCCGCACGCGCTATGGACCGTTCGTATTGGGCGAGCTTGCACCCGGCACTGTCGGCGAAGTGCGCCGCGTTGACCTCATCGAATTTCGAAAGACATTGAAATAATGCGGATCATTTCGGGGGAGTGGCGTTCACGTCCGTTGGTGGCGCCCAAGGGTGATACGACAAGGCCAACCGCCGATCGTACGCGTGAGACATTGTTTTCCATGCTCACCAGTCGGCTGGGTTCATTCGAAGATTTGCGGGTGCTCGACCTGTTTGCAGGCTCAGGCGCGCTGGGGCTTGAGGCTTTGTCACGCGGCGCGGCGCATTGCACCTTTGTCGAGCAGGACCATCTCGCACTTGATGCGCTTGAAAAGAATATCGCAAAGCTCGGCGGCAAAGACCGATGCGATGTCCGCAAATCATCGGTACTGTCGATGGGCAGCGCCCTGAAGCCCGCGGACATCGTCCTGATGGACCCACCCTATTTGAGTGGCGCTGGGTCGGTAGCGCTCGACAAGCTTGGCCGCTTTGGATGGTTCGCACCCTCCGCATGGATTAGCGTCGAGACCAGCATCAAAGAGGATGTCGAGGTCAAGGGCTTCACTGTCGATACCGTGCGCAATGTCGGCAAGGCACGGATCACATTGCTGCGTCCGGATCATGAACAGGCATGAAAGCCGCGCCAAAACTTGACGGCACCGGTTGGTGGCTGATCGGCATACTTTCGATTCTTTGGGGCGGTTCCTTTGTCATGATCGAAATCGGTCTGCGCAGCTATCCGCCGCTCACCCTTGCCTTTGCACGTGTCGCATTGGCGGTGCCGCCGATGATGCTGGCGATACGCTTCATGGGGGAGCGCCTGCCAAGCGAGCCGCGCATCTGGATGTTGTTGACGGTTGTGGGCGCGTTGAACTGCGCGCTGCCATTCTCTCTGTTTTTCTGGGGACAGCAATATCTCGATAGCGGCTACGCCTCGATCCTAAATGCCACAACCCCGCTTTGGGGCGTCATCGCCGCGCATTTTCTCACCAGCGATGAAAAGGCGACACCGGCGCGCATTTTTGGTGTCCTTGTCGGCTTGGCGGGTATCATTGTCATGGTTGGACCTTCGGCTATGAAAGGCCTTACCCACAATTTGCTCGCGCAAATCGCCTGTCTTGTCTCCACACTGCTTTACAGTTTTGCCGCAATTTACGGACGCCGGCTTTCGCAAAGCGCGCTGACCCCAATGGCCGTCGCAACCGGTCAGACGATTATGGCGGCGCTATTGATGTTGCCGATCATGCTGCTGGTTGACCAGCCTTGGAACATGGCGATGCCCAGGCTCGATGCGACGATAGCCGCACTGATGCTTGCGCTGATATCCACTGCGCTTGCCTACACGCTCTACTTCCGCCTAATCGACCGTTCAGGCGCTTCCAATGCCCAGCTTGTTGCCTTTCTCATGCCTTTGTTCGCAGTGATCCTGGGCAGTCTGTTGCTCAACGAAAAGCTGTCAGCGGGCCAAGCCGGCGGCGCCGTGTTGATTGCCGCCGGTCTTGTGATCCTAGACGGGCGGCTATTTCGCCGGGCGTAGCATCCAAAGCCCGGCAAGGCTGAACAGCGCAATAGCAGCAAGATAATAGCCGACATATTCGAGGCCTGATTCCGATAGTTTCAAAGCGATGTTAGGGGCCAGCGCGCCACCCAATATCCCCGCTGCGTTGAAGCAGATCGATGCGCCCGTATAGCGCACCCGCGCAGCGAACAGCCCCGGCAGCCATGCGCCAAGTGGTCCGTAAACCAGCCCCATCACAAAGAGCAGCAGCGAAAGATACATGCCGGTGAGCATCAGATCACCGCTGCCCAGCCATGGTCCGGTTGTGAAACTTGCGCCAACCAGCGCAACGCATCCAATCGCCAGCACCCGGGCCGGGCTGGTCCGATCGGCCCAGTAACCCGAAACAATGATACCAGCGGCCATGAACAGGATCGAGATCAGCTGGATGCCTAGAAAAGCCTCGCGCGCGATGCCCAATGTGGTTGTGCCATAGCCGAGCGCGAAAGCGGTCGAGAGATAGAAGATAGCAAAGCAGGCGATCGCCGCAAATGTGCCGCCGAACAGTTGGCGTGGGTGCGTGCGCACAACCTCTGCCATCGGAACGCGCGGCGGCGGAGCCTCTTCCAGTGCTGCGGCAAACGCTGGCGTTTCGGTCAAACGAAGGCGGACCCACAAACCAATGCCGACCAGAAGCGCGCTCAACAAAAATGGAATGCGCCAGCCCCATTCACGGAAATCGGAATCGCTGAGTATGAGGCCAAGTATCAGGAACAGGCCGTTCGAAAGGATGAAACCCACAGGCGCGCCGAGTTGCGGGAACATTCCATAGCGCGCGACCTTGCCCTTGGGTGCATTTTCAACCGCCAGCAACGCTGCTCCGCCCCATTCGCCGCCAAGTCCAAAGCCCTGACCGAAACGCAAAAGGCATAGCAGCGCCGGCGCGATCCAACCGGCAACGGCGTAGGTCGGCAGCAGCGCAATCAGAAAAGTCGATACGCCCATGATCATCAACGACCAGACAAGCGTTGCCTTGCGCCCGATGCGGTCGCCATAGTGACCAAATACCAGCGCGCCAACCGGCCGGGCGATAAAGGCCAACGCAAAGGTCAGCCAGCTTTGCAGCAACTGAGCCTCCGGGCTCGACTGCGGGAAGAATAGCGGGCCAAAGACCAGCGAAGCGGCCGTTGCGAAAATATAAAAATCATAGAATTCGACAGCCGTTCCGGCCATGGCCGCGCCAAGAATCCGACGATGCGACGGTTCAGGCGCGGTTGCGGCTTCACCTGCGTTGGTGGTTGTCATTGTGCGTCCCTCCTGTCTCGCATTTCTGCTGGCACTGACGGCGGCGAAAGGAAAGCGGAAAAGTGCATTGCCCTTCGATGATCTGTTCCCTAATCGTTCGCACGTGAATCACCCCTTCCCCGCCCCGACGCCGCCTTGGTTGGACGGTTTGAACGCGCCGCAGCGCGAAGCCGTTTTAACCACCGAAGGCCCCGTACTTCTGCTGGCCGGAGCGGGCACAGGCAAAACGGCCGCATTAACGGCACGTATGGCGCAGATTTTGTACACGCGCCTTGCATGGCCGTCCGAAATTCTCGCCGTGACCTTCACCAACAAAGCCGCGCGTGAAATGCGCGAGCGTATTGGCGCAATGGTCGGTTCCGCAGTGGAAGGGATGCCGTGGCTTGGTACGTTCCACAGCATTGGCGCAAAGCTGCTTCGCCGCCATGCCGAAATAATCGGGCTACAGAGCAATTTCACGATTATCGACACCGATGATCAGATCAGATTGCTCAAGCAGCTGATCCAGTCAGAAGATTTGGACGAGAAACGATTTCCGGCGCGCGGGCTTGCCGCATTGTTGGACAAATGGAAAAACGCGGGCAAGTCACCGGCCGATTTGGACGCTGGTGATAATGAGGCTTTCGCCAATGGAAAGGGCCAACGGATGTACGCGCTCTATCAGGCGCGTCTGCTTGCCCTGAACGCGTGCGACTTTGGCGATTTGTTGCTGCACGGCCTGAATCTGTTGAAGAACAACCGCGATATCCTCGAAAAATATCAGGCCCAGTTTAAATATATTCTCGTCGACGAATATCAGGACACGAACGCCGTCCAATATCTCTGGCTTCGCCTGCTCGCACAGAAGCGCAAAAATATTTGCTGCGTCGGTGACGATGACCAAAGCATTTATTCGTGGCGCGGCGCAGAGGTTGCCAACATCCTGCGTTTTGAAAAAGACTTCCCGGGCGCGAAGACGATTAAGCTCGAACAGAATTATCGCAGCACGCCGCATATTTTGGCCGCCGCCTCTGGCCTCATCGATGCTAACAGCACCCGGCTCGGCAAGACATTGTGGACGGAACTCGACGATGGGGAAAAGGTCCGCATCATCGGTGTGTGGGACGGTCCAGAAGAAGCCCGCCGTGTCGGCGAAGAAATTGAAGCATTGCAATATAAAGGCGAGAGCCTCGACAGCGTCGCTATACTCGTGCGCGCGCAGCACCAAACACGTGAATTCGAAGACCGCTTCATACAAATCGGCGTTAACTACCGGATAGTCGGTGGTTTTCGCTTTTACGAACGCGCCGAAATTCGCGATGCCATTGCCTATTTGCGTATCGTAAACCAGCCGGCCGACGACTTGGCGTTCGAACGTATCGTCAACGTGCCCAAACGCGGCATCGGCGACAAAGCCGTCGAGAAAATCCACATTGTTGCCCGCGCCGAGCGCGCCCCGCTTTCGGTCGCCGCCGCGCGATTGGTTGGAACCGATGAGCTAACCGGCAAGGCCCGCAAGTCGCTCGCCGATTTGGTGGTCGATATCGCCCGCTGGCGCGACGAAGCGGCGCACATGTCGCCAGCGAACCTGACGCGGCTGATCATGGATGAATGCGGCTATACGGCGGTGTTGCAGGCAGAACGCAGTACCGAAGCATCGGCCCGCCTCGAAAACCTAAGCGAGCTTGCGCGCGCGATGGAAGAATATGAAACGCTTGGCGAGTTTCTCGAACATGTCAGCCTGGTTATGGACAATGATCGCGGCGATACCGGTGCGCGCGTTACGATCATGACCATTCACGCCGCCAAGGGCCTTGAATATGACAATGTCTTCCTCGTCGGATGGGAGGAAGGGATATTCCCATCGCAACGTGCGCTTGATGAAGGCGGCCTTGCTTCGTTGGAGGAAGAACGCCGGCTGGCTTATGTTGCGATAACCCGCGCGAAACGCCGGTGCACCATCATCCATGCGGCAAACCGGCGCATTTACGGCCAATGGACCAGCAGCATTCCCAGCCGTTTTATTGAGGAACTGCCCCTTGACCATATTGAGGCCGAGCAGACCATGACCGGCGGCGCATCACTTTGGCGTGCCAACTGGAGCGAACAAACGGACCCGTTCGCGCATCTGGCGGCCGCCAACCAAGGCCGCAGCAATGCGCGTGGCCCGGGCTGGCAACGGGCAGCCACATCCGGCGGATTTAACCCGCGCCCACAGCGCATACCGGAAAATACCCGCAGCGCGGTCAGCCTTGGCAATAAAGGGCGGAGCGACCTCAGCATCGGCCTGCGCGTCTTTCACGAGAAATTCGGCTATGGCGAAATCGCGGAGATCGAAGGCAATAAGCTTGAGATCGAATTCGAACAGGCGGGCCGCAAACGGGTGATGGACAGTTTTGTAACGATCAGCTGACGTATCTACTCTGGTAATGCCTATCGCTTTGCGGTTATGGAAAGCCATGACTGCGGGGGCTGCACAAATCATATCGGACGCAAGAGCGGCGCTTGGCCGCCGCGACGCCGCTTCTGCAATGCGCTTGTTGTCGGAATTGCCGGACGCGCAGATGCCATGGCTCATGATGGCGCAAGCCTGTAGCCTAGCCGGAGATGCCAAGGCGGAGGAAGCTGCGTTGCAGCGTCAGTTGGAAATTGACCCGCGACATTTGCCAGCCTTAATTTTGTCGGGCGAGTTAAAGGCACGCTTGTGCGATGACCGGGCAGCAAATTCGTTCTTTCAAGCAGCGCTCAACCAAGCCGCGACGATGCCAGACGTGCCAGCATCCCTGCACCCCATGTTGAACCGCGCGCGCGATTTCATCGTGCACGTTCAGGCGAAATTCGAACAGCATTTGGTTGATGGACTGAAGCAAGCTGGTTTGCACCGCGACGGACGGGTTGGCACCGCAATCGACATGTTGCTCGGCAAAAAGCAGCTTTACGTGCAGCAGCCTTCGAGCTTTTATTTTCCTGAATTGCCGCAGCGACAATTTTACGAGCGTTCGGAATTTCCTTGGATCGCCGAAGTTGAAAATGCAGTGCCGGCGATGCAAGAGGAATTGCGCGCAGTGTTGGCCGATGGGCAAGACTTCGCGCCTTATGTCGAGGCGAGCAGTGACCGGCCAAGGGCGGCGAACCCGCTGATCAACGATCCAAGCTGGGGCGCGTTTTATTTCTGGCGTAACGGCGAAAAAGTTGGAGCCAACGCGTCGCGTTGTCCGGCGACGATGGCTGCGCTGGAATTGGCGCCGATGCCGCGTATCGATAAACGTTCGCCCATTGCCTTATGGTCATTGCTAAAACCCGGAACGCATATTCAACCGCATCACGGACTTTTGAACACAAGGTTGATTTGCCACATTCCGCTCATCGTTCCTGACGACTGCGCCATTCGCGTCGGCAACGAGACACGTGAATGGCGCACAGGCGAAGCGCTGATTTTTGATGACAGCTTCGAACATGAGGCGTGGAATAAAAGCACGGATACCCGCGTCATATTGTTATTCGAAATGTGGAAGCCGGAGATTTCTGCCGAGGAACAGGCCGCGCTCACCACCATTTTCGAGACGATCAACGACTATCAGGGCATGCCCGAAGATGCAGGATAATCGCTGGCCTCGTGAAAAGGCCGCTAGCGGCGTCATCAAAAATCTCCCCGTTGCCTTGGGCAACACCAGCCGATAGGCGCATGCATCATGTCTGACACGAACCCCAACATCCACCCGCTCAGCATCGCTGACTTCCGCTATTATTGGCTCGCACGCTTTATGGCGGTGCTGGCAACGATGGGGATGGTCGTCGTCATAGGTTACCAAGCCTATGACATCGCGCGCAGTGACTATGGCATGTCCATTCGCGAAGCATCGCTGCAGCTTGGATTGCTGGGCCTTGTACAATTCGTGCCGCTTGCGTTGTTGACCCCTGTTGCCGGATGGGCCGCAGACCGGTGGGAACGCCGGACAGTCGCCCGGCTGGCCAACAGCATCGACATGATGGTGGCGCTGGCGCTTGGTTGGTTCACTTATATCGATGGGCTTACCCTGCCCCTGCTTTTCCTGTTTGCTGCGATGCACGGCGTTGCCCGCGTATTTGTTGGACCATCAATGTCGGCGATCGCGCCCAACATTGTTCCACCGGCGTCATTGCCGCGCGCCATCGCACTGAGTTCAATCGCGTGGCAAGTCGGGTCCGTTTTTGGCCCGGCGGCAGGCGGGCTGATGTTCGCCGAAAGTGCGTCGCTGCCTTATTGGGTTTCGGCAGGTTTGATGTTTGCCGCCACCGTCAGCTTGAGCTGTGTGAAGCCAGTTCATCCGCCCCGTATGGAAAGAAAGATCCACCCCATAAGGCAAATGATTGATGGTCTGCGGTACACATGGTCCGAACGTTTTCTGCTGGGTGCCATCACGCTTGATCTATTTGCAGTCTTACTTGCAGGTGCCACCGCGATGCTGCCTGTGTATGCGCGTGATATCCTGATGGTCGGACCGGATGGTCTTGGCCAGTTGCGTGCCGCGCCAGCAATTGGGGCGTCCGTCGTTGCGCTTATGCTCGCGATCAGGCCATTACGCCACAATGTCGGCGCCAAAATGCTTTGGGCGGTCGTGGTCTTTGGCGTCGCAACGATTGGATTTGGCTTAAGCCATGAAATTGGCAGTCGTGTTTTTGGCGACGCGCGCATCGGTTTCCTGAACATGGGCGCCGGCATGGCGGTCGCGTTAATCTCACTCATCATCCTTGGCGCGTCAGACATGCTTTCGGTCTATGTCCGATCATCGTTGGTTCAGCTCAACACCCCAGATGAAATGCGCGGACGCGTCAGCTCGGTATCTGGCCTCGCCATTTCCGCCTCCAATGAACTGGGCGAACTTCAGTCCGGTGTGGCGGCGGCGGCCCTTGGACCTGTTGGCGCGGTTGTATTCGGCGGCGTTGGTGCCATATTGATCACTGGAATGTGGGCGCGGCTATTCCCCGAGCTTAAAAACGCCCGCACATTTGAACCACAATATAGAGGAAGCAATCCATGAAAGCCCAATCGATCCTCGAAACCATCGGCAACACTCCGCACATCCGGATGGGGCGCATGTTCCCCAATGCCGAAGTCTGGATCAAATCCGAACGGTCAAACCCCGGCGGTTCAATCAAGGACCGCATTGGTCTTGCCATGATCGAGGCAGCCGAGAAAGACGGCAGCCTGAAACCCGGCGGCACGATCATTGAACCGACGTCCGGAAATACTGGCGTTGGCCTTGCCATGGTCGCGGCGGTCAAGGGTTATAAGCTGATCCTCGTTATGCCAGAGTCCATGTCGCTGGAACGCCGGCGGCTTATGCTCGCTTATGGTGCCAGCTTCGACCTGACGCCGCGGGAAAAAGGCATGAAGGGTGCGATTGAACGTGCTTTGGAACTGGTGTCGCAGACCCCGGGTTCGTGGATGCCGCAGCAGTTTGAAAACCCAGCGAATATTGACGTCCATGTGCGCACCACATCGCAGGAAATATTAGCGGACTTTGCAGATACAACGATTGACGCCCTGATTACCGGTGTTGGCACCGGTGGCCACATCACGGGATGCGCAGAAGTGTTGAAGAAAGCCTGGCCCAATTTGAAGGTCTTTGCGGTGGAGCCCACTTTGTCCCCAGTGATCAGCGGTGGCCAGCCCGGACCGCATGCCATTCAGGGAATTGGCGCAGGGTTCATTCCCGCCAACCTGCACACCGCATTGTTGGATGGCGTCATTCAGGTCGACCCTGAAGTTGCCAAGGAAACCGCACGACGCGCCGCACGCGAAGAAGGGATGCTGGTCGGCATTTCATCCGGTGCGACACTTGCCGCCATCGCGCAGAAGCTGCCCGAATTGCCAGCGGGGTCACGTGTCCTTGGTTTCAGCTATGACACCGGCGAACGCTATTTATCGGTTCCCGACTTTTTGCCCGTCGACTAAACAAAAAATGCCGGGACATAATATCCCGGCATTTTTGTATCTGAGCATGAAACGGCTGAGCGGTTACGCAGCGGCGAACATCTCCGGCGACAAGGCCATTAACGCCTCACTGCCCGCTTCAATCTTGCGACGAAGCGCGCCGCAATCGGGCAGATAACGCTCCGCAAAATAGCGCGCGGTTACCAATTTGGTTGCGTAGAACGCCGCATTGCCAGTGCCTGCATCAAGCGCACGTTGCGCCGATTCCGCCATCCGCAGCCATTGAAGGCCAAGCGCCACGATGCCCATGATGTGCATGTAATGATGCGCACCCGCACCAATGTTGTTCGGATTGGCCATGCCATTTTGCATGAACCACATGGTCGATGCCTTCAAATCGCCACTGGCTTTTTCAAGACGGGTTGCGAAATCCGCGAGTGCCCCGCCCTTTGCGGCCGCACATTCCTCGTCGACAATCTTGAAGAGCGCCTGAATTGCCCGGCCGCCATTTTGCGCGAGCTTCCGGCCAACAAGGTCCATCGCCTGTACGCCGTTGGTGCCTTCGTAAATCATCGCGATACGGGCGTCGCGCACATATTGTTCCATGCCCCATTCGGCGATGTAGCCATGGCCGCCATAGACTTGCTGGGCATTCGTAGCGACTTCATAGCCCTTGTCAGTGCCATAGCCCTTGATGACGGGCGTTAGCAGCGACAACAGGTCGTCCGCCATCTGCCGTTCTTCCTCGGTTTGCGCATGGTGCAGCAAATCGGCTTGCAAGGCGCCCCATAGGCACAAGGCACGCATACCTTCTGTAAACGCCTTGGCATCCATCAACATGCGGCGCACATCGGGGTGCACGAACAGGGTGTCGGCTTTCTGCTCCAGATCCTGCGGACCGGTCAACGCGCGGCCCTGACGGCGATCTTGGGCATAATGCACGGCATTTTGGTAGGCGACTTCGGCAATACCAAGGCCTTGCTGGCCAACGCCCAGACGCGCGATGTTCATCATGATAAACATGGCCGCGAGGCCCTTATGTTCTTCGCCGACCAGATAACCCGTAGCACCGTCATAATTCATGACGCAGGTCGCATTGCCGTGAATGCCCATTTTATGTTCGATCGAACCACAGGACAGCGTGTTCCGCGCGCCAAGCGAGCCGTCATCATTGACCAGAAACTTTGGCACGATGAACAGCGAAATGCCTTTGACGCTGTCGGGTGCGCCGGGTGTTTTGGCCAAGACGAGGTGAATGATATTCTCGGTCAGGTCATGGTCGCCTGACGAGATGAAAATCTTGGTTCCGGAAACCGCATAGCTGCCATCTTCATTGGGCACAGCCTTTGTGCGGATGAGACCAAGGTCGGTTCCGCAATGCGGCTCGGTCAGGTTCATTGTCCCGCCCCATTTGCCCGAAATCATATTCGGCGCATATTTGGCTTTCTGTTCGTCGCTGCCTTTCACCAAGATCGCCGATACCGCTCCTTGGGTAAGCCCGGGATACATCGCGAACGCCATGTTTGAACTCGCCATAAGCTCTTCAAACGCCATGGAGACGATGTGCGGCATACCTTGACCGCCGAACTCCACGGGCGCTGATAATGTGCCCCAGCCGCCTTCGCAGTACAGCTTATAGGCTTCCTTAAAGCCATCAGGGGTGGTGACGCTGCCGTCTTCATGGCGGGTGCAGCCTTGCAAGTCGCCGACCTGGTTCAACGGGAACAGAACGCCCTCTACAAATTTGGCGCCTTCCGTCAGGATCGCGTCAACCATATCCGCGCTGGCATTTTCAAAGCCGGGCAGATTGGCGAAGCGTTCAACAGCCAATACTTCGTTGAGAATGAACTGCATATCGCGAACGGGGGCGGTGTAGCTTGGCATTTTCGATCCTTAATTGGCTGGAAATATCAAATTAGGCGGTGGCAGATTTGTCTGCGGCCTCGGCCTTTTCGACGGTTGAAACAAATTGGGTAAGCTCGTGAATAGCGCTTTCGATATCGTCACGCTGCGCCTTTAACAGATTTATCCTGTCGCGGCATTTTTCAATGGTCACGCGGCGTTGAATATTGCGGCCATCGTTCAGATCGTAAAGGTCAATCATTTCCCGAATTTCAGCAAGGCTAAAACCGACGCGCTTTGCACGCAATATCCACGCAAGCCGGGCGCGGTCGCGCTTGGAATAAATGCGGGCAAGCCCCAAACGTTCGGGTGAAATCAAGCCTTGGTCTTCGTAAAAGCGCAAGGCCCGCGCGGTTACATCAAACTCGCTCGAAAGATCCGAGATTGTGAATGAATCGCGGTTAAATGCGTCTGGCGTATCGATGGTCGCATCGGCCCGCCTTTCCTCGCGCGTAATTGATTCCATGGCGCCTTCCCTCTTGTGTGCACTAGCGTCACTACTTTACGTTAGCGTAAACGTCAATTGGCGAAGTTACCCCTGCCGCGGCGTAACATAGCCTGCGTTTACGTGCGCGTGTCGGGTTTTGGTGGCGAAGAAGGCGGGGTGACGGACGCGTCGGCCGACGGATCGCCGGTCATGGGTGCAGGCGCAGGGTCAACCATTGGTTCTGGCTTGGGCGGAGTCCGCTTTACCGGCGTCGATGTATCCTTCAATACCACCACTTCCTGATCCAGTGTCGTGACCGCGAACAATGATTTCGCAAATGCTAGTGGCAAGCGAATGCAGCCATGCGATGCTGGATATCCGGGTACATAGCCGCCGTGTATGGCAATCCCGTCCCATGTGAGCCGCTGCATATAAGGCATTGGGGCATTGCTATAGAGGTTGGATTTGTGATCGATATTTTTTTGCAAAATATTGAACGCACCAATGGGTGTTTCTTTGCCCTTTTTACCTGACGAGATCGTGCTGAAACCAATCAGCTTGTCATTCTGGAATACATAGACCCGCTGCGTATCCAGCACGACGACGATTTTCATCGGCCCCTCATAGCGGTCTTGCGGGATCCACACATATTGCCCGGGCTTAAGCGTATCCACTGGTCCCTTTTTCGGGACGGGCTTTGGCGCAGGTGCAATGAAGGGTGGTTTGATTGCAGGCGGGGTGATTACGGGTGGCGTAACAACCGGCGGCACCACCGGGTTTTCAGGGACCACAGCAGGGCTAGCCGGCATGTTCGAGGGCACATCATTGCCGGTTGGAGCACTGTTCTGCGCGGCGACAGCGCCGGGCACGCTCGCGAACAGCGCAAGCGCACACATGAGGTGCGATATCCGGATGCCCGCGTTCAATTTCATGGAATTGGCTTTAAACCCTCAAGATACAGCAACACGCTGCATTTCAGGCATCTTAGCAAACAACTCAGATGAATTCGATGTGAATTTCGCTGCAATTGGTAAAAACAACCTTGGGGCAATGAGGTTAACTGTCCTAGTTTTGCGTCGAAACGCCTCTGGGCCACTGTCGCTTGCAAACGTTCGTCCCTATCTCATTGTCATGATCATTGGTCGCAGACGTTTTATCCAATCCGCCATCGCCGGTGCCAGCTTGCTTGCTGCGCCCTCGACGGCGACAGATATCGTTTTCGCCCCGGGAACAGGCAGCAACAGCGCGGGGTCACCCTCGCCTTTATTGCTCAGCCGCGCCAAAGCCGCGCTGGACATGCATAAAAGCCGCATTCGCAATCACGACCTGATCGCTATTGCCGATTTTTCGAAACCGTCGCGCGACCCTCGTTTTTACGTCGTGGATTTGCGGAACGGTTCATCCGCGCACTATCTGGTGGCCCATGGGAAAGGGTCCGACCCTAGCCATAGCGGATGGGTCCAGAATTTCTCAAACGTTCATGGGTCCGAAGCGACATCAGCTGGCAGTTACCTCGTCAGCGATACCTATATCGGGCAATATGGCGAGTCTCGCCGCCTCATTGGTTTGGATCCGCAGAATGACCAAGCCGAAGCGCGCGCGATTGTTATTCATCCGGCATGGTATGTGAACAAATCTCTGATTCAAGATCAGGGCAAGATTGGTCGCAGCCAGGGTTGTTTTGCCTTCGCCAAAAATGACATCAACGTCATTTTGGAACGCGTGGCCCCCGGCTGCCTTCTATATGCGGATAAAGTTTAGGGTCAGGACCTATTAAATGCGCCTTCGCAGTTTGAGGCCATATTGTTCAGTGCAAGGCGGTAAGCGCCGGACTTAGTGGTTCTAAGTCCAAGCTTGCTAACGCAGCAATGGACAATGTGGGTCAAATCCGAAGGACGCCAAAATGGCTTCGATATCTTTGCCATTTTGACGCCGCGATGGTGCATTTAATAGGTCGTGACCCTAGGCCTGCGACGTGCGCACAAGTGCGCCGATGACGAGATGTTCGGCATCGGGCTCAGCGAGCTGGATCATCCCGCCGCCCTGCAGCGCAAGTGTGTGCGCCATCCAGGCCGCAGCGGTGCGGGAATCTATCATCGAGGCATCAAGCTTCCCCGTCAGCGCATCACGCACAGCGGAATCCATGACAATTTTCGGACCACTCGCCCGAATAACAATTTCCTGCTCGTTCAATCCTGCTTCAGCGCCCACGAATAAAGTGCCGCCACGCACCAGCGCTTCATTTGCCAACAGCACGAGGTTTAAAAGGATTTTGACCGCCCTTTTGGGCATCATCTGCGCAGGAACAGCCCATTCCAACGCCGTACGACCGCTTGAGGTTATCAGCGGCTCAATCACCATCCGCGCTTCTTTAGGGTCGACTTCTGAACCGAAACCGCCTGCAGCACCAAAGGCGAGGCGGAAAAACTTCAGCTTATCAGCCGCAGCCTTGGCGCTTTCCGCCAGCAAATCCATGCACCGTTGCCGCATTTCCGGATCATGCTCGTCGGCCAGCAACTCAAGGCCGTTATTCATGGCACCGACAGGGCTCAAAAGGTCATGACACAGACGCGAGCAAAGCAGGCTGGCAAAATCGATTTCCGTGTCGGACATTAAAAATGGTTCCTTGGGCTGACTTGCATATTGATGGCGGTCATGGACTGTGTTTTCACGCGATTCAACCCTCCACAATCAGCGGCACGGGGGTAAATCCTGTGACGTGAGCGCCAAGTGCGATGGGTTGCCATGCGGTAACCGCTCCCCCTGCAATGATGAGCCATATCTGACCATCGGGTGCGGCCTGCGCGATGTCAGACGCCGAAGGACACGCCAAGCCGTTCGGGTGCGAATGGAAATAGCCCAAAAGCGGCATGCCGCCTGCTCTGGCATCCTTATGGACGGCGATGAGTGCGGCGGGATCGATTTCAAAATTCCGTGACGGATCGGCGGCGACATTGGCGGTCCATTCCACGGCCATGACCTTTTGGTCCCTTCCACGCAACACACCACAACATTCATTTTGGCCGGCGTCCGCCGCCCAATGCAGAAGTTGTTTCTGGTCATTGCTTGATAAATGCAGGGGCATAACCCATGTGTATGCGATGGTTGGGGAAAATACCACATTTACAGGTGTTTTGGGCGAAGGAAGGCTCGACAGCGCGCTTGCAGCAGCGCTGCCGCAATTTTCGCGCGCCCGTATTCAGGCCCTGATCGCTGACGCAGCGTTGCGCATCAACGGACAAAGCTTCGTTGATGCCGGAAGCAAGAAAATGTCTGGGCAGCATTTTGAATTACATGTCCCTGCCCCCAAGCCGGACAAAGCAATCCCGCAAGATATTCTGCTCGACGTTGTTTATGAAGATGAACATCTGATCATCGTCAACAAACCCGCTGGATTGGTGGTGCACCCTGCCGCCGGGCATAGCGACGGAACATTGGTCAATGCGCTGCTGCACCATTGTCAGGGCAAGTTGTCCGGCATTGGCGGCGTTCAGCGGCCAGGTATCGTCCACCGTATCGATAAAGACACATCCGGGCTGTTGGTCGTAGCAAAAAGCGACGTCGCGCATGAGGGCCTGGCAAAATTGTTCGCCGCGCATGACATCGAACGCAAATATATCGCGATCGTCAGCGGCATCCCTGCCCCACCTGCGGGGACGGTGCGCACGCAAATCGGCCGGTCAACGACCAACCGTAAAAAAATGGCAGTGCTGCCCGATTCCAAGGGTAAGCATGCGGTCACGCATTTTCGCATGACGGAGGCATTTTCCAAAACCGCGGTCGTCGAATGCACGTTGGAAACGGGACGGACTCATCAAGTCCGCGTCCATATGGCCCACATCGGTCATCCACTAATCGGCGATAGCGTTTATTCTAATCGACAAAACCCCTACAGAATCGGACCAGATCAGGCTCCGTTCGACCGACAAGCATTGCATGCTGCCTCATTGGGGTTTATTCATCCGATATCCGGCGAAACTTTACGGTTCGAATGCGGTTTACCAGAGGATATGCAGCTTCTGTTAAGCCATTTGCGTATATAAAGTTTCAAAGGGAACGCTTTGCTAGCGGGTGCTTGATGAGGCCCGGTGGGAAGCACAATGAAAGAGGAAAACATGTCTGAGAAAAAGAATGTTCCGGCTACAATACCTGCCCTTGGGGGGGACGCGAGCCTAAACCGTTACCTAAGCGAAATCCGGAAGTTTCCGGTTTTGAAGCCTGAGCAAGAATATATGCTCGCCAAACGCTTTCAAGAACATGGCGATACCAAAGCTGCCGAGCAGCTCGTTACGTCACATCTTCGCCTCGTATCAAAAATTGCCATGGGCTATCGCGGCTACGGCCTGCCGGTGTCCGAGCTTATTTCCGAAGGCAATATCGGATTGATGCAAGGTGTGAAGAAATTCGATCCAGACCGCGGTTTCCGCCTCGCGACCTACGCGATGTGGTGGATTCGCGCGTCGATGCAGGAATTCATTCTGCGCAGTTGGAGCCTGGTCAAAATCGGCACGACCGCCGCGCAGAAAAAGCTGTTCTTCAACCTGCGCCGGATGAAAAACAACCTTCAGGCATTTGAAGATGGCGATCTGAACCAGGAAGCCTTGCGTAAAATTGCCACTGACCTTGGCGTGTCCGAGGAAGAAGTGAACAATATGAACCGCCGCATGGCGATGGGCGGTGACACGTCACTGAACGTCCCAATGCGCGAAGATGGCGATGGCCAGTGGCAGGATTGGTTGGTCGACGACACGCCATTGCAGGACGAGCGCGTTGCCGACGCACAAGAAGGCGACATGCGTCATGCCCTGCTCTCCGAAGCAATGGACAGCCTGAATGAACGCGAGAAGCATATTCTGACGCAGCGCAGGCTGATTGAAGAGCCGCAAACGCTCGAAGAGCTAAGCCAGACTTACAGCGTTAGCCGTGAGCGCGTGCGCCAGATTGAGGTGCGGGCATTTGAAAAGCTGCAAAAAGCAATGCTGCGGATTGCCGGCGAAAAGCGGTTACTGCTGACCATTTAATCCCATGTAAAAATAGATGACGGGCGGAGAACGCTGCGCTAGCTTTTGATAATGACAAAACCGAAGCGCTCGTTTTCCGCCCGTATCTTTCGTTCCAGCCTGAAAA
>NZ_JBIICH010000156.1:0-4255 GCF_044239005.1 Sphingorhabdus sp. | reverse complement strand
CCGAAATCTGCCGAGCAGCTGCCCACCCACTTTCGATCATAGGGTCTTTTCTAAAATTTCGTCTAGTTTTTTGAGTGCCGCAATGACGACCCTAAGTGCTCAACTAATCTAAATTTCTGCCTATCGCGCGCACTATCCATTCGACTTCTCCAAGCAGTCGAGCATTGCTGTTCATATTCAAGCGCCCCGACATAAGGCGGCGATAGACCCGGCTAGGCATTTAGCTGGGCTTTGGGTGGTGGGGCAGCATGATGCTGCATCGATTAAGGAGAACCACCCATGACAAAGACCAAAAAGCTGGAGAGTTTCGAAACAATCGCAATGCCCTAAAAGCCTCAAGAAATCTTGCATCGGCTGGCGAGAATGTCTTGGCTGGCACCGGACAGCTCACTGCCCGGCACCTGATGCGCTGTGCAGATCGCCCGATGGAGTTGCAGCAGATCTGCAAAAATAATGATAGCAAGTAACGGAAGTTAGGCGACAATTTCTGCTCTAAGCCAGAAGTCTGAAATCGCTGAAGATATTGGGGACTTCCTGGTGCTGCTGGGGAGGATTGAACTCCCGACCTCGTCATTACCAATGACGCGCTCTACCACTGAGCTACAGCAGCATACACAGAAGGTGGGGCCTATGCGAAGGGACGGGGCTGTTGTCAAGCGGCTTGCGCCTTTGTGGGCGATTTGGCATCGGGTGCGCGGGCAGGCAAAATGGATCGGAGAACGCAATTGGCAAAAGACGCGCAAGACAAAGAGCGGATCAAGGCCGAACGGTTGCGTGAGGCCCTGCGTGCCAATCTCCGCCGCCGCAAAGCGAAACCGCAAAGTCCAGAACCGGATGCACCGAAGGCATAGCCGCCGAACGGCCCGTCAGGGACGATGGCAGCGGTGAAGGGGAGCTTTCAGGAAAAGAACGCCCGTTTTTCAACGGCGGAGCGCTTGGGTCGCGCTACGACAGCGCAGACGTTTGGTAAAATGCGATTGGATGTAATCGTCACCACCCCATAAAATTCCAACATTTGAGGCCAAAATCATCTTGGTCAGGTTCATGAACGTAATCCCGCCGTTGCACCTTGCACGCGACTCGTGAATAGCACGCTCATGTTTTACCGACTTGCACGCCCCTTTTTGTTTCAGGCAGATGCCGAAACCGCCCACAATATGTCGCTTACGGCGCTGAAAATGTTGCCGATCCCGCCTATGGGAACGCAGGACGCGGCTTTGCAGCAACGCTTTGCCGGGCTGCACTTTGCAAATCCCGTTGGCCTTGCGCCGGGCTATGACAAAAATGCCGAAGTGCCCGTTGAGATCATGCGCCTTGGCTTTGGATTTACCGAGGTCGGCACATTAACGCCGTTGCCGCAGGCGGGTAACCCGAAACCTCGCTTGTTCCGGTTGGTTGAGGACGCGGCAGTCATCAACCGCATGGGTTTCAACAACGAAGGACAGGCGGCGGCGATCGCGCGGCTGCAGAATATTCCGGACACGGCATTGGCAGGGCCGCTCGGCATCAATATCGGCGCTAACAAAGACAGCGCTGACCGTATTGCCGATTATGTTATCGGCGTGCGCAATATGGAGCCTCTGGCCGATTATTTGACCGTCAACATTAGCTCACCCAATACGCCCGGTCTTCGCGCGCTGCAGGACAAGGCTGCGTTGGATGATCTATTGGCGCAGGTTATGGCCGCGCGGTCGCGGGCAACGCCGGTCTTCCTGAAAGTCGCGCCCGATCTGCAACCCGCCGACATTGACGATATTGTCAGCGTGGCAATGGCGCGCGGTGTTGCGGCCTTGATCGTATCGAACACCACCATTTCGCGGCCCGACCTGCAATCGAAACATGCAGGCGAAACGGGTGGCTTGTCGGGCGCGCCCTTGCGCGACCTTGCGCAGCAACGCCTCATCGATTTTCGCAAGGCGAGTGGGGGCAAGCTGGGCTTGATTGGCGTTGGTGGTATTGCCTCTGCCGAAGATGCGTATGCGCGCATCCTTGCGGGCGCATCTTTGGTGCAAATTTACAGTGCGCTCGTGTATCATGGCCCCGGACTGGCGCTGAAAATCAACCGGCAACTGCTGAAACTTTTGCAGCGCGACGGGTTTGCCAATATCTCGGACGCCGTGGGGACTGACGCGTAAATCCGGACTTGGCATTGTCGTGTAAACGGGGCTAGGTATCGGGCATGAAAAAATTGTCCTTCGCGATCAGCGCACTCGTCCTTGCCGCTCAACCGGTTTTTGCCGAAAATGTCGGCGTCACATCATCGGCCGATCCCCGTGTCACCGAAGCGGGGATGGAGATGTTACGTCAGGGTGGTTCCGCTGCCGATGCAGCGATGGCCATGATGTTGGCGCTGACCGTCGTTGAACCGCAATCAAGCGGCATTGGTGGCGGCGGCTTCCTTTTGTATCAGGACAGCGCAAAGGGCGTGCTTTCAACCATTAACGGGCGCGAGACGGCGCCAGCTGCGGCGACACCCGATCGTTTTGTCGGACCCGACGGTAAAGCGCTCGGTTTCTTGGAGGCCTTTCAGGGCGGACGTTCCGTGGGCGTTCCCGGCAATATCCAGCTTATGGCGGAAACCCACCGCAAATGGGGCAAGCTGTCTTGGGCGACGATTTTCAAGCCCGCCATCCGCCTTGCCGACAAGGGGTTCATCGTCAACAAGACCCTTGAATCACGGCTGAAAGGTATTCAGCCACTGTGGTCCAACTTTGATGCTGCGCGCGCGATTTATTGGCGCAACGGCGCGCCTGTTACCGCAGGTATGAAGCTGAACAATCCGCAACTTGCCGCGACGTTAAAATTGCTCGCGAAAAAGGGACCCGATGCATTTTACACCGGCCCTATCGCCAACCAGATTGTGGGTGCGGTTACGACGAGCAAGCTTAGCCCCGGCGACATGACCATGACGGACCTTGCGCAATATCGCGCAAAGGAACAGCAAGCGGTTTGCGCGCCGTACCGCGTCTATGTGGTGTGCGGCATGGCCCCGCCTTCATCAGGCGCGACGACGGTGTTGCAAATATTGGGCACATTGCAACGTTTTGACTTGGCAGCATCCGGCAAAAACAGCCCCAAAAGCTGGTATTTAATTGGTCAGGCGATGCAGCTGGCTTATGCCGACCGCGAAAAATATCTGGCGGATGATGCGTTTGTGAATGTGCCGGTCGCAGGGCTTTTGAACCCCGAATATATCAAAGAGCGTTCCGCGCTTATTGACCCTGAAAAGGCGCGCACGGACTATCCGGCCGGGAACCCACCCGGCGCGATGCCGCGCACGGCGGCCATTTCCAGTGAAGTGGCAGGAACAACGCATTTCACCGCAGTCGACCGCAGCGGCAATATCGCCAATATGACGTCGACGATTGAGGGGCCATTTGGCAGCCAGCTGGTTGCGGGCGGCTTTTTCTTGAACAATGAATTGACCGACTTCACCTTTTCACCCGAAAAAAATGGCGCGCCAGTCGCCAACCGCGTGATGGGCGGAAAGCGGCCATTGTCGTCCATGTCCCCTACAATTGTGTTTGATCGCGATGGCCGCGCGGTTCTTGCATTGGGTTCAGCAGGCGGAAAACGCATCATCATGCATGTGACCAAGACGCTGATTGGCGTCATCGACTTCGGCCTTCCGCTTGATCAAGCGATTGCGCTGCCGAACATCTATTTTGGTGGCGGCGGTCTTGAGGTCGAACAAAATACCATGCTTTCGGCGATGTCTGACGGGCTTGCCAAATTTGGACAGACGGTACGCCCTGTCGATCTGGGTTCAAAAGTTAACGGCGCGCAGCGTGTCGGCGGCAGCTGGACCGGGGCTTCCGACCCACGCAGCGAGGGGACATCGGCCACTATCGATGCCAAGGGTAAGGTGACAGTGACCGAACCGCGATTGGTTGATGAGGCACCGACTGAGGATGTCGGTTAACGCTAACGGCCCGTTGCGCCTTACGCATTGGCGCGCTAGCGTAATTTTCCAGAGTCCCATAATGGACCGCAAAATGTTGTTTAGGAGAGAATAAGTGGCTGCCGAGCAATTCGACGATTTTGACAGCTTCCCCAACCTCGTCACCATGTTTTTTGCGCGTGCGCGGTATCGCGGTGACGCCCCGTTTTTGTGGGCAAAACATGATACTACGTGGCAATCCTTAAGCTGGGCTGAGGTCGCGCGCCAGGTTGCGGGCTTTGCCAAGTCGCTGCGCCAGCTTGGGCTGGAAAAGGGCGACCGGGTCATGCTCGTGTCGGAAAATCGCCCCGAGTG
>NZ_JBIICH010000155.1:0-4260 GCF_044239005.1 Sphingorhabdus sp. | reverse complement strand
GCCAGGCATTGCAGCCGGCGCTCATGATATAAGTGCATTGGAAGAACCCATTCATAATTCAAAAGGCGGACCGCTGTCGTTCATTCGACGGATGTCCGCCTTTTTTCGTTTTTGCCCCGTTGAAATATAGGGCATTTTGGTGGCGCGGGATGGAGCAGCCCGGTAGCTCGTCAGGCTCATAACCTGAAGGTCGTAGGTTCAAATCCTACTCCCGCAACCAACAAAAAAGGCCCCCTCGCGGGGCCTTTTTTGTTGGCTGTGGTGGATTGTGGATTTTCACCTCATTCAGCCGGAGCAATGGCAAAGCCATTGCGGAGACCATGCGCGAAGCGCATAAATCCTACTCCCGCACACAACGCATAAGCACAGCGCCAAAGTCGCTTAGCGCCGCGTTGCCGCGGTCGGCTTTTCAGTTGTCGAACATCAGATTGTCCAGATCGGTGATCAGCTATTCCAACGCGCGATGATGGAAAAGCCGCTCGTTACGCCAATATAAGGGCGTCCCTCTGCGCCTCTGCGTGCCCGTTATGATGCGGGTTTGTCGGAGCTCCATCCGTCAATCGCCACGCGCCATTTGCCGTCGGTACCGCGCCGGAAAACGTTGATCCCTTTGCCGATGTCGGTCGTGACTGCGCCGGTTTTCTTGTCGGTGTCGGTGGCTTTGTATGTGTAACGCTCAACGGCCAAATCGCCGGTGACGGTGAAGCCAAGCGACGTTTTTTCCCACTTCGTTTCATAAGCGCCGAAATATCCGCCGACCCATTCGCGCACCGCGGCCTTGCCGATGATTTCTGGCGCGCCGGGTGCCTGAAGAACGACATCGTCGGTCAGGCCCTCCATCAGCGTGTCGACATTGTTGCTGTTAATGGCCGCAACATAGCCATCGTGCGCTGCCGCCTCGATGGCCTTGATATCTATCGGAGCGGCGGGCGTTTCACCGCCGGAACAGCCGGAAACGAGAAGCAACAGGGCCGGGATCGTGTACAAAGCTTTCATCTTCATTCTCCTCCTTTGGCCGTCGACAGCGCCCATATTCCTGAAGGCGAAGACGTCGCGGCGCACTCTAACACACGCATTTTACGGCACCTTGGCCGCTTAAGTGCGTCATAAAAACGATGTTTAACAGTCGCCTCAATCCCCCATTCCGTAAAGTGAACAATTGTAACGATGGCCCCTCTGCGGCGTGGCACGGCGGAAACCGCCCCGTCGTTCGTAGAAAATAACCCGTTCCCCATCGAAGCTGCGGCTTCCCACTTGCCCTTGCCCGCTAGGCATGACAGCAAGGAAAAAAGACGGCAGGGGAGCCCCAAAAATGACACATTATCTGAAGACCATCTTGCTGCTGGGTGCAGCGACCATTCCGGCATCGGCATTTGCCCAAGCTGCTACTCCGGTTGCTCCGGCCGCTGCCGCGGAAGAAAAGGCGCCGAAATGGGATGTCGCAGCCCCTCCCGGCTTGACCCTCCGCCAGATCGCGATTGATACTGACGAGGGTTCGTGGATGAACCTTGACGTCAGCCCCGATGGCCGGACCATCGCGTTCGATCTGCTGGGTGACATCTATACCATGCCCGTCACCGGCGGCACGCCGACCCGCATTGCCGAAGGCTTGCCCTTCGAAACCCAGCCGCGCTTTTCCCCCGATGGAACGCGCATTGCCTTTACCTCCGACCGGGGCGGCGGCGACAATATCTGGATCATGAACCGCGATGGTTCCGACAAACGGCAGATGAGCAAAGAGGATTTCCGCTTGCTCAATCAACCAAGCTGGAGCCCCGATGGTCGCTTCATCGCCGCCAAGAAGCATTTCACCACGGGTCGTTCGCTGGGTACTGGCGAAGTCTGGCTCTACCATGTGTCGGGCGGCGCAGGGGTTCAGCTGGTCAAGAAGCCCAATGACCAACATCAGAAGGAATTGGGCGAGCCTATCTTTGCGCCCGATGGCAAGCATATCTATTACACGCGCAACATCACGCCCGGACCAATCTTCCAATATGCGCAGGATTCCAACGGTCAGCTGTTCGACATTGAAAGCTATGAGATTGAGACCGGCAAAACCGAAACGGCCGTGTCCGGTGTCGGCGGTTCGGTGCGCCCAACGCCCTCACCCGATGGCACAAAAATCGCCTTCGTCCGCCGCGAACGGACCCAGTCCAAACTCTATGTGAAAGATTTGGACACCGGCGAAGAGCGCAAGATCTACGATGCGCTCGACCAAGATGTGCAGGAAACATGGGCCGTCACTGGTGTCTATCCGAACATGGATTGGTCACCCGACAGCAAGACCATTTACTTCTGGGCAGGCGGCAAGATGCGCAAGGTCGATTGGCCGAGCGGTGCATCGAGCGAAATCCCGTTCCGCATTTCCGACACACGCGATGTCATCGACCCGCCGCGCCCGCCGATTGAAGTGGCACCTGCCGAGTTCCAGACGCATATGCCGCGCGGCGTGGTTACTTCGCCCGATGGCCGGACCGTGTTGTTTGAAACCATGGGTAAGTTGTGGGTCAAGCCTGCGGCAGGCGGGGCCGCAAAGCGCTTGACCGCATCTGACAGCGCGATGGAAGCATATCCCACATGGTCGCGCGACGGGAAGACCATCGCCTTTGTGAACTGGACCGATAAGGGCCTTGGCCACATTCAGGTCGTGGGCGCAGCGGGCGGCAGGGCGAAAAATGTGACGGCGCAATCCGGCCATTATGCGCGTCCGCGCTTTTCGCCAGACGGCAAGACGATCGTATTTGAAAAGCAGGAAGGCGGCGGCCTAACCTCGCCCTTGCGTTCGGATCAGCCGGGCATTTACCGCATAGCCACGACAGGCGGCAATGCTGTTCGCGTTACCGAAAGAGGAACCACGCCGCATTTCGCCGCCAGCAACGACCGGATTTTCTATACCGAATCCGGTGCCAACAAACGCCTGCTCGTCAGTGTCGACCTGAACGGTGAAGCCAAGCGCAATCATGCCAGCGGCGAGCTGACGACCATTTATGAAGTATCGCCAGACGGCAACAATTTTGCCTTCCGTCAAAACTATGAAGCATTTGTAATGCCATTGATGCCCGGCACGCAGGAAGTCACTGCGTCGTCGTCGGGCAGCGCGCTTCCCGTGGTGAAGGTTAGCAAGGGCGGCGCCGATTATATGCATTGGAGCCGCAATGGCGATGCATTGCATTGGGCACTCGGCCCTACGCTCTACACAGCACAAACCAGCGCATTTTACCCCAATGGCCCGCTTGCGAAAGACGCCAAGCCCGTCAAGTTTGCGCCGCCGAAAGACGGCATTTCGCTGTCGATGACGGTGAAGTCGGACCGTCCAACTGGCCTCGTCGCCTTCACCGGCGCGCGTGTCGTGACCATGGCGGACAAGGATGGCGGGATCATCGACAATGCCGTCATCTTGGTAGAAAATGACCGGATCAAAGCCGTCGGCAAGGCGGGAGACTTCCCCATCCCTGCGGGCACAAAGACTGTGGATGTTACCGGCAAGACCATCATTCCGGGTCTTGTGGATGCCCACGCCCATGGTCCGCATGGTGTCGATGAAATGACCCCGCAGCAAAACTGGGTGAATATGCTCAACCTCGCCATGGGTATCACCACGCGGCATGATCCATCGAGCAGCGCCGCGACGGTTTTCCCGGCGGTGGAAATGCAGCGCGCGGGCCTGATTGTCGGGCCGCGTTCTTTCTCCACCGGCGAGATTGTCTACGGCGCAAAGGCCGCCGATGTGTATGCCGAAATCAATGGCCTTGATGATGCCCTCGCGCATGTCCGGCGGTTGAAGGCGCAAGGTGCGCACAGCGTCAAAAACTATAACCAGCCGCGCCGTGAACAGCGTCAGCAAGTTGTTGCCGCCGCGCTTCAGGAAAATATGCGTTCGGTCGCCGAAGGCGGTTCGCTGTTCGGCATGGACATGAACCTGATTGCCGATGGCAACACCACCGTTGAACACAATGTCCCGCTCGACATTTTCTACGGCGACGTGCTTCAGTTCTTCTCGAAATCGAAGGTGGGGTACACCCCGACCCTTGTCGTGACCTATGGCGGCCCAGCAGGTGATCCCTATTGGCGTGCACATACCGATGTGTTCCGTCATCCGTTGATGGCCAAGCATTATCCGCCGACCGAGCTTGCGGCGAACAATGCACGCCGCGAAATCGCGCCTGAGGAAGACTATGTCGACGACAACAGCGCGCGTGAGGCACATAAGCTTGCCAAGCTTGGCGTGCCGGTGGCGATCGGTGCGCATGGTCAGGAAGC
>NZ_JBIICH010000154.1:0-4314 GCF_044239005.1 Sphingorhabdus sp. | reverse complement strand
CAATGTCGTGTGGAAGGGCTTTACCCTCAAATATTATGAGAAAGCGCTGAACAACGACAGTCTGGTGGAGGCGTTGGTCAACTCGCTCACCATCGCGGCGCTTGCGACGATCGTCAGCCTTGTAATTGGTGCGCTTGCCGCGGTTGCGCTCTGGCGGTTCCGGTTTCCGTTCAAGGGGCTGGTTGAAGGGACCATGTCCCTGCCGATTATTGTTCCTGAGATTTGTTTGGGCGTCGCATTTCTGATCTTTTTTGCAAAGGTCGACTGGCCAACCGATTTGCCATGGCCGCTCAATCTTTCGGCGATCACGATTGCGCATATTACGTTTTGCTTCCCGTTCGTTGCCATGGTTGTGCGTGCGCGCTTGGCGAGTTTTAACAAAGAAGAGGAAGAGGCCGCAAAAGACCTTGGCGCGACGGAATGGCAGGCGTTTCGCGATGTCTTGCTGCCGCACATACGGCCGGCGTTGGTGGCGGGAGCGCTTTTGGCTTTCACGCTTAGTCTCGATGATTTCGTCATCACCTTTTTCACCAGCGGTCCGGACACGATTACCTTCCCGGTGAAGGTATATTCGATGGTCCGTTTCTCGGTCACGCCAGAGGTAAACGCCGCGTCGACGATCCTCATCCTCCTTACTGTCATCCTGACCTTCATCGCGCTGAAACTGCAGGGCGTGAAGGGCATTGCGGAAACCCATTAGAGATCATGCTTATGACCCAAGCCAAACAGCCCATCATTCAAATCCGCAACGTGTCCAAACGCTTTGGCAAGGTGACCGCCGTCGATAATATCAGCCTGGATATTCTCGCAGGCGAATTCTTCGTGCTGTTGGGACCGTCCGGCTGCGGCAAAACCACGTTGCTGCGGATGATCGCCGGCTTTGAAATGCCGACCGAGGGGCAGATCATTATCGACGGGCAGGATATGAGCCTTGTGCCGCCGAACAAGCGGCCCGTGAACATGGTATTCCAAAGCTACGCCGTCTTTCCGCACATGAACGTCACGGACAATGTCGGCTATGGCCTGCGCATAGCTGGCGTATCAAAGGGCGAGATTCGCGACCGCGTTGCCGAGGCGCTTGAACTGGTGAAACTGGGCGGATTTGAAGACCGGATGCCGGACCAGATGTCGGGCGGGCAGCGCCAGCGTGTTGCGCTCGCGCGCAGCCTAGTGATGCGGCCAAAGGTGCTGTTGCTCGACGAACCTTTGTCGGCGCTAGATGCCAAATTGCGCGCACAAATGCAGTTTGAATTGGCTGATCTGCAGGACAAGGTCGGCATTACCTTTGTCACCGTCACGCATGATCAGGATGAGGCATTGTCGATGGCAAGCCGGGTTGCCGTCATCAACAAAGGCGAAGTTGCGCAGCTCGCGCCGCCAGCTGATCTGTATGAATATCCCGCAAACCGGTTCGTTGCCGATTTTGTGGGTTCGGTGAACATATTCGAGGGCAAGTTGACGCTGGACGAGCCGGATAAGGCCGCCGTCGATTGCCCCGGCCTCGGCAAGATATACCTCAATCATGGTGTCACCGGTCCGCATGGCGCCGACGTCTGGGTCGCGCTGCGTCCGGAAAAGATTTACCTGCATGTGCCCGGCGAAGGCAAAGCCGTTCGCGCCGCCGCCCAAGACGCGCCCGATGGCCACAACCTGGCGCGCGGGACGATTAAGGGCATGAGCTATCTCGGCGATATCACGCTGTATGAAATCCAGCTGGAGGGCGGACAGATGATCCGCGTCAGCCGCCCGAACCTGTCTCGCCATGATCAAGAGGATTTCACATGGGATGACAAGGTCAGCATGCACTGGCGTGCGGACAGCCCCGTGGTCCTATTAAGCTAGACGCAAAGCCCGTCCAACGCGACCGGCCTTAATTGTCAGCGGTTGGCACAGGCCGGACATCCAACAAGGTCACGATGATATTGCTTTCGGGACCGGAATCGGCGCCCTTTGGCATGCAAAAACGATAGGTTGACCCTGTCTGCATCATTTTTAGCCCCTCGCCGAACACGGGCGACGCTTGGCTCAACGGAATTTTTTCCCATTCGCGCTGCTGCTGCACGACGCCGGTGCTGGCGTCAAAAACGGTGAAGTCAACAAGCGCCATGTCGCTATCCGTCGCGCTCTTGCCGGTGCCAGCCTTGATAAGGTCAAAGCCCAGTCCGCTTGCCGTGGTTTGCGAACAACTGCGTTCTGCCACGGGAATGATGGGCTTTGGCGCTGGATTTTTGAAGGACAGCAAATCAACTTCGAACACCAAATCTGCATTGGCGGGGATGGGGCCGGTACCTGCCTCGCCATAGCCAAGCTTTGACGGGATGCAGAGACGGTAGCTGCCGCCCGCCTGCATCAATTGCAGGCCCTGCGCAAAACCGGGGATGACGCCGCCAACGGGAAACTGTGCGCCTTGCCCGGAATCAAACTCGGTGCCGTCAGCGGTCAGCATGCCCTTATAATTGACCATGACGCGCGATTCAGCGTTCGGGCGTTCCCCTTTGCCGGCCTTAATCACGGTATAGGACAGGCCTTCTGGTGTCGTGGTCGTGCATGTGAGAATAGGTGGCTTGGGCTTCGCCGCAACGGGCGCTGCCGCATGTGCAGGCGCAAACTGAAGAAGCAGGGCGGGGGTGATGGCCGCCGCGAGGGCGCGCTGAAGCATTTTGGATTTCATGGAGCCAAGGTAAGCATTGGATGTGGTTTGTCTAGCGTGAACAACTTACCGTAGTGCTGATCATCCAGACCCGTCACCCTGAACTTGTTTGTGCGCTGCACGCCTTCGGCTTCAGGGTCTTACTTATCGGCCGCCGAAAGTAAGATGCTGAAACGAGTTCAGCATGACGGAAATAGAAGGACTAAATAATCTACCCGATCGCGCGCAGCTTCGGCTCGGCTTCATCCAGTGACGTGCGAATGATGCCAATCAGATCGTCGATCTGCGACGGCGTGATAATCAATGGCGGGCACATTACGATGCTGTCGCGGATGCCGCGGACCATCAGGCCGTTACGGATGCAGATATCGCGCACCAATGGTCCTGCCGTGCCTTCAGCCCCGCCGAAACGCGCGCCTATGGCCTTGTCGGCAACAACCTCCACCGCGCCCAGCAAGCCAACCGAGCGGGCTTCGCCGACCAGAGGGTGGTCGCTCAATGTCGCCAGCTTCTCGGCAAGATAGGGGCCCGTTTCGTTCCGGACTTTCTCAAACAGTCCCTCGCGCTCCATGATCTCGATATTGCGCAAGGCGACGGCGGATGCGACGGGGTGGCCGGAATAGGTGTAGCCATGGACGAAATCGCCGCCGGTTTTGATGACCTTGACGATCTCCGCGCTCACGGCGACAGCGGAAATCGGCATGTAACCCGATGACAGCCCCTTCGCCATGGCGATGATATCGGGCTTTACGCCAACGGTTTCATGGCCCCAAATATTGCCCGTCCGGCCAAAGCCGCAGATAACCTCATCACACACCAACAATATGCCATATTTGCGGCAGATTGCTTCCACCTGCGGCCAGTAATTGGCTGGCGGAATGATAACGCCGCCTGCGCCCTGGAAAGGCTCACCAATGAAGGCGGCGACATTTTCCGGGCCTACTTCTAATATCTTGTCCTCAATGGCTTGCGCGCATGCGGTGCCGAAATCTTCGGGCGTCATGTCGCGGCCTTCATTGTACCAATAAGGCTGGCGGACATGTTCGATACCCGCCATCGGCAAGATGCCGGGGGCAGGGAAGCCTTGACCATGCATGACCTTCATTCCGCCCATGCTGACGCCCGCCACGGTGGAGCCATGATAGGCATTGTGGCGGCTGATAACGATGGTGCGGCTATGTTCGCCCTTCACCTGCCAATAATGGCGCACCATCCGCAATATGGTGTCATTGGCTTCGGAGCCGGAGCTGTTGAAAAATACATGTGGCAGGCGGCCGCCAGTCAGGCCCGCAATCTTTTCGGCAAGCAAGATGGCAGGTGCGTTCGCGGTTTTGAAGAAGCTGTTATAATATGGCAGCTCAAGCATTTGTTCGCGCGCAACCTCAGCGAGCTCATCGCGGCCATAGCCCGCGTTGACACACCACAGGCCAGCCATCCCGTCCAAAATGCGATTGCCGTCGCCATCATGGATATAGCAGCCTTCAGCATGGGTGATGATGCGGCTGCCGCCCAGGTCTTCGATTTCCTGCCAATCGGCTTGCGCGGGCAAATGGTGGGCGATGTCTAAACGGCGAAGTTCGGCGATGTCGTAATTGCGGGGCATGAAAAGGTCTCCTTAATATTCCCCTCCCGCAAGCGGGAGGGGTTAGGGGAGGGTGGGAGCC
>NZ_JBIICH010000153.1:0-4355 GCF_044239005.1 Sphingorhabdus sp. | reverse complement strand
GGTGTTCCCATGAAGGCAAGACGCATCGTCACTTTTCCTTTGTTCGAAAGCCCCCTAAGACCCGCAGCATGGCATCGCAAGAAATAGACGCATTGGCACAGGCATTGTCGAAATTGCCCGGACTTGGTCCACGCTCGGCACGGCGGGTTGTGCTGCACCTTATGAAAAAGCGTGAAAGCGTTTTGATCCCGCTTTTGCGTGCGTTGGAGCAGGTCGAACAACGGCTGGTCGTCTGCAGCACGTGCGGGAATATCGATACCGGCAACCCCTGCGGCATTTGCGTCGATCCGCGCCGCGACATCCGCTCCATCTGTGTTGTCGAAGACGTATCCGATTTATGGGCGCTGGATCGTTCGCGGTTATTTCCCGGAAAATATCATGTCCTGGGTGGCCGTTTATCCGCATTGGATGGCGTTCGGCCGGAGGATTTGAACATCGAAGGCTTGGTTGCCCGCGTTGCCGCGGGCGGCGTTGATGAAGTCGTCTTGGCCATGAATGCCACGCTGGAGGGGCAGACAACCGCGCATTATCTCGCGGAACGGCTTGAGCAATTTCCGGTGCGCTTAACCCAGTTGGCGCATGGCGTGCCTGTGGGCGGAGAGCTTGATTATCTGGACGATGGCACGTTAGCACAAGCATTGCGCGCCAGACGCCCAGTCGGTTGATTTATCTTACGACCGTCCCTATCTGCGACCCATGGCGATATTACCTATTCTTGAAGTGCCCGATCCGCGGCTGAAAACCATTTCGACTCCCGTCGAGACATTTGACGCGGATTTGAAAACGCTGGTCGATGACATGACCGAAACGATGTACGCCGCGCCCGGTATCGGGCTGGCCGCTATTCAGGTCGGGGTTCCCAAGCGCCTGTTGGTCATCGATTTGCAGGAAGAAGAAGGCGAAGGGGGCGCACCCGTGCGCAACCCACGGGTATTTGTGAATCCGGAAATATTGGATCCGTCGGACGAACACAGCCTGTACAATGAAGGCTGCCTTTCGGTGCCTGACCAATATGCAGAGGTCGAACGCCCCGCGCAAATCCGTGCACGCTGGCAGGACCTTGATGGCAAATTTCATGAAGAGACAATGACCGGCCTAATGGCGACCTGTCTTCAGCACGAGATGGACCATCTCGAAGGCATCTTGTTCATTGATCACCTGTCGCGGCTAAAGCGTCAGATGGTGCTCAAGAAAATTGAGAAAGCCCGCAAAATGGGCGGCGGCCATGTCCATAATGAGCATTGCCGCCACTAACTTGCGTTCGCCGGACAAGTTCCTGGCTTGATCTGCCGCGTTACTTTACAAATTGCGTCGGTGCGGGGCTGATTGTCACGAACTTGCCCGACTGAATTTCCTGCACCTCAAGCATGCGCTCGGTGAGGCCATTGGGCATGAAGCGGAATGCGCCATCAACGCCGATAAAGCCTTGCGGATCGGTAAGTTGCGCCATGGGGAATTTCGTCCCCGGACGCCAGTCACGCGCCACCCGCGCGATCAAAAGCACCGAATCATAGCCAAGGCTTGAGAGGCGCAGTGGCGCCTTGCCAAACCGTGCCCGATATTTGGCGGCATATTGGGTATATAGCGTGTCGGAGACGCTCGCAAACCAACCGCCATACATGGCCGGGCTACCTGCCAATGAACCGTCGATATTCCACAAATCGGTGCCGAGAATTTTTGCATTGCGCATCCCGTTGCGCCGAAGCGCTGGCACCAATACAACGCCGGCACGGCCGCTATCGGCAATCAGGACAGCATCAATCTGACCCAATTTTGCCAACCGGCGCGCCGCTGCATCCGCAGAAGATGTCGTCCCATCGGATTCTTCGATAGCAACAAGGGTGCCGCCTGCGCTGCGCACTGCAGAGGTCAGGTTCGATTGCGCACGCTGGCCATATACATTGGTCGAAACGACGCCTGCAATGCGGTTATAGCCTTGCGAACGGGCGTAGCGGACAACGCGGTCGATGGATTGATTGGGCAAATGACCGAGTAAGAATACATTTTGCCCGGCAACACCGACATCGTTGGAAAAGCTGATGATGGGCACAGCTGCGGTGCGCGCGACTGCGGCGGCCTCCACAACATCGTCGCCACGCAACGGGCCCAATATGACCTTGTTTCCATCGGCGACCGCGCGCTTTGCCGCTGCGGCGACGCCGGTGCTGGTGTCATAGGTGATCATGCGGATGTTGGTTGCTTTGGTGTCAGCCAGTGCAAGCGCAGTCGCGTTGGCGATGGATTGGCCAACGTCGCCGTCGGGACCCGTCACCGGCAAAAGCAACGCCACGCGGTGCATGCCGTCCAGCGCGTCCTCGGACACCACAGGTGGTGGTCCTTTGCCCCCACGCGGGGCGGTGGCGCAGGCCGCGAGCAAAACGACCGAAGCCAAAACCAGCAGCTTTTTGATCTGTCCTGCTAAAGCTTGCGGCGTTGCGCCGCTTGCTGCATTGGTTGCGCTCATGAATGTTCCCTTGGGTAGAAGCATATAAATCAGATGATGTTCGAGTCGGGCTTATATGTCGTTGCGACACCAATCGGCAACCTTGCAGATATGTCACAACGGGCGATTGATCTGCTGGAAGCCGCAGAAATTGTGGCAGTAGAAGACAGCCGGGTAACCGGTAAATTGCTGCACCATCTTGGCCTGAAGAAAAAGATGCGGCGCTATAACGACCATAGTGGCGAGGCGGAGCGCGAGTCACTGGTCGCCGCTGCGCGCGGCGCGGTGGTTGCGTTGGTGTCGGATGCCGGGACGCCGTTGATTTCAGACCCCGGCTACAAGCTCGTGCGCAGCGCACGCGCGGCAGGCGTGCCGGTATATACCATCCCCGGTGCAAGCGCGGTAACGGCGGCGCTGTCGATTTGCGGTTTGCCCACGGATCGATTTTTGTTCGCCGGTTTTCTTCCCAATAAAGCCAAGGCACGTGTCGAAACCTTGGAGGAGCTGGGTCAGGTAAAGGCGACGTTGGTTTTCTACGAGGCAGGGCCGCGTCTTGCTGCGTCGCTTTCCGCGATTGCGGAGACCTATGGCGACCGTGAAGTCGCCGTCGCGCGGGAACTGACCAAGAAATTTGAAGAGGTTGTAACGGGCACCGCATCCGAACTTGCCGCGCGTTATGCTGCGCAAGAGCCAAAGGGTGAAATCGTCCTGATCATCGGTCCGCCGGCGGATGGCGTTGCCTATGACACCGGCGATGTGGACGCAGCGTTACGCGAAGCACTGGAAACCATGTCCGCCGCCAAAGCTGCTGGCGTCATTGCCAAGCGTTTCGGGCTGGAGCGCAGCGACGTCTATGCGCGCGCTACGCAACTGAAGTCGCAGTGAACCGGTTGGCCGCAGAAAAATTGGGGCGGCGGGGCGAGACCATTGCTGCTTGGTTTTTGCGGTTAAAGGGATGGCGGGTCGTTGCCATGCGCGTGAAAACACCGCGCGGCGAAGTTGACCTGATCGCGCGGCGCGGCAAAACCATTGCGTTCGTCGAAGTAAAAGCGCGCGCAAATGTGCGTGACCTCGCCACCGCGATTGACGCTTACAGATTACGCCGCGTTGCAGCTGCGGCGGAAATTCTGCTCCCGAAATATGGAAAAGAATGTGAAAATATGCAGATAGACGTGATTATGGTTGCGCCATGGCGTTGGCCGAACCATCTGCCAAACGTCTGGCACGGATAAGGACAAGCAAATGGCAATACAAATGGCGGTCCAGATGGACCCGATGGACGGCATCAATATTCATGGCGACTCCAGCTTTGCGCTGATGCTTGCTGGCCAGTCGCGCGGCTATGATATTTGGCATTATGATGTGATGTCATTGACGCTCGACGCCAATGACCGGCTCACCGCGCTCGCACATCCCGTGCATGACCTCCAACGCGTCGATGGCGCGCATTATCGCTTCGGTGCGCCACAGCGCATTGATTTGGGTTCCGACATCGACGTTGTGCTGATGCGGCAGGACCCGCCATTTCATGTGGGCTATATCACCGCGACCCATTTGCTCGAACGCATCGAGCATGAGACGTTGGTGGTCAACAACCCCGCCAGCGTGCGGAACGCGCCGGAAAAGGTCATGGTGCTCGATTATCGCAAGTTCATGCCACCGACGCTGATTACGCGTTCACTCGATGAAGTGCGCGCGTTTCAAAAGGAACATGGCGCGATTGTCGTAAAGCCGCTCCATGGCAATGGCGGCAAGGCCATTTTCCGGATTGAAGCCGATGGCAGCAATGTCGGCGCGCTGTTTGAGGTGTTCAATTCGACATGGCCCGAACCGCATATGGTGCAGCCATTCCTGCCCGACGTTGCGAAGGGCGATAAGCGCATCGTTCTGATCGACGGCGAAGTCACAGGGG
>NZ_JBIICH010000034.1:0-17400 GCF_044239005.1 Sphingorhabdus sp. | reverse complement strand
AGTAATTCTTCTTTTGCCATTCGGCCCCTTAAATCGTCAAAAATCCAAACTTGGTGCGCCTTTAAACCACATGTTGGAAAAAGGGAAGCGCTACAGTATATTCACGCTATTGCGACAAAATGCTACATCGTTCAGGTTTGCGTAACGTTGTAATGCGTTATGAAACCCGTGCTTTAACACTATAAACTGAGTTTCTCCCCCCAATGAAAATTTTCCCGTTCAGCATCATCCTGCTTGCTACGACTGCGATGCCCGCCATGGCAGCCGTAGATGCACAGGCCACCGGCAACACGATTGCCATCGCGCAAGACGATGAAGACATGCCCGTGGAAGAAGGCACATCGGGTGAAATTGTCGTTACCGCAGAACGCATTCGCGGGTCAGTCGATACCGACGTTCCGCCGGTTGAGCAGCTGAACGAAGCCGATATTGCGTCATTAGGCGCATCATCCTTGACCGATCTGGTCGCGGCGGTTGCACCGCAAGCCAATTCGGGCCGTGGCCGTGGCGGCGGCATGCCGATCATATTGCTCAATGGTCAGCGCGTTTCCGGCTTTCGCGAATTGCGCGATCTGCCGCCCGAGGCCATTCGTCAGGTCCAAATTTTCCCCGAAGAAGTTGCGTTGAAATATGGCTATCGCCCCGATCAACGCGTCATCAACTTCATTCTGAAAGACAATTTCGCATCCTTCGCGACCGAGTTTGAACATGCACAGCCCGAAGCTGGCGGTTTTGGTAGCAATGAATTGGAAGCGACGCTGACGCGCATTGGCGCCACCACGCGCTTCAACATTGATGTGGAACTGGAACGCGCGACCGCGTTGACCGAAAGCGAACGCGATCTGATTGCCTCCAATGGTTCATTGTTGGCCCGTGGCGGGAATATCAGCGGTCTTGGCCTGAATGGCGTGATATCGCCATCGCTGAGCGCTGCGGCAGGTTCGGCGGTCACACAGGCTGGCGTTCCGATTGGCATTGCCAACCCGACATTGGCGCAATTTGCAGGCACCGCAAACCGGCTGAACAATAGCGACATCGGCGATACCCGCACGCTGTTGCCCCGCACCGAACGGCTTGAAATCAATGGCACATGGAGCCGATCGCTCGGCCCACAGACGGGGCTGTCGCTCAACGCCAATTATGCGCTCAATGGCAGCGCATCATTGCTTGGTTTGCCCGGAACCAGCTTCATACTGCCCGGCAGCAGCCCCTTTTCCCCTTTCGGCCAAGATGTGACGCTCAGCCGCTATTTCGACACGCCGCGCCCGCTGGAGCGCGAGAGCGAAACCCATGTTTTCCAAACCGGTGGCACGTTCAATCATGTGCTGGGCCGGTGGCGCTGGACGGTGACGGGGAATTACGCGCGCACCGACAATGAAACGCGTACCACGCGCAACGCAGACTATACGGCTTTGCGCGCCGGCGTCCTTGCGGGCACCGTGAACCCGTTTGCCGCGGGCTTTGGGTCGGATCTGTTGTTTCTAGCACCCGATCTGGCGAGCAGCCTGAACCAAAATCTTGATGTCCGCAGCACACTGGCGGGTTCCGTGCTCACCCTGCCCGCTGGCGAGGTGCAGACGACATTTGCGTCCGGCTTCACACGCCAGATGCTCGACAGCGAAACATGGCGGTCGGGTGTCACCACCAATGTTGCCCTGCGCCGCAATATCATAAACCAATCGGTCAATGCTGAAGTACCCATCACAGGCCGCGATTTCGGCATTGGTTCAACCATCGGTGAATGGTCAATCAACGGCAATATCGGGTTCAGCGACCTGTCCGACTTTGGCCAACTTGTCGAATATGGCGCAGGTCTGCGTTGGGCCCCTGCCCGCAACCTGACATTTCAGGCGTCGATTACCGGTGATGAAAATGCGCCCGGCATTGGCCAGCTGGGCAACCCGACCCTCGTGACGCCAAATGTTGCGACCTATGACTTTACCCGCGGGGAAAGCCTGTTCATCAATGTCACAACCGGCGGCAACCCCGCATTGATTGGTGAAAAGCGCCGCGATCTGATCCTAAACGCCAACTGGACCCCGACCTTCATTAAGGATTTTGCGCTGCAGGCGAGCTATTTTAGAAACAACAGCCGCAATACAACCGCCTCCTTTCCATTGCTGACCCCCGAAATTGAGGCCGCGTTCGCAAGCCGCGTCGTGCGGGACGTAAATGGTCGGCTGGTCAGCGTGGACCAACGGCCAGTGAATTATGACCGTGAAACGTCGCAGCGCATCCGCTGGGGCTTTAACGTGTCCGGAAATATCGGCGCAGCCCCGCCAATGCGCGGGCCCTTTGGCGGCCCTCCTGGCGCGGGCGCTCCCCGTGGCCCCGGTGGCGCGCCCGCCGCAGCTGCACCCGCTGGCGCGCCGCGTGGACCACGTGCCGGTGGCGGCTTTGGCGGCGGCGGTTTTGGTGGTGGTGGCCAGCCAAGCCGCTGGAACATCGCTTTGTACCACAGCTACCGTATTCAGGACGAAATCCTGATCCGTCCTGGCGTTCCGGTGCTCGATTTGCTCAATGGATCGGCCACGAGCAGCAATGGCGGCGCGTCACGGCATGAGGTCGAGCTTTCGGGTGGTATGTTCCACAAGGGCTTTGGTTTGCGCCTGCAGGGCACGTACAAGAGCGGCACGACCGCCAATGGCACCGGACTGCCCGGCAGCAATGATCTGCGCTTCAGCGACCTTGCAGCGGTCAACGCCTTCCTGTTCGTCAACCTCGACCAACAGGCGAGCGTTGTGAAGGTAATGCCGCTGCTAAAGGGCAGCCGCGTGGCATTCCGTGTCGAAAACATCCTCAACGACATTGTCGATGTGCGTGACCAGAACGGCAATGTGCCGTTGGGATATCAGCCGGGATATATCGACCCGCGTGGCCGTGTGTTTGAACTAAGCTTTAGAAAGCGGTTTTAACCAACGCGTTCAGCCCACGCGCAATTTGCGCATGACGCGCCATAGCGGCAAATAAAATGCCAATGCCAAACGAAAAAGGCCGCCCCATTGGGACGGCCCATTCGTTGCAGATTTTCAGCTTATTTGGATGCGAGGGTGACCGTTACCGACGGTGCCTTGTCCGGGTCAGATGCGATATAGGCCGGGTTGAAGCGTTCAGCCCAAGCCTCTGCCTCTTTCAACCATTCAATATGCACGTCTTCGTAAGGCAAATTATGTGTTCCCTTTGGCTGTTCGACATAGCGGAAATCGACGCCCTCTTTCTTGCCCGAACCCTTTAACCGCGACACAAGCGTGCGCGATTGCTCGATGGGGATACGCGCATCACGCAATCCTGCGACGATCAAGATAGGCGACCATGGTCCGTTGGTGTTGCGTGCCGACGAAATGCCGATGAGGTCATCTGCCGTCGCTTGGAAGTTTGCACCGAAATCACCAAATGAACGCGTGTCATAGGCTTTCATCATCGGGAAGTCATAGACGCCTGCGCCTGCAATCGCGCATTTCCATTTATCCGGATCGCGCTGCGCACCCCGCGCTGTCGCATATCCGCCATAGGACCAGCCCATGATGCAGGCACGTTTCGGGTCAATCAGTCCGGATTGGCCAAACCACGTCAGAACGTCGTTCAAGTCGTCCTGCATGCGCAAGCCATAACCATTGGGCTTGCGGCCCTCCTTGACGAATTCCTTACCATAGCCACCCGAGCCACGGTAATTTGGCTGAATGACGACATAGCCAAGCTCTGCCATCGCCTGATGCCATGGGAAGAAACCGAACTCCTCTTGGTCACGGACACCGAAAGGACCGCCATGGGGCATGACAATCACCGGCAAATTCTTGCGATGTGGCCGGTGGCGCGGATAAGTCACCACTGCTTCGATTTCCATGCCGTCTGATGCCTTGTACCGAATGGAATCGGTTGGGTTCATCTGGAAATCCTTGAGCACAGGGTGCACCCATCCCAGCAGGTTCAGGTTGCCGGTCTCTGTATCAAACAGATAATAGCCACCCGGCGCATCAACGTCGGCGATCAGCATAAGGATTTTGGTGTCGCCGTCATTGCTCGCAATAATTTGCGCGTTCCCGCGACCAAAATCTTGGTCCATCAGCTTTTGGACTTCCGCCAAACGTGGATCAAACCAACGCGTACGATCCCTCGTGCTCGTGTACGATACGCCGGCAAGCTGGTTGCGGTCCTTGTTGGCAATTGGCCCGCCAACATCATAGCCTTTGACACCGAATATGGGTTCGCCGACAATCTGCATCGTCTTCAAGTTGACTTTGTAAACCTTGCGATACCCATCCTTGTTGCTCGTCGCGATGGCCGTGTCCGGCTCATCTAAGAAAATATCCGGTGTGATCTGCGTGCCTGTGAACGTTGTGTCGGCTTCATTCGAAACAGTCTTCATGGTGCCGCTGGCATCGGAACGATACATCAGTCGTTGCTTGCCGCTATCGCCGTCACTGCCAACACCAGCGCGAATGACACCCTTGCCATCAACCAACCAGCTGCGGACTTCAACGTTCGGACGCATGACAGTCTTGAACTTGCCAGAGCGGACATCGACTTCGATGACTTCGGGATTTCCGCTATAGCTCATATCTTTCAGGACATCGCGCGAGACCAATAATGTCTCTTTTTCATCATCGATGAACAGGATATTCGCGCCGCTTCCGCCGGCACCGTCCCATGCCAGCGGGCTGATTTTTTTGGTCTCGATGTCATAGGATACTAAGCGTGAAACGTCAGAACGGCGACCTTGAAGGATTTCACGTGACCCAACGGTGAAAACGATAGTGCGGTTGCCGACAAAGCGCCATGAAGCAATGGTGCGATCTCCCGCCTCACGGAACTCTTCTGCTTGGGCAAAGAATATCGGCGCAGATCCGGGCTTGGTAACATCAATATAACCCAGGCTATCGACACCATCCTTGGTCATCATCACTGCGATTTTGGTGCCGTCGGGTGACAGGCGCGGCGAGCGCATGAATGGCCGTTTCCCAAATACAGCCGTATCGACCCGGCCACGCGGCGCATTAACGACGATTGTACGGGCATCCGTCGCCTGCATAGCAACGGCAGTGACTGGAGCGGCGCCATTTCCGGCTTCCGCAGCGGCAACGCTAAAAGGAAGGGCGGCACTCGCGAGTAATGCCGTCAAAATCACTTTGTTCACTGTCTCTGCTCCCCAACATTTGAAAACTGCCATTATGGTTATACGTTCGATCAAAAGAGATGCAAGCAAGACAAAATACTGTGTCGACGTTTTTCGATGAATAGTGCCGACGGTCACGAAAAACCCCGCCGAAATCGCTTCCGGCGGGGCTTGTTCAACCGTTAATGCGGTTACGTTTTACATGGCACCATGGGCCAATGCCGCCAACAGAAGCAAGGCCACGATGTTCGTGATCTTGATCATTGGGTTTACGGCTGGACCAGCGGTATCCTTATATGGGTCACCAACGGTGTCGCCGGTAACGGCTGCCTTATGGGCCTCCGAACCTTTGCCGCCATGGTTGCCGTCTTCGATATATTTCTTGGCATTGTCCCATGCGCCGCCGCCCGAGGTCATCGAGATAGCAACGAACAGTCCGCCCACAATCACACCGAGCAGGAGCGCGCCGAGAGCCGCAAAGCCCTCTGCCTGACCTGCAACAGCCGTGATGATGAAATATACCGCAATTGGCGTCAGTACGGGCAGCAATGAAGGAATAATCATTTCCTTGATTGCAGCCTTGGTAACAAGGTCAACTGTTCGGGCATAATTTGGCTTGGACTTGAAGGTCATGATGCCGGGGTCGTTCGCGAACTGGTCACGTACGTCCTTCACCACTTCACCCGCAGCACGGCCAACCGCAGTCATGCCCATCGCACCAAACAGGTACGGCAGAAGCGCGCCGAGCAAGAGCCCGACGATGACATAGGGGTTCTCAAGGCTGAAATTCACCTCAAGCTCAGGGAAATATTCCCGAAGGTCGGCGGTGTAGCATGCGAACAGCACAAGTGCGGCAAGACCAGCCGAACCAATGGCATAGCCCTTGGTTACAGCCTTTGTGGTGTTGCCAACGGCGTCCAAAGCATCGGTCTTTTCACGCACCGATTCATCAAGGCCAGCCATTTCGGCAATACCACCGGCATTGTCGGTAACTGGACCATACGCATCAAGCGCCACAACCATACCGGCCAAGGCCAACATGGCCGTTGCCGCAAAGGCAATGCCGATGACGCCAGCAAGCTGATACGCGATGATGATACCTGCGCAGATCACAATCGTTGGCATCGCAGTGGATTCAAGGCTGATCGCCAGACCTTGAATAACGTTGGTGCCGTGACCCGTTTCAGATGCCTTGGCAATCGAACGGACCGGACGGTAATTGGTGCCGGTATAATATTCGGTGATCCAGATAATCAGGCCAGTGATGACCAGACCCAGCAGCGAGCAATAGAATAATGTCCGGCCGGTGAACCCGCCAACATCTGTTTCCATGCCGCCAAGCGCATAGCTAATTGCCCACCAGATCGCAGGAACCGAAAGCACTGCTGTTACAAGGAAGCCCTTGTACATCGCGCCCATGATGTTCGTGCCGCCACCAAGACGGACGAAATAGGTTCCGATGATCGACGTGATAACGCACACGCCGCCAATCAACAGCGGCAAGCTCATGAGGTTCATGAACAATCCAGTGTCGGTTACGCCCTGCACCAGCAGCGCGATCAAAACCATCGTTGCACCAACGGTGACGACATAGGTTTCGAACAAGTCAGCCGCCATACCAGCGCAATCGCCAACATTGTCGCCAACGTTATCGGCGATAACCGCAGGGTTGCGTGGATCGTCTTCGGGGATTCCAGCCTCAACTTTGCCAACAAGGTCAGCGCCGACGTCAGCGGCCTTGGTAAAGATACCGCCCCCCAAACGTGCGAAGATCGAAATCAGCGACGCGCCGAATGCCAATGCGACCAGCGCATCGATTACGGGCCGGCTGTTCGGTGCCATCATCGCGACATCGGTCAGATACCAAAAGAAGCCAGCAATCGCGAGCAAGGCAAGGCCAGCCACGAGCATGCCGGTAATCGCCCCTGCGCGGAATGCCATGGTCAGACCGGCCTGAAGCCCAGTCTGCGCCGCAGCCGCCGTGCGGACGTTTGCACGGACCGAGATGTTCATCCCGATATAACCCGCAACGCCCGAAAGCACCGCACCGAGGACGAAGCCAACGGTTGGAATGACGCCAAGGAAAACCGCCACAAGCACCGCAACAGCAACGCCAACGATGGCGATGGTCCGGTATTGACGGCCAAGATAGGCTTTTGCGCCTTCCTGAATAGCCGCGGCGATTTCCTGCATTTTTTCATTGCCAGCCGAGGCGCTCAGCACCTGGCGGCTGGTTACAAAACCGTACACGACGGCAAGTAACCCGCATATTATTGCAATAATTGTCAGAGACATGAAATTATCTCTCCCCTCCTGTTTATAAAAACAACTCTTGTTGCCATTCTCCTCCCGAGAACTGCAAGCCGTAAGGGTATAAGGCGGCATCGTGAGACATGGCAACCCTTAAACGCCGCCATTTCCGCCGCTTCGGTCAATGGTGTTGATAACCCAGCGTCGGCGGCAATTTCACAGGTGCATCGCCGTTGCACAATGTGAGGCCCCCGCCCGCAATCACGCGTCCGACAGCGGTTGCCTCGACGGCTATGCGGGCGTCCGCCGGCGCGCAGAACAAAAGCTCATAATCATCGCCCCAACTTGCCGCCTGCATCCGGCTTTCCAGGCTGTCCGTGCGGTAGCTGACATAAGCAAGCGACAAGGGAATGCACGCGAGGTCGATTTCGATGCCGATCCTGCTGGCGGTCGCCATGCGCTCTGCATCAATCAAAAGCCCGTCGGATATGTCCATCATCGCGTGGACAAATGGCGCAAGCCGCTGCCCTTCGGACAAGCGCGCCTGTGGCCGGTTGAACGCGTCGGCAAGCGCGCCAACCTCATCAAAGCCTGCGTCGATCAGCTCAAATCCCGCAAGCGCGTCGCCCAAGGTTCCGGTAACATACAGTATGTCGCCGACCTGCGCGCCCGCGCGTGAGGGCACCGGGCGGTTGGTCACGATACCAAGCGCGGTTAGCCCTAGCGCGCGCTTGTCACCACGGTTGGAAACGGTATCCCCGCCCAGCAAGGCAACGCCATAATGGCCAAGCACCTTTTCCAGACCGGCGGCAAACGCCCTGTCCCAATCATCATCACCAAGCATGAAGCCCAGCAACACGCCAATGGGCGAAGCCCCCTTCGCCGCGAGGTCGGACAGGTTCGAGGCAACGAGTTTCCACGCGACATCGGCGGGATCTGCATTGGATCTGAAATGCACATCTTCGGCCATCATGTCGTGCGTGATGATCAGGCAGCTGTCGCCCATTTCAACGACCGCCGCGTCATCAAGCAACCCGCGCGCCGCAGGGTCTTTCGCGAAACCACGCAATATATTGATGAAAGCGGATTCGGTGGTCATAAATATTCCAGTTCGCCATCCCGAACATGTTTCGGGATAACAAGCAACCGCAGCATGTGGTCCTGAAACGAGTTCAGGACGACGATAATAGACCTATGCCCGGACATCTTTCGCCACGGCATCCAGCAAACCATTGACGAACTTCGCATCTTTCTTGTCGAAAAAGGCGTGCGCGACGTCGAGATATTCGTCGATCACCGTCGCGGTCGGGACATCAGGGCGGGCGATCAATTCATAGGTGCCGCAACGCAGAAGCTGAAGCATAGTCTTGTCCAGACGGCCCATCTTCCATTGTTCGCCAAGCTTGGCATCAACGAGCAGGTCAATTTCTTCGCGGCGAGCGTCAACGCCGGAAACAACGTCGTCGAAAAAGTCGGCATCGGCGTCGGCATATTGCGCGTCTTCGATTTCCTGCCCCAAACGGTGCGAATGAAATTCATTCAAAAGGCGCGCAATGCCGATATTTTCCATGTCCATCTGGTACAACGCCTGCACAGACGCCAGACGCGCCGCCGACCGGGATTTTGATTTCGCACTTGCGTTATTGGCACTCATAATCTTTTCCTGACACTCGCCGCATGGGCGGGTAAACCTTCGGCATCGGCAAGCGTTGCCGCTGCTGGGCCTATAGCATTGATGGCGGCTTTATCGAGCGCGATAAAACTGGTGCGCTTCATGAAATCGAGAACCGACAAGCCCGACGCAAATCGCGCGCGGCGTCCCGTTGGTAACACATGGTTTGGCCCGGCAACATAATCGCCAATCGCCTCTGGCGTCATACGGCCCAAGAAAACCGAGCCTGCGTGCCGCACCAGATCGAAAAGCCGTTCGGCGCGGTCATCATCCACCGCAAGCTCCAAATGCTCCCCCGCCAAGCGGTTGACCAGCGGCATGGCGCCTTCCAGATCATCGACGAGGATTATTGCACCGAAATCATCCCAGCTTTGCCGCGCGACGGCGCCGGTTGCGAGTGTGGCAATCTGGGCATCAACGGCTTTTGCGACACTGTCGGCAAAACCGGCATCATCGGTGAACAAAATCGACTGACTCGTCGGGTCATGCTCGGCTTGGCTCAAAAGGTCCGCAGCAATCCATTCAGGATCATTCTTCGCGTCTGCCACCACCAATATTTCGGAAGGACCGGCAACCATATCGATGCCAACGACGCCATACAGCTGACGCTTGGCTTCGGCGACCCACGCATTGCCGGGACCGGTGATGACATCAACGGGGCGAATACGCTCCGTACCATACGCCAGCGCCGCAATCGCCTGCGCGCCGCCGACGCGCCAGATTTCGTCGACGCCAGCCAGATAGGCCGCAGCCATGACTGTTTGGTTAATCTCGCCACCGGGCGTTGGCGTGACCATGACAATGCGCTCTACCCCTGCAACCTTCGCAGGAATGGCATTCATCAGCACCGACGATGGATAGGCTGCGCGGCCACCGGGCACATAGACCCCCGCCGCATCAACCGCCGACCAACGCGCGCCCAAACGCACATTGTCCGCATCGCGATAGTCCCGGTTTTCGGGCAATTGCGCCTTGTGATACGCCTCTATCCGCTTGGCCGCGAGCGTCAGCGCATCGCGCAAATTCGGCGCAAGGGCCTCATAGGCCGCTTTGCACTGCGCAGCATCAATTTGCCATCCGGCGGCATTGAGGTCAAAGCCGTCAAAACGCTGGGTCATTTCGGCCAAAGTCACGTCGCCGCGCGCGCGGACATCGCGGATGGTTTGCGCGACCACGCTGGAGACGTCGGCATCCGCCTCACGCCGGCCATTTACCAGCGCATCAAATGCGTCAGCAAAGCCCGCGTCAGATGCGTTAAGCCGCTGCACGTGCGCCCGACAATTCCCGAAATGTCTGCACCAACGCAGGAATAGTGCCGCTCATCATTTTAAAGGCCGCACGATTAACGATCAGCCGCGCTGAAACCTGCGAGATGATAGCCGTTTCGACCAAACCATTTTCTGCGAGCGTCTTGCCCGACGACACCAAATCGACAATGCGTCCCGAAAGGCCAAGCGAAGGCGCCAACTCCATCGCACCGTTCAGCTTGACGCATTCGGCCTGAATACCCCGGGCATGATAATAGCGCGCTGTAGTCGCCGGATATTTGGTTGCGACGCGGATATGCCCTGCCTGAACATCATCAACGGCGTCCTGCGGCATCGCGACCGAAATGCGGCAGCGGCCAATGCCAAGGTCAACGGGGGCATAAAGCTCCGAATAATCAAATTCGTCGATCACGTCGGACCCGACAATGCCAATATGCGCCGCGCCATGGGCTACAAAGGTCGCAACATCAAAAGCGCGCACGCGAATGATGCTGATCGCGGGATTATTGGTCGCAAAAAGCAACGCGCGGCTGCTCTCGTCAAAGAACGCAGGCTCAGGCTCGATACCTGCCGCTTGCATAAGCGGCAAAGCCTCGTCGAGAATCCGTCCCTTGGGGATTGCAAAGATGATGCGTTCAGTCACAATGCCCGCGCTTTAGGGGTCACGCGCAGAAAGGGCAATATGGCAGAAGTCCTATTTGCCCGTCGATTTCATGATCGCCAGGTTCCGTTCAACCGCTTTGGACGTTAGTTTAAAAACGCATCCATGGCCGCATTCACCGCGTCCGGCCGTTCCCAGATAACAAAATGGCCGCAATCCTCCACAGGGGTGATCGTCACATGTGGGACCAATGCTTCGATGCCGTCGATGTTGCTTGCGGGCAGCGCAAGATCATCCATCGCCCACACAATCAGCGTCGGGATCATCAGCTTCGGAAAGTCGCCTGCGGCAAAAGCAGGCATTTCGGCATCTTCATCCATCGGTGGCACATATATTGCCGATGCGCGGTACCAATTGAGCATGCCAAAGCACGCATCGCGGTTTTGCCAATCGTTCAGCAACGCAGCCCGCTCTTCGGGCTCCATTGCGCTCGGTTTATCCCAGCTAACGGTCTTCCGCATCAGACCGGTTAGCCCAGCCTCACGCACCAAAGCATCATTTGCGGGGTCACGGAACGCACGCATATACTGGCTGGCTGCCCGCTGCTGCATATCGTTGATCATCAGCCGCTGGAACAGATAGGGATGCGGCGCATTGGCGATGATTGCACGCGTCACGCGACCTGCCCATGCGGGGTTAAGTCCGGCCGGTTGACCATTGAGCGCAACACTCCATGCAATCGCGCCGCCCCAATCATGACCCGCAATGATGAAATTGTGGATGCCAAGCGCGTCGGCCAAGGCAAAGATATCCGCGGTCAACTTGTCGGCGGTATAGGCATCGACATTTTGCGGCTTTGATGAATTGCGATAGCCGCGCTGATCGGGCGCGATGCAGAAAAAACGGTCCGAAAAATGGGCCATCTGGTGCCGCCATGTGCGGTGCGATTCCGGAAATCCGTGCAAGAATATGATCGCAGGATTGGCAGGATCACCCGCCGTAAACGCATCCATTTCAATCCCGGTTGAAAGGGAAAAACGGTGATGCTTTTGTTCGGTCATGATGATTTGCCTTATAATATTGCGATGGGTTGTTGGACCGCGTATTTCTCTAAACGCCAACACGCCCATTTTGATTTTACGAAATCGGCGCGCAGGTGGAACATCTCGACGCTTCGCTCCGGCATAATATACGCCAAATTGGCCTTTAGTTAACGCGCTTAACGCGTATCGCTCGGCCGTTAACCACAAGCATATAGCTGCCAACAGCGCCACGTTTGATTTTAAACTTTTGCCCGTTCTTCAGAATGAGCCAACTGCCTTCGGTGGTTTGCCATGTGCCCGCGTCTTTTGCCGCAAACTGATATCGGCCGTTGCTAAGTGCTTGAATATCTTCGATCTCGCCCTCAATCTGCTTATACTCTTCGTCCTGCTCCTCGTCGCTTTCGCCGAAGAACGGAATTTTGGGCAAGGAGAAACCAAATAACGACCGCTTGGTCTTCCGTACTTCGCCTTGATCAAGCAACACGACCTGCCGGCTTTCGGTTGCCTCTTCCAAAGACTTGCTGGCCGCGTCATAGCATTGCAAGCGCGTAGCGGCATCTGCCAAGGCGCGGCACGCAACGATGTCGCTATACACCTTGGGACGATTGACGGTCGTTTCGGCTGCATGCGCTGATGACGCGCATAGGCCAGCGATCAGAACGGCATAGGTCAGCTTTGGCATTTTTGTCTCTCCCGCATTGGACCGTCGTTTCGTTTGCACTGGGGGCTAGCGGCTATTCGCCCGGTGCACTAGCCTTGATCGCCAGCGCGTGGACGCGCGTTCCCGGAATATCACCCAGCGCCTTGTTCACCATCCGCTGCCGCATCACGCGGGATACGCCTGCAAATGCTGCGCTCTCTATTTCCACGGTGAAGTGCGATTCACCGGAGCCATCGTCACCGCTATGGCCGTGGTGTTTTGCGCTGTCGTTGATAACCGCGAGGTGCGTGGGGGCAAATGCTGCCGTCAGCAGCGTTTCCATTTCGATATGTGCAGGGCCTTTTTCCATAAGCTCTGTATTCCCATATCCGCAGTTTTTCGCCAAGGGGAATTATGGATTCGCGGCAGCCCTTTGACCGATTTCACGGCCGCGTTCGCGGTGCGCAGCGGCATTGCGCGCATCCGCACTGCCGTGAAGCAGGCGAATTTCGCGCGCCTGACCCGCATGGCCAGCGTGCGTCGGCCAATGGCCCCGGCGACTATCAATATCTGTGCCTTGAACATGTCCGGCAGTTTAATGCAGGCTATAACTGGTTCGCGGGCATGACCGCCGAAGAAATTATGGAGGCGCAAAGCCCCATCAACGTCTGGCCAAGCGAAACCCGTGCCTTTCGCGCCAGCGGCAGTGTCGATTCGCCGCCCAAATGGGCGGACTTTAAAGACCCGTTGGATGCCATATCCACCCGTTTCCGGTCACGCATGCCCAAGGAACGTGCCGACGGGCAGTTCCTATCGCCTGAGGACCGCAAAGCGCTCAAGACGCTAGGGCTTGGCGAGGATGCGGATAGGCGCGCCTTACGCAGTGCCTATTCGGCCAAGGTCCGCGCCTATCATCCCGACAAAAATGGCGGCAACCGGTCTTATGAAAAGGCTTTGCAAGACGTCATTGCTGCCTATACGCACCTTAAAACATCGCCCGCCTTTATTTGACGAGAACGACATGACTGACATTCCGAATATCCAGCCCAACAGCAGCGACACGACTATCCTTGCTGCCCCTGACAAAACCGTCAGCGTGCGCGAAATGTTCGGCATCGATGTCGATATGGAATGTCCTGCCTTTTCCGTTGCCGATGAGCGCGTTCCTGATGCCGACGACAGCTATGTCTTTGACCCCGATACCACGCTCGCGATCCTTGCTGGCTTTGCCCATAATCGCCGCGTGATGGTTCAGGGATATCATGGCACAGGTAAATCGACGCATATCGAACAGGTGGCCGCGCGTTTGAAATGGCCGTGCATCCGTATCAACCTCGACGCGCATATCAGCCGTATCGACCTTATCGGCCGCGATGCGATCGTTCTGCGCGATGGACAGCAAGTCACAGAATTCCGCGAAGGCCTGTTGCCGTGGGCGCTGCAGACACCGACCGCTTTGGTGTTCGACGAATATGACGCCGGCCGTCCGGACGTGATGTTCGTGATCCAGCGCGTGTTGGAGACCGAGGGCAAGCTGACATTGCTCGACCAGAACCGCGTCATTCGCCCGAACCCATATTTCCGCCTGTTCGCGACTGCCAACACCGTTGGCCTTGGCGACACAAGCGGGCTGTATCACGGCACGCAAGCGATCAACCAGGGTCAGATGGACCGTTGGAACATTGTCGTTGGCCTGAACTATCTGCCCGCGCAGGTCGAAAGCGAAATCGTTTTGGCCAAGGCATCGGGCACCGATGCCGCGACCGTCGCCAACATGGTGAAGGTCGCCGAAATGACGCGTCAGGGCTTTATCAATGGCGACATTTCGACCGTCATGAGCCCACGCACCGTCATCACATGGGCCCAAAACACCGCCATTTTCAAAAATGTCGGTTTTGCGTTCCGCCTGTCGTTCCTCAACAAATGTGACGATGCCGAACGCGCGTTGGTCGCAGAATATTATCAGCGCGTCTTTGGTCAGGATCTGCCCGAAAGCGTCGTTGGAAAGTTATAAGCATATTGGCCATTTCGCCGAAACACCGTTGAAGGGACCATTTATGAAACGCACTGCTCTTATTTTGGCGCTCGCACTTAGCGCATCGCCCGCATTCGCGGCGCTCAAGCCCGGCACACGCGCGACCGATTTCACCACGCAGGCGGTTTTGGCGGGCGACGTATACACCTATAATTTGAACAAGGCCCTGAAACGCGGCCCTGTCGTTTTATATTTCTATCCCAAGGCATTCACATCGGGCTGCACCGTCGAGGCGCATGAATTTTCCGAAGCCGCCGATGATTTTGCAGCCTATGGCGCATCCATCATTGGCATGTCGGCGGACAATATTGACACGTTGAAGCGTTTTTCGGTGGAGGCATGCCGCAACAAATTCACCGTTGGCATCGCGTCCAAACCGGTCATCAAAAATTATAAGGTCAGCCTGCCCATCATGGGCGGCACGAACCGCACGACCTATGTGATTGCGCCTGATGGAAAGGTGCTGTTCGCGTATTCCGAACTGGGCGTGAAGGGTCATGTGTCGGGCGCACTGAACGCGGTAAAGGCATGGCGCGCAGCCAATCCTAAAGGGAAATAATGCGCAAAGCTCCCCTTCTCCTTTTGCCGATGCTGCTGGCTGGCTGCACTGTGGCTGTCGAATATGGCGACATTCCCCACAATGTGCTGGCGGAAAACCCGCGCTGTAACCCGGCGCAAAATGACAGCGCATCGGTTAACGGAAAAGATTATTTCATCGTCACCAGCCGCCTGCCCGATTGCCGCGGCGATAATATCAAACTGACCAACCATCGTGCAGACCGCGTTCGATTTGGCCGGTTCTCGCCGCCAGAAACGATCAAGCCCGCCAAGGGCGACAAGCAATTGGTGGTGCCGTTAGCGTTTCAGCAGGAAGACGCATGGTGGGATGGCCTGCGTGATGCCGCGAACCTGCGCAACGGCCGCGTGCTTTTATATGTGCACGGCTATCGCGAAAAATTGCAAACCACCGCCCGCGACGCCGTCCAGATTGGCGCGATGAGCAATTTTGACGGCCCGATTATCCATTATAGCTGGCCATCGCAGGGCAATCTGTTGAGCTACGCCGTTGATGAAACCAACATGTATTGGGACCAGCGCAATTTCCGGAACTTCCTGACCAAATTGGCACGAACCGAATGGGTCAAGGAAATCGTGATTGTCTCGCATTCGCTCGGCGCACGGCTTGTCACGCCTGCCGTGGAATATGTCGACCGCACATCGACCAATGCGGATTCCAGCAATATTTCCAATCTCATATTGGCCTCGCCTGATGTTGATCGTGAAGATTTCGAACGCGATATCGCTGAAGAAGTGTTGGCCGCCCGCCGCGTCAACAACGACCGGCGCGTGACCGTCTACGCATCACTTAGCGACCGCGCCCTTGCCGTGTCGCGCGCTGTCCATGGCTATCCGCGGCTGGGATCACCTTATTGCTTCAGTCCGTTCGAGGCCAAGGATTTGAAGGCCAAAGGACTGCCGCAGCGTTGCTTTGCGACAAAGACCAAATATCAGACAGAGCCTGCCAAAACGGGCTTTACTATCATTGACACCACCGACGTATCAGGCGGCGGCGCGGGCCATAGCGATTATTTGCGCAGCCTTGCCGTGTGCAAGGATTTTGCGGCGGTCGTGAATGGCGCGCGGACAACCGACGATCGCGTGGCCACCGCGCAAGCACATGTCTTTACGCTGCGCGCGCCCGTTAAACCGACGAAAGCAGACATTGCAGCGGTATGTAAGCGGGCACCCGACTGATGGCGAACGAATCTCCACTTGAACAGTTCAAACAAGTCCTGACCGGCACGGCCCGCGCACTCGCGCATGAGCCGGAGATTGAACTTGCGTTCACCGCCGACGCCCCGACACAAGCGGGCAAAAACTTTAAAGTGCCCATGCCCGGCCGGTTGTTACCGCCTGACCAAGTCGCCGAAGCACGTGGCTTTGCCGACAGCTTCTCCCTGAAGCTCAAGCACCATAATGCCGCCCGCCATGCTGCCTTGCGGCCATCCGAAGTCATTGCTGGCGCCGCATTTGACGCGGTGGAAAATGCACGCGTTGAGGCATTGGGCTCACGCAATATGGCGGGCATCGCCGCAAATCTAGGCCACGCGCTTGAACTCAAATTGCGCACCGACCCGATCAGCCGCGCGCAGTCCGCTGATGAAGTACCGATTTCGACCGCATTATCGCTCATCGTGCGCGAACGCCTGACGGGCGCGCCGATACCTGACGCGGCGGTTGCTGGCGTTGATATGCTGCGCGGCTGGATTGAGGAAAAGGCAGGCAGCGATCTTGATGCACTTGCCCTCGCGCTTGACGATCAGGGTGCATTTGCCGCGCTCACGCAATCGATGCTCGAGCATCTGAACCTGACTGAAGGCGATGTCGACCCGTCCGATGCCGATGAAGGCGGCGACGATGCCGAAGACAGCCAAGACCAAGACGGCGACAGCGACGATGATGGCGAAGGCGAAGCTGGCCAAGCCGAAGCGCGCGCCGAACCGCAACAGGGCGAAGGCGAAGAGACCGAGGCCGATTATGACGGCGAGGATATGGACGATCAGGACGGTTCCGACGGCGAAATGGGCGATGACGGCATGCAGCCCGTCACCCCGCAACGCCGCAATTGGGACCATCTGCCGCAAAGCGATTATAAAATCTGGTCGACCAAATATGACGAGACCATCACCGCGACCGAGCTTGCCGACGAAGAAGAGCTGAACCGGCTGCGCGCCTATCTCGACCAGCAATTGTCCAACCTGCAATCGGTGGTGACAA
>NZ_JBIICH010000152.1:0-4367 GCF_044239005.1 Sphingorhabdus sp. | reverse complement strand
GTTTGATTGACGGCTTTACCAAACAATATGGGTGCAAACTTCTCGTTTGGTATCAGCGGTTCGAAAATCTGCATGATGCGCGGCGGCGCGAAGTGCAGATGAAAAGTTGGAAGCGGCTTTGGAAGTTGCGTGAGATTGAACAGATGAACCCCAACTGGGCGGATCTGTACGAGACATTAGTTTGATGTTGGACCCCGGCGTTCGCTTGGGCACACGAGGTGTTTTATGGGCTTAGAAAACCAAGATTTTGAAACTGAGCAAGGTCCGAGCTGGGCACGTTCGAATTGGCCTTTGTCCATCACCGATGACCTGACGGCTTCGCTTGATCCGACGCAGATGGCGGTCGAAGTCAAGGCCGCGGCGAAGGCTGCTGGCAAGCCCATGGCAGAAGCCGACGCCGTTGCCGCAGCGAGCGATTCTATCCGTGCAATGATGCTGGTGCGCACTTATCGTGTGCGCGGACATCTGGCGGCGAACCTTGATCCGCTTGGACTTTCCAAGCAGGACATTCCCGCTGACCTTACCCCCGAATATCATGGTTTTTCTGGCGCAGACCTCGACAAGCGGGTCTATGTCGGCGGCACGCTCGGTCTCGAATGGACCACGGTTCGTGAGCTCGTCGATACGCTGCGCGCCAATTATTGTGGCCCAGTTGGCCTCGAATATATGCATATTTCCGACGTCGAAGAGCGCCGGTTCCTGCAAGAGCGGATGGAGGGCAAAGATGCCGCCATCCAGTTTACGCCCGAAGGCAAAAAAGCCATCCTCGGCAAAGTCATCGAGGCGGAGCAATATGAAAAATTCCTTGGCCGCAAATATGTAGGCACGAAGCGCTTCGGCCTTGATGGCGGCGAGTCGATGATTCCCGCACTCGAAGCCGTCATCAAATATGGCGGTCAGTTGGGCGTGCGCGAAATCGTTTACGGCATGCCGCATCGTGGCCGTCTCAACGTTTTGGCCAATGTGATGGCAAAGCCATACCGCATCATCTTTCACGAATTTTCGGGTGGAAGCGCGAACCCTGATGATGTTGGCGGTTCGGGCGATGTGAAATATCACCTCGGCACCAGCACTGACCGCGAATTTGACGGCATCAAGGTGCATATGAGCCTTGTGCCAAACCCTTCGCACCTTGAGGCAGTGAATCCAGTGGTGCTCGGCAAGGTACGCGCGAACCAAACCGCACGTGATGACCTTGGCAAGCATGAACAAGTGCTGCCCGTGCTTCTGCACGGTGACGCGGCCTTTGCTGGGCAGGGCATCGTTTGGGAGTGCCTCGGCTTTTCCGGCATTCGTGGGTATAATACCGGCGGTTGCTTGCACTTTATCGTGAACAACCAAGTTGGTTTCACAACCAGCCCGCAATATGCGCGGTCTTCGCCTTATCCATCCGACGTAGCCAAGGGCGTTCAGGCACCAATATTCCACGTCAATGGTGATGATCCCGAAGCGGTGACCTTCGCCTGTAAAATTGCGATTGAATTCCGCCAGACATTCCACCGCGACATCGTCATCGACATGTGGTGCTACCGCCGCTTTGGCCACAATGAAGGCGACGAACCCGGTTTCACGCAGCCATTGATGTACAAAGTGATCAAGGGCCACCCCGCCGTCAGCAGCTTGTACGCCAAACGGCTTGAGGCCGAGGGTGTAATCGATGCGAATTGGGCGGATGAGCATGCCATGCGCTATGTTCAGACGCTTGAGCAGGAATTTGCCAGCGCAGCCGATTATAAAGCCAATGCCGCTGACTGGTTTGGTGGACGTTGGTCGGGCCTGTCCAAACCAGCCGATCCCGAAACCGCACGCCGAAATGTGCAAACAGGTGTTTCCAAAAAACTGTTTGATAGCATGGGCCGCACGCTGACCACTGTGCCCGAAGGCCACAATATTCACCCGACACTCAATCGTGTGCTCGATGCCAAAAAAGCGATGTTCAGCACAGGCGCGAACTTTGACTGGGCAACAGGCGAAGCACTCGCTTTCGGATCGTTGCTTTCCGAAGGTTATGGCGTGCGCCTATCGGGCCAAGATTCGGGCCGCGGTACGTTCAGCCAACGCCACGGCGTCTGGGTCGACCAGACGACTGAGGAAAAATACATCCCGCTGGCAACATTGCCACATGGCCGTTTTGAAATCCTCGACAGTCCCTTGTCGGAATTCGGCGTGCTGGGTTTTGAATATGGCTATGCGGGTGCCGAACCAAAGACACTGGTGCTTTGGGAAGCGCAATTTGGCGACTTCGTGAATGGTGCGCAGACCATGATCGATCAGTTTATTGCCGCCGGTGAAGCGAAATGGTTGCGCGCCAATGGCCTCGTGATGCTGTTGCCGCATGGCTATGAAGGACAGGGTCCGGAACACAGCTCCGCGCGGCTCGAGCGCTTCCTGCAATTGTGCGCCGAAGACAATATTCAGGTCGCAAACTGCACGACGCCTGCAAATTATTTCCATTTGCTGCGCCGTCAAATGGCACGGCCGTTCCGCAAACCGCTTATCGTCATGACGCCAAAATCATTGTTGCGGCACAAGCTCGCGGTTTCCAAGGCAGAGGATTTCCAAGGCGAAAGCCACTTCATGCGGATCCTGTCGGACATCAACGCGCCTGCCGACAAGGACGTCAAACGACTGGTCCTATGTTCGGGCAAGGTTGCCTATGACCTGATGGAAGCGCGCGATGCATCGGGTGACACAAACACCGCGATTGTCCGCATCGAGCAGCTATATCCGTTCCCCGCCGAACCATTGATTGTCCGGTTGAAGCGTATGACCAATTTGGAAGAGGTCGTTTGGGCCCAGGAAGAGCCCCGCAACGCCGGCAGCTGGAGCTTCGTCGACCCTTATCTGGAAGAATGCCTCGCAGAAGCCAATGTCGGCCCTGTCCGCGCACGTTATGCCGGACGCAAAGCCGCAGCCGCGACGGCCACGGGTCTTGCCAAGCGCCACCAAGCCGAACAGGCCGCATTGGTTGCCGAAGCATTGGGCCACAATGTCCGCGAAGAAATCCGCCGCCAACGCACGGGGGGAACCACGCCGGTTACCCCTCCATCCTCCTGAGGATTGAATTATGAGCACTGAAGTTAAAGTCCCCGTATTGGGCGAGTCCATTACTGAAGCGACCCTTGGCCAATGGCTGAAGAAACCGGGTGAGCCGGTTGCGGTCGATGAACCGATAGCCAGCCTTGAAACCGACAAGGTCGCGGTCGAAGTGCCGTCGCCTGTCGCCGGTATCATGGGTGCCTATGCCGTTGAGGAAGGCGCGACCGTTAATGTCGGAGCGGTCATTGCTTCAATCGATGCTGGCACCGGCGCTGCCGCAGCACCTGCTGCAGCCGCTGCCGCTGTAGCCCCCGCCGTTACGAGCACCGCTGCGCCTGCGCCGGTCGCTGCTTCGGAAAATAGCGATCTGCCTTTGTCGCCTGCGGTTCGCCGCTTGGTGCTTGAGCTCGGCATTGACCCAAGCAAGATCAAAGGCACCGGCAAGGATGGCCGCCTGACTAAGGAAGATGTTGTTGCAGCTGCAAAGGGTGCGCCTGCACCTGCAGCCACTTCGGCATCAACGGCGACGCCAGCTGCGTCTGCCCCAACAGGTACGCGTCAGGAAGAGCGCGTGAAGATGACGCGCCTGCGCCAGACGATCGCAAAGCGTTTGAAGTCTGCACAAGACACAGCGGCGCTGCTGACGACCTTTAACGATGTCGATATGTCCGCCGTGATCGAAGCGCGCGCGACCTACAAAGACCTGTTTGAAAAGAAGCACGGCGTGCGCCTCGGCTTCATGGGCTTCTTTACCAAGGCTGTTGCTTTGGCGGCGCGTGACGTTCCTGCCGTGAATGCGCAGATTGATGGCGACGAAATCGTCTATCATAATTATCTCGACGTCTCGGTCGCGGTAAGCGCGCCAAATGGCCTCGTCGTGCCCGTCGTGCGCAACGCCGACGCGATGAGCTTTGCCCAGATTGAAAAGGCAATTGGTGATTTTGGTGCAAAGGCCAAGGCCGGCGCGCTCACCATGGAAGATATGTCGGGCGGAACCTTCACCATTTCAAACGGCGGCGTGTTCGGCAGCCTGATGTCGACCCCGATTATCAACCCGCCACAGTCCGCCGTGCTTGGTCTTCACCGTATCGAAGACCGCCCCGTTGTCCGCGACGGACAGGTTGTGGTTCGCCCAATGATGTATTTGGCGCTAAGCTATGACCACCGTCTCATCGACGGCCGCGAGGCGGTGACATTCCTGAAAATCGTCAAAGAGGCGATTGAAGACCCGACCCGGTTGTTGATCGACCTTTAAGGAGCTGAGCAATGGCAGAACATGATTATGACCTGATCGTTATCGGTGCAGGTCCGGGCGGTTATGTTGCCGC
>NZ_JBIICH010000151.1:0-4439 GCF_044239005.1 Sphingorhabdus sp. | reverse complement strand
TCACCACGGCAGCAGCGCCAATGCGCGCGCGTTCGCCCACTGTAATTGGGCCAAGAATCTGTGCACCTGATCCAATGATAACATTGTCCAATATCGTCGGGTGCCGTTTGCCCGCCATCCCGTTGGTCGGGTTGGTGCCACCCAATGTGACGTTCTGGTACATGGTGACATTGTCGCCAATCTCGGCCGTTTCACCAATCACGCTGAAACCATGGTCGAGGAAGAAATTGCTCCCAATTTTGGCGCCGGGGTGGATGTCTATGCCCGTTAGGAACCGGGCGAAATGGTTCACCAACCGCGCAAGAAAGAACATCTGGCCAAGGAACAGCCAATGGGCGACGCGGTGATAACCCACGGCCCATACGCCAGGGTAGAGCAATATCTCCCAGCGTGAGCGCGGCGCAGGATCGCGTTCTTTAATCGAGTCGAGATATTCGATGAGATTTGAAATGAACATAGATGACCCTGACGTCCCTACTGGGACCGTTGAGCATCTAAGCTAAGACTTTCAAACGGGCATTTCCAGCAAACTATGAACCTTTTCGCTAAATATTGCTAGAATCATCGGTAAAAACGATTATATGGCCCATAATAATAAACGGGGTCGATTTATGAGCACCTATCTTCCAACATTGAAACAGCTGCAATATCTGGTCGCGCTTCAGGAGCATGGCCATTTCGGTAAAGCCGCGGAATCCTGCTTTGTGACACAGTCCACGCTGTCCGCTGGGATACGCGAGCTGGAGTCGCTGCTTGGCCTGATGCTCGTGGAACGCACGCGGCGCGTCGTCCGCTTTACGCCGCTGGGCAACAAGATGGTCACCAAGGCGCACCGCATTTTACGTGAGGCGGAAGAGCTCGCCGAAATGGCGCGTTCCGCAGGCAAGCCACTTGCGGATGATTTGCGCATGAGCGTCATCCCCACGATTGCGCCATTCCTGTTGCCGAAGTTGTTACCGGCACTGCGCAAGAAATATCCCGATTTGAAGTTGTACCTGCGGGAGGAAGCGAGCGCAGCTGCGGTCGAAGCATTGCACCATGGTCAGGTTGACTGTGTCCTGCTGGCGCTTCCCTTCCCGGCGGGCGATGTCGAAAAAGCGCATCTGTTTAACGACGCGTTATATGTGGCCTTTCCATTGGATGACCCGCGCGACCCACCCGAAAGCATTGAACCTGAACTGATTGATGAAAACAGGCTTTTGTTATTGGTCGATGGCCATTGTCTGAAGGACCACGCACTGGCTGCCTGTAACAGACCGGAACTGCGCGCCACGGCCATGATGCTGGGTACATCGCTGCACACGCTTGTGCAGATGGTCGACAATGGCTTGGGCCTAACCATCATTCCCGAGATGGCCGTCGCGGCTGGCCTATTGAACGGAACCGACGTTCAGGCGCGGCCATTGAATGCGGAGCATGCGAGCCGGGAAATTGCGCTGATTTGGCGAACCAACAGCCCGCGCCGTGAGGAGTTCGAATTGCTTGCGGAGTCCCTGCGGGAACTGCACATAACGTAACCGCCGATCCGCAACCGGAGCCGTTAGGCCCAGCGTGAAGACCTGTCGTCGTCGCTGGATTTGGCATCAACCCAAACGGACGTGCCATCTGCATAATGCTCTTTCTTCCAAAATGGCGCGTCTGTTTTAAGCCGGTCAATGAGAAACGCCGTGGCCTCAAGCGCGTCTGCCCTGTGCCGCGACGCTGCGCCGACAACGACCACGGGTTCGCCCACCGCAACGCGCCCAATCCGGTGCACAATCGCCGCGCCAAGCAATGCCCAGCGGGCAAAGGCTTCATCGATTAACCGCAGCAGGCTTGATTCCGTCATGCCGGGATAATGCTCAAGCTCAATCGCGGTCACGCCGCCATCGTCCCGCGATATGCCGGTAAAACTGGATACAGCACCGCCCCCCAAATCGCTCAGCCCCGCCAGTGCAACCTCCGCGCTGATCGGCTCGTCGCTGATAAGGACGCGTTTCATCCGCCGGTCACTGGCGGGAAAATTGCAAGCTCATGTGCATCGCCAAGCGCGGCATCCAATGGCACCATATCTTGGTCCAAAGCAAAACGAAGCCGCGCCTTATCTTGAAAGGCCAGCGCATGACCGGATGACTGACCGGCCAGCCAGTCAATGGCGTCATGAATATTGCGCACATGTGCCGGCAGATCACATGTTTCGGAGGCCACACCAATGGCCTCGCGAACCGCCGCAAAATAGACCAGCCTCATGCGGTCAATCCATATGCTTTATGCCGACGCGCAAATAATCCCAGCCGGTAATCATGGTCAGCACCGCGGCGATCCACAGCAGCGCCAGCGCGGCTTGCTTCAACAACATCCAATCAGGCAAGGCGCCCGCTAAAATGATGCCGCCGAGCGAAACAAGCTGAAACGTCGTCTTCCATTTGGCGAGTTTCGAAACCGGTACCGAAATCTGCAGGCCAGCCAAAAATTCGCGCAGGCCCGATACGATCATTTCACGCAGTAAAATGATGAGGGCAGCAATAACATGCCAACCGTCGACATCGCGCGTGAACACCAGCATCAAAATGACAGCGGCTACCATGATCTTATCGGCGATGGGATCAAGGAAAACGCCCAATTTCGACACTGTCCCCTGCGCCCGCGCAAGATAGCCATCGAAATAATCGGTAATCCCCATCAGGCAGTACAATATGAATGCAAAGCCATAATCCAGCGGCACCGGTTGAATGCCTATCTGCTTGGCGCCGGGCCACAGCAAAAAGACGAGGATGGGCACAGCAAGAATGCGCGACAAGGTCAGGAGGTTGGGTAAGCTAAGCATCCAATAGCAATAGCGCGATGTGCCAGCAAAATCACGCGGCTATTTCACCGTCACATGAAATGCACTTTGCCATGATAGGGCGGGAACGCTAAGGCTCCGATACCGTCCGCATGGGAAGTGCAAAAACCAATGGCTACGACAATGTCCCTGTTGAACAAGCGCAGATTTTTGCCGCTTTTCGTCACCCAGTTCCTGAATGCCTTCAACGACAATTTTTACAAGATGGCCATGGTTATCTTGGTGACATACGAAATCTATTCGGACCCGACCCAAGAAGCGAATTTTAACGCCATCGCGGGCGCGCTGTTCATATTACCCTTTTTCCTGTTTTCCGCGCTTGCGGGGCAATTGGCCGATACCATTGAAAAGACGCGCGTCATTCGCATGGTCAAGACAGCCGAGATTTTTATCATGATCTTCGGTGCAGCGGGTATTTACCTGCACAACATACCGATGATGCTCGTCGCATTGTTCGCAATGGGCGTGCATTCCACCTTCTTTGGCCCAATTAAATATGCGATTTTGCCCCAGCATCTTAAAGAAGATGAGGTTTTGGGCGGAACGGGCCTTGTCGAAGCTGGGACCTATCTCGCCATCTTGGGTGGGACGATTGCGGGCGGGATCATTCCCGGAAAGATTGCCGGCGTAGGGATTATCCTCGTTGCCATCATCGGACGCGTGACCGCGCAATCTGTTCCGCTTGCACCGCCCGAAAGCGATGCTCCAACCGCCAAAATGGACTGGAACATCTTTCGCAGCAGCTGGCGACTGGTGCGCGACACCATGCACATACCCCGCCTGTTTTTGGCGATCATGGCAATCAGCTTTTTCTGGGGCGTAGGCGCTGTCCTTGGGTCAATTTTCCCGCCCATGGTCAAAAACGCAATCGGCGGCGACAACACTGTCGCGACCTTGTTTACCGCGTTTTTCTCCATCGGCATCGCCATTGGTTCAGTCGCCGTCAACCGCATGCTAAATGGCACAGTGTCCGCCAAATATGCGCCGATTTCAGTCATCATAATGGGTTTGTTCGTCCTGGATCTGTGGTGGACGGTCAGCCACTGGCAACCCATCGGGTCAGAGCTGATAGATTGGTGGCAGTTTCTGACGCTAGGCTATGGCGAGCGTATGATTGTCGATCTTCTGGGTATTTCCATCGCGGGGGGCATGTTTGTCGTCCCGCTCTACGCGTTTCTGACAACGACGGTTGCAAAGTCGCAAACCGCCCGCACCATTGCCGCCAATAACATCGTGAATTCCGGCGCAATGGTGATCGGCGCTGTCATTTACAGCCTGCTCGTCAGCGCAGGTGTGAGCATTCCCGACACGCTGTTCATGATTGCTGCGGCCTGCCTTGTTTCGGCATGGATTTCTTGGAAGCTGCACAAGGCGAGCGACCCCGTCGTCGCCTAAAAATCAGGCGATAAAGCTCGTTATTGAGACAAAAAACGCACTGAAGCTGAGCATAAACAAATGCGTATCCTCCCTGCGCCACCACGATATCGGGCGTGGCGCGATGACGGCGTGCGCCATCTGCGGTGCGGGAAGCATCCGCCGAAGGGGATGGCGGGCAGCTTCGTTATGACCAACTAATCTTCTTTTCATCATGATCAGACTTTAACCTTTTGTTAGG
>NZ_JBIICH010000150.1:0-4463 GCF_044239005.1 Sphingorhabdus sp. | reverse complement strand
GGCGCGCGGGCGCGGCTGACGACGCTGATGGGTGACGGCGATGTTTTGGTCACCGGCGCAAACCGGCTGGTGATTGAAAAGGGCCAATTGGTCGCGGCGCGCAACAGCGTTTCGGCGATGGACGCGAACGGCAATATCTTGGGCCATTATGACAAGGCGCATCTTGTCCCTTATGGCGAATATCTGCCGCTGCCGTGGTTGCTGCGGCCGTTGGGCTTGGCGCGATTGGTACCCGGCGACCTCGATTTCTGGCCCGGCCCTGGACCTCAGACGATGACAGTTAATCTGAACGGCAAGCCGGTTAAAATCGGCATCCAGATATGCTATGAAATGATATTCTCGGGCCAAGTTACCGACCGCAAGAACCGGCCAGACTTTATCTTTAATCCATCCAACGACGCGTGGTTTGGCACCATCGGCCCGCCACAGCATTTGGCACAGGCGCGTCTTCGGGCCATTGAAGAAGGCTTACCCGTCGTACGCGCCACACCAACCGGCATCAGCGCCGTCATCGATGCGAACGGCCGGATCATGAAAAGCCTGCCGCTTGGAACATCTGGCCGGATCGACGCAGTTGTGCCGCAGGCGAAGGCGCCGACATTGTTCGCACGTTTTGGAAATATGTTGCCGCTCGGCTTTGCAGGGCTGCTCATCGCTTATGCGCTGTTACCTCTTGCCCGCCGCGTACGTTCTCGCTAAAGCCGCAAATCGATATAAAGAATTCTTTATACGCAGATACAGCCAACAGACTGGAACAACCATGCGCGCAAATTACCTTTTCACGTCCGAATCCGTGTCCGAAGGGCACCCAGACAAGGTTTCGGACCAAATTTCCGACGCTATCGTCGACCTATTTCTTTCCAAAGACCCCGAAGCCCGCATCGCGTGCGAAACCCTGACCACGACTCAGTTGGTCGTGCTTGCCGGTGAAATCCGCTGCAAAGGCGTCTATGAAAATGGCGCATGGGCACCCGGCGCGCAGGAAGAAATCGAAGCCACCGTTCGCCGCACCGTGAAAGAGATCGGTTACGAGCAGGATGGTTTCCATTGGGAAACGTTCCGCTTTGAAAACAATCTGCACGGCCAATCCGCGCATATCGCGCAAGGCGTTGATGCATCGGACAACAAGGATGAAGGCGCTGGCGATCAGGGCATCATGTTTGGCTATGCGACCGACGAAACGCCCGATCTGATGCCGGCAACGCTGTATTACAGCCACAAGATTTTGGAGCGTATGGCCGCTGACCGCCATTCCGGCGCAGCCCCGTTCCTTGAACCAGACACAAAGAGCCAGGTTACCCTGCGCTACGAAGGCAGCTTACCCGTCGCCGCAACCGCCGTCGTCGTGTCGACCCAGCATGCTGCGGGGTATGACACGGGTGACAAGGAAGCGGAACTGCACGCTTATGTCCGCAAGGTTGTCGCCGACATTATTCCGCCGGTCTTGCTGCGCGACACAGTCTATCACATCAACCCGACCGGTAGCTTTGAAATCGGCGGCCCTGACGGTGACGCTGGCCTGACCGGCCGCAAGATCATCGTCGACACCTATGGCGGCGCAGCGCCCCATGGCGGCGGCGCATTCAGCGGCAAGGACCCGACAAAGGTTGACCGCTCGGCGGCTTACATCACGCGCTATTTGGCGAAGAACATCGTTGCCGCTGGTCTTGCGACCCGCTGCACCATCCAGCTGGCTTACGCGATTGGCGTTTCAAAGCCACTTTCGCTGTATGTCGACACGCATGAAACCGGCACAGTTGGCGACGACAAGATTGAAGCGGCGATCATGAATATCGAAAAGCTGGGCGGACTTACCCCGCGCGGCATTCGCACGCATCTTGGCCTCAACAAGCCAATCTATCGCAAGACTGCGGCTTATGGACATTTCGGACGCAAGCCCGAAGGTGATTTCTTCCCGTGGGAACGCACCGACCTTGTCAACGATTTGAAGGCAGCTCTCGCCTGATTACACTTGCAGCGTGGCGGCTGAAAGTTTAGCCGCCACCGCTATGACTGCGAACAAGCCCGGAGACCCCACGACACTGAACCGCCTGTACGGGCGTTCAAAGGGTAAGAAGTTGCGTGTCGAACAGGTTGATCTGGTCGACAACCTTCTGCCGCAAATTTCGGTGCCTGAAACGGGCGAGCTGGGTAGCATGCAATTGTTTGGCGATGATCGCGCCATGCACTTTGAAATCGGCTTTGGCGGCGGGGAGCATCTGGCTTACCGCGCCGACCTTTTACCCGACCATGGATTTATAGGCTGCGAACCGTTCATGAATGGGGTCGCGCAAGCGCTGTCGCATGTGCGTGAAGGCGCGCTGCGCAATGTGCGTTTGCATATGGGCGACGCGCTGGAGATATTGCGCCGCGTGCCCGACAAGTCGCTCGCCTTCGTCTATCTGTTGCATCCCGACCCTTGGCCAAAAGCGCGGCATGTGAAGCGCCGGATGATGAACGATGGTCCGCTTGATCTCATCCACGCAAAATTGAAACCCGGCGGGGAATTCCGGTTCGGCACCGATCACCCCGTATATTTGCGCCACGCCCTCATGGTCATGCAGCGCCACCGGCACCAATATAACTGGCTGTGCGAAGCCGCAGCAGACTTCCAAAGCCGGCCCGGCGGTTGGCCCGAAACGCGTTATGAAGCCAAGGCGCGCCGTTTAGGGCACGAAGTCTGGTATTTCCGCTATCAGCGCAAACCCGATTAAGCAGCCAGCGGCAAAACATTCGACGAAATCGGCGAAGCGTTCGACGAGAAACGGTAGGCGTGGTGCAACCGGCTGAAAATCCGGTATGAAAGGCTATGGAGAACGTCACCTCGCGAAAAGCACTGATTGGCCATCAAATGGCTTTGCTTACCATCATCGGGTTTTGGGCTTTTTACGCGCTCATCCTGTCGCTGCGCGCCGCTTTGCTCGATTTTCCAGCGCAGGCTGTGCTGTTTGAACGGCGCCTGATGGTAGCGCTGGTGGGCGTATTGGTCACCTGGATTTTATATACTGGTCTGCGGATGGCAGACCGGCGACCGCTTGGTTTCCGCGTCAGCGTCGCGTTCCTGGGCGCAATTCCCTGTGCCATCGCCCTTGCGTCCGCAAATTTCTATATCTTCAACCTGTACGATCCGATCAGCCTTTTTAAGGACCCCAGCGTTGGACGCAGTTTTGAAGATTTGAAGGCCCAATTGGGGCTGTCCTTCTGGCAAGAAATCGCCGACATTTCCGTCACCCATTATTTTTTCCTGATCGCGTGGAGCTCGCTATATGTCGCCATCGGCTATGCGCGCGAGGTTCGCGAAGCCGAACGCAAAACATCCAGATTTGCGCAAGCGGCGCAAGATGCCGAGCTGCGATCGCTGCGCTATCAGGTCAATCCCCACTTTCTTTTCAATACCCTGAACTCGCTCTCAAGCCTGGTCATCACCGGTAAGCCCAAAGAGGCCGAAGCGATGATCCAGAACTTGTCCAACTTTTACCGGACAAGCCTGTCTTCCGATCCGTTGGAGGATGTGACGCTTGAGGAAGAAGTGGAACTGCAACGTCTGTATCTGGAAATTGAAAGCGTGCGTTACCCCAAGCGACTGCGCGTCAGCATCAACATTCCGCCTGAGCTGATGAACCAGCATGTGCCTGCACTCATTCTCCAGCCGCTTGTTGAAAATGCCATCAAATATGGCGTGTCGCGGGCAACACGGCCGGTCTCCATTTCAATCAGCGCGGATCGCCGCGATGATAATCTGGTGCTGAGTGTCATTGACGATGGAGAGGCTGTTGACGCCGCACATGTCGGCGGAAATGGCATTGGCCTTGCCAATGTGCGCGACAGGCTGGAGGCGCGATATAAGTCCGCGGCACGGCTCGATACACAGTCGGTCAAAAGCGGCGGGTTCATCGCGATACTCACTCTGCCTTTGAGCCACAGGATAACGGCATGAAACGGCTGCGCACCTTGATTGTGGACGATGAACCTTTGGCCATTGAACGGCTGGAAACCCTGAGCGCCGATCATCCCGCTATTGAGGTCGTCGGCACAGCGAATGATGGCGTAGGGGCGCTGCGCATTGCCCAACAGCTCACGCCTGACCTTATTTTCCTAGACATCGGCATGCCCAAAATGGACGGCATCAACGCCGCGCGTGCATTGGGCCTGATGCACAAAAAGCCGGCCATCATTTTGATTACGGCGTACGATAATTTTGCGGTCGAAGCCTTTGACCTTGATGTCGTCGATTATGTTTTAAAACCCGTATCGAGCGAGCGGCTGGGCCGCGCCATTGCGCGTGCGGCCGGCACACAAGACGCCGAGATCAGCCCCGCCACAACCACGTCGAAATCCGACAGCCGTTATGCGCATGAATTTTGGGTATCCCATCGCGCCGAACTCATCCGCATTGCCGCAATGGATATTGAACGGATTGAGGCCGAGCGCGATTATATGCGGCTGCATACTGGCGGGCGCAG
>NZ_JBIICH010000149.1:0-4488 GCF_044239005.1 Sphingorhabdus sp. | reverse complement strand
TTCAGTTCGATTGCCATCAATATTGCTCCACCAACACGTCAGTATATAGTTCGGACAAATCCGGTTCAGGCGATGCTTCCGCAAAATCAGCAGATTCATTCACGATTTTCCGGATTTCCTTCTCAATGGCCTTCAACTCGTCGTCGCCCACGCCAAGGTCGGCCAGATACGCCTTGCATCCCTCAATAGGGTCGCTGTTGTCTCGTACCGACTGGACTTCATCACGGCTTCTGTACTTCGCCGGATCGGACATGGAGTGGCCGCGATAACGGTATGTCTTCATTTCAAGCAACACGGGACCCTTACCGCTGCGCACCCAATCCAATGCAACCTCGGCAGCACCGCGCACGGCGAGAACATCCATACCGTCAACCTGAATGCCGGGAATGCGGAAGCTTTCGCCGCGGCGGTATAATTGGTCCTCGGACGACGCACGGTTTACGCTGGTGCCCATCGCATATTGGTTATTCTCGATGACGAATATGATCGGAAGTTTCCACAATTCCGCCATGTTAAAGCTTTCGTAGACCTGCCCTTGGTTGGACGCACCGTCGCCAAAATATGCGAGGCACACCCCGCCATCGTTCGAATATTTGTGGCCGAAGGCAAGACCCGCACCCAGCGAGACCTGCGCTCCAACGATGCCATGGCCGCCGTAAAATTTATGCTCAGTCGAAAACATATGCATCGACCCGCCTTTGCCCTGCGAAATACCCGCCGCTCGGCCAGTCAGTTCCGCCATGATCAGATTGGGATCAATGCCATATGCCAACATATGCCCATGGTCACGATAGCCCGTGATGACGCTGTCTTTGCCCGGCGTCAGCGCGGATTGGAGCCCAATGGCGACGGCTTCTTGGCCGATGTACAAATGGCAAAAACCACCGATCAGACCCAGGCCATATAATTGCCCCGCTTTTTCCTCAAAACGGCGGATCAGCAGCATGTCACGATAGAACTTTAAAAGCTCTTCTTTGGTCGCCTTATATGGCTTTGGTTCGCTCGGACGCTCGCGGTTGGCGCGCGCGGCATCTTCGCTCACACTGGCCTTCTTCGAAACAGATTTTTTCGCTGGGGTGGTTGCCAAAACAAGTTCCTTTAGTGGAATTTTTATATGCGCATGCATTGTCGCCTAGTCAAAATCGACCGAGGTGAAAAGCGCTTTTCCGCAACGTAATGCACTGCATAGCTATTCATTCTATGACGAATGTATCACTTTAAAGGAACGACAACCTCATCCGGGGCAACAACGTTCAATTCCTTGCGCATTAATTCGCCGGCCAAGTCAGGGTCGACATTGTCGCGGTCCAAAAGCAACTGCCGATTCCGCAGAGCATCGCGTTCCTTTTGCAGCTTTGCCAGTTCAATTTTGCGCTCGCTCAGCGCCGCCCGATAGTCGGTCCATGCAATGATGCCGGTTGGCCCAAGAAGCGCATAAGACGCAATACCCAGCAAAGCGACAAGCGCCAAAGCCGGCCCAATCACCGACTTCACATATTCAGGCTTTCGGTTTGAACGCACCATATTCAGACAGAATCATATTTTCGTATAAATGGCAAGAAAGTAGGGGTCAGCGGAAAATACCCTGCCCTGCATATTGCGCCGACGCACCCAGTTCCTCTTCAATGCGGATGAGCTGGTTGTACTTCGCCAACCGGTCGGACCGCGCAAGGCTTCCGGTTTTAATCTGGCCGCAATTTGTTGCCACTGCCAAATCGGCGATGGTCGCATCTTCCGTCTCGCCTGACCGATGTGACATCACGGCAGTATACGAAGCACGGTGCGCCATCGACACAGCAGCCAGCGTTTCCGTCAGCGTGCCAATCTGGTTGACCTTCACCAACAAAGAATTGGCAAGACCTTTGCCGATGCCCATTGCCAAACGCTCTGGGTTGGTGACGAACAAGTCGTCGCCAACCAACTGGATCTCATGGCCGATCTTTTCGGTAATGGCTTTCCAACCCTCAAAATCGTCTTCGCTCATGCCATCCTCAATCGATCGAATGGGATAATCCTTGCAAAGCGCAGCGAGGTAATCCGCCATTTCATGCGGAGAAAGCGAGAGACCTTCGCCCGAAATTTCATATTTGCCGTTGCGGAAAAATTCGGTCGCTGCGCAATCCAGCGCCAGCACAACATCTTCACCGGCTTTAAACCCAGCCTTGTCGATTGACGTCATAATGAAATCCAGCGCGTCACGCGTGGACGCAAGATTTGGCGCAAATCCGCCTTCATCGCCGACCGAAGTCGCCAGACCCTTTTCGTGCAGGCCTTTTTTGAGCGTGTGAAAAATTTCAGAGCCCCAGCGAACGGCTTCTGAAATCGATCCCGCGCCAACGGGCATCACCATGAATTCCTGAAAATCAATCGGGTTATCCGCATGTTCACCGCCGTTGATGATATTCATCATCGGGACCGGCAGGACATGCGCGTTCACGCCGCCAACATAACGATATAACGGCAATCCACGCGCGTCCGCAGCAGCTTTTGCGACGGCCAAACTGACACCCAAGATAGCATTGGCACCAAGGTTCAACTTGTTGTCGGTACCGTCTAGGTCGATCATCACGGCATCGACATTTTCCTGATCTTCTGCGTCGAGTTCCAACAGCGCTTCATAAATCGGACCATTAACCGCTTCGATCGCCTGTAATACGCCCTTGCCCATATATTTGGACATGTCGCCATCGCGCTTTTCTACGGCTTCATATGCGCCTGTCGAAGCGCCCGATGGAACGGCTGCACGCCCAAAACTGCCATCTTCCAACAATACATCGACTTCGACGGTCGGGTTGCCCCGGCTATCCAAAATTTGGCGGGCATGTATGTCGAGGATCGCAGTCATGGAAAGCTCCAGTAAAATCGTGGTGGGAACAATGTCAGCGCGTCTATCGTTGTGTTGAGGATTTGGCAACGACGCTAAGACATATGGATTTTAAATGTAATTTTATGGTGCTATAGTTGACTAAGGCACCGCCCGTACAAATATAAGATATAGCGGCGCCCTTCTGAGTGCCCGCACTTAACCGATAGGAGCATATTCCCATGGCCGAAACTGAAAAGCCAAAAGCGGCAGCGAAGCCAGCGCCCGCAAGAAAAGCAACCGCCAAGCCTGCGGCTGCGAAGACAGCAGCCGCCACCAAAGCGGCAAAACCCGCTGCGACGACTTCGGCACCCAAGGCCGTGGCAAAAGCGCAGCCTGCTAAAGGCAAAACCGACGGTGTTACATCAAAGGTCAAATCAGAAATGAATGATTTCAAATCCAAAGCAGCGGACAGCGCACGCGCCGCAGCTAAAAAAGGCAAGGACCGCGCGACAGAAGCCGTTGACAGCATTGGCAAACTTATCCGCGACAGCGCTGCGACCATCGATGACAATGTTGGCAAGCAATATGGCGATTACGCCCGCAGCGCAGCAGACATGGTTGAAGGCTTCGCTGGCAAGATGGACGCAAAGGATGTCGATGCCTTGGCCGATGATGCCCGCCAATTTGTCCGCAAGAGCCCGGCAGTTGCGGTTGGCGCTGCAGCAGCCATTGGATTTGTGCTCGCACGCCTCATTCGCTCTGGCGGCAAGGACGCCTAATTAGACAGCATTAGCGGCTTTGCAAAAGGCCGCTTTTGACCGATAAGTGAAACCAATGATTATGGATCAGCATCAGGACGAATTGGTGGAGGATAGCCCGAAACCGGCAGAAGCGACCGCAAGCGAACAGGTTTCGTTGGTGATGGAAGATCTGCGCGCGCTGGTGAAGGCAGAAATGCACTATTACCGTTCGCGTCTTGATTACACCCGCCACGTGTTCCGATCGGTGTTCATCTATGGCGCGATTGCGGCGTTCGCACTCATCGGCGCGTCAATCGCCTTTGTTTTGGGGCTGGTGCTGACTTTGGCCCCGTTAATTGGTCCGCTGGCGGCTACGTTGGTTGTCACGTTCACGTTTATCGTTGTTGCGTTCATTTTCGGATCGCTGGCACGAAAATGGATGAGGAAAGTTTACTTTCCGGAAATGCAAGAGAATGTCGACGATCTTACCTGAAGACCCGGTCGTCACAGACCGCGAAAGCGTCATATTGTCGCATGCAGAGCGGCGTAATCTTCGGCGTAAGCTTAAGGGCAGCATCGATGTTGCTCAGGATATTCTCAACCCCCGAAACCAAGTTCGCAAGCTGGTGGCGTTAAAAAAATCGCAGGCAAAAAACGTTGCAGATGAGACCATCCAAGCCGTGAAGAACAAAGCACCGCTTATCGGCATAGTCGGCGCGGCCACGTTGTTATTGGCTGCCCGCCGTCCGATTTCGCGTTGGATTTCAAGCCTGCGAAAGAGTAAAACAAACACGCCCGTTGGCGATTGATATAGGAACGAAACATGAGCAAGATTGGCGACAGCATCAAAACCGCAGCTGACAGCGCGAAAGACAGCCTTGCAAGCGCGAAGGCGAAAACGACACAATCCACTGCCGCAGCACGTGCAAAGGCATCTGAAGC
>NZ_JBIICH010000148.1:0-4501 GCF_044239005.1 Sphingorhabdus sp. | reverse complement strand
CCATTGACGTCCAACAAGCCAACTTCGCCTGTCTGACGGTGACGTGCACGGTCAAAGGTGTAGGCAAGACGAACCGAATGGGCATCGTTGATTTCATAACGCAGCGAGCTGATGACGCCATAACGATGCGTTTGGGTCTGGCTTGGTGCCATCATGGTAACCTGATCCAGGATGTCGCCATCGCCGTTCAGATCCTTACCAAAGAATGGCGAACCCGAGAGGTATCCAGCCTGGCAGTTAACGCCAGCGCCGCTTACCACGGTGGTGCAGTTTGCTGCGCCGCCGGTTGGATCGATGTCGCGACGTGCTTCACGTGCAGTAACGGTGCCACCGCCATTTGCCTTGACGTACTGATAGCTTGGATCGACCGTCAACGTCAGCTTTTCACCGAAAGTGAATTTCGACGCACCACGGATGCTGCCCGTGTTTGACGGGTTAAAACGACGGTCGAATTCCGTACCGCACGTTGTTGCAGACTGTGCCGTACCCGCAACTGGGGTTACCGTCGTCGAGCAAGGGAAGTTAATCAGATATTCCCGCTCATCATTGTTCGCTGGGAAACGGTTGGACGAAGCGGCACCAACGACACGGCCGGCGTCGTTGCGCAAAGGCAGCGAGCCGAAGAAGTTGTTGCGGTTTTCGTTGTAGCTACCAGAAATCGCAATGAAGTCACCGTCGCTGCCGATTGGCTGATAGATCTTCCCGTTATACTGTTGCTTGTCGACGACGCCGTAATTGTTGAACGGGTTATCGTTGGTCGCCTTTGAAGCCGAGAAGAACGCACGTGTACCGAACGACGTCAGGTTGCCGGTGTTGATCATGGCAAACAGGCGCTCGAAGTTAAAGTCGCCGAGCGAAGCCGAGACCTTAACGCCGAAATCTTCAGTCGGTGTCAGTGTGCGGTAGTTGACGGTGCCACCAACAGCCGATGCTGTAGGGCTGTCAACGTCAGTCGTACCCAGGTTAACATTGACCTGTTCAATCAATTCAGGGTCAAGCTGTTGGTTCGAATAGATGGCGTAGTTGCCGGAGTCATTCAACGGAATACCGTCGAATGTCAGCGAGATACGCGACGAGTCAAAACCACGGATGTTCAGAGTACCGCCCGACGAGCCATAAGCATCGTTGTTCTGGAAGCTTACACCTGGAATGACGTTGATGGTGTCGAGGATTGTCTGACCTGGGTTCTGACGTTCGATCAACTCTTGCGTAAGAACCGCTTTTGCCTTGGTCGAGTCAGGTGCCTGAATGCCGGCAACGTCCTGCGAACGCGAACCGGAAACGACGATTACTTCTTCTTCGAAGTCGACTGAACCAGTCGACTGCGCGAAGGCAGCGCTTGAAAAGCTGCAGATGGTAAGTGCAACCGCACTCGCCGCAAGCTGATAACGAATTTTCATTTCTAAAACCCCTTTGGTTTCCACATGCCAATTCACTGGTAACCAAGCATTTCGCTCGAATCATCCATATGAATTGAACCGTGCCATCCCCTTGGGGCCGGTGAATGACAGTAAAATGACACCCCGCCCCGCAGATGATTCGCCCTTAACCGACAGCGTCGGACAGGCAAAGTATTGCAGTGCAGCAACCTGTGTAAATTGGCCTATTTAAACATTTTGTTAAGACTTGTGGCGCGTTTGCCACAGTCAGTGGAAAATGCGCTTATGCAGCATCCTCTTTGGTCGATTTCGCTGATTTTGCGTAAACGAGAACCGGCGTCTTGCGACCTTCGACAACGTCCTTGTCCACGACCACCTCGTCGACGCCGTCAAAGGTTGGAAGATCAAACATCGTATCCAGCAATATCGCTTCCAAGATAGACCGCAGTCCGCGGGCACCGGTTTTGCGTTCAATCGCTTTCTTCGCGACCGCTTCCAACGCTTCATCGGTGAAGCTCAAGCCGACATCTTCCATCTCGAACAGTTTGCGATACTGCTTCACGAGCGCATTTTTCGGCTCCGACAGGATCTTGACGAGCGCAGGGATATCGAGATCTTCCAGCGTCGCAGTGACCGGTAAACGACCCACAAATTCAGGAATCAAGCCGTATTTCAGCAAATCTTCCGGTTCAATTTGCTTGAGGATTTCACCCGTTCCGCGCTCATCGGGATCGGCAACATGTGCGCCAAAACCAATCGACTTGCCTTCAAGACGATTGGCAATGATCTTTTCCAGCCCAGCAAACGCGCCGCCACAGATGAACAAGATATTCGTTGTATCGACCTGCAGGAATTCCTGCTGTGGATGCTTACGGCCACCCTGCGGAGGCACACTTGCGGTTGTACCTTCCATCAGCTTCAGCAACGCCTGCTGAACGCCCTCACCGCTGACATCGCGGGTAATGGAGGGGTTTTCGGCCTTACGACTGATCTTGTCGATTTCATCGATATATACGATACCGCGCTGCGCCTTTTCGACATTATAGTCGGACGCCTGCAGCAGCTTGAGGATGATGTTTTCAACATCTTCACCGACATAGCCCGCTTCGGTCAGGGTCGTCGCGTCGGCCATTGTGAATGGCACGTCAAAAGTCTTTGCCAAAGTCTGGGCAAGCAAAGTCTTTCCGCAACCGGTTGGGCCAACGAGCAGGATGTTCGACTTGGCCAGCTCAACTTCGGCGCCTTTGGCACCATGGTTGAGCCGCTTATAATGGTTGTGCACAGCCACCGACAGGACACGCTTTGCCTGCGGTTGACCAATAACATAATCATCGAGAACTTCGCATATTTCACGTGGTGTAGGAACTTCACCTTCCTTGCGGCCGGTAAGCGCTCCCTTGGTTTCTTCACGAATGATGTCGTTGCAAAGCTCAACGCACTCATCACAGATGAAAACGGTCGGGCCAGCGATCAACTTGCGGACTTCGTGCTGTGACTTTCCACAGAATGAGCAATATAAGGTGCTCTTAGTGTCGGATCCGCTTAACTTCGTCATAATATGTCCTGCTACCACGCCGAAACGGGTCGTACTTTATTGAACCAACATCCTAAAGATGCGTTCCAATTTGGCAATAGCCCAAAATGGGCTGTGCCATCTTGGCAAAGGCCTGAACGCGATTGCTAACGCAATCAGTCTGCGCCTGCCTCGGAATTCAGCGGGCGCTTGTCAAAGACTTCATCCACCAAACCAAATGCCTTGGCCTCATCCGCTTCCAAGAAGGTGTCGCGATCCATCGCTTTTTCAATGTCCTTCAACGGCTTGCCGGTATATTTGGCGTATAAATCGTTCATACGCTTGCGAATGCGCAGGATTTCATTCGCCTGAATTTGAATGTCCGATGCCATACCACGCGCACCGCCCGAAGGCTGGTGGACCATGATACGCGAATTGGTCAGCGCAACGCGCATGCCGGGTTCACCCGCAGCCAACAGGAAGCTGCCCATCGATGCGGCTTGTCCGATGCACACTGTCCCGACCTTTGGACGGATATATTGCATGGTGTCATGAATCGCCATGCCAGCGGTTACAACGCCGCCCGGCGAGTTGATGTACATCCAAATGTCTTTCTTTGGATTGTCCGACTCAAGGAACAACAGCTGCGCGGTGATCACCGACGCCATATTGTCCTCGACTTCACCCGTCACAAAAATGATCCGCTCGCGCAATAGACGCGAAAAAATGTCCCAGCTCCGCTCTCCGCGGTTCGATTGCTCGATAACGACGGGAACTAGGGCTTGTACCGGATCAAATGGGACGTGCATGAAATACCTCTGGGCTGTTCTGTTTTACGCTGATGCCTACATCGGCGCGGGCAGACAAAGTTTCAAGCAGGAAAAGGTTAAGTTGGCGCGCAATCCACAGAGAGTTAAACAAAATTGCGCTGCGATTGAGGGGGGTAACATCGATTATTTGTTAGATTTTGAATGATCTGGCCATTTAAAAGCCAAATGTGACGCACATCAGCGCGACCGAAACAAAAAAGGCCCCGGAATCCCGAGGCCTTTTCGTTTATCCAAAACTGGACGATTATTTCTTAGGCGCAGCCTTTTTGGCAGGAGCCTTCTTGGCCGCTGGCTTAGCTTCTTCCGCGTCCTTCTTAGGAGCAGCTTTCTTTGCAGCAGGCTTAGCTTCCTTTGCAGGCGCCTCTTCCTTTGCTGCAGCCTTTTTCGCAGGAGCCTTCTTCTTGGCCGCTGGCTTTGCGTCTGGTTCAGCTTCAATCGCTGCTTCAAGAACGTCCTTAGTCACGGTCTTTTCAGTGATCGTCGCCTTGTCGAACAAGAAATCTACAACCTTGTCTTCAAACATTGGCGCACGCAGCTGTGCCGCTGCCATTGGGTTTTCCTGCAGATACTGCACAAAACGCTGACGGTCTTCAGGGCGATATTGCTGTGCAGCTTGCTGCACGAGCATGTTCATTTCCTGTTGGCTGACTTCAACGCCATTTGCCTGACCGATTTCGGACAGCAACAAACCAAGGCGAACGCGGCGGACGGCGATATCGCGATACTCTTCGCGCTCGGCTTCCATTTCCTTCTTCGCAGCTTCGGCGTCTTCTTCGCGG
>NZ_JBIICH010000033.1:0-18092 GCF_044239005.1 Sphingorhabdus sp. | reverse complement strand
CAGCTTGATACCAATAAGGATAAAGAGCTGACGCAGGCTGAGCTCGACGTTGCGATTAAGGCGAAAAACCCTTTGCTGACGCAGCTTGATGAAAAGCAAAAGGAAATAAACACGCTTCAAGAACCGATTATCTTGGCGCAATTATATGCCGTTGAGCAGGTCGCTGTGAAGTATGAAGCTGCGCAGCAGGCGGTTATTGCTGCAAAGAAAATCAGTGTCATTTTGGCACCGGACGCATTTGTGTGGGCACCTGAAGCTGTGGACGTAACGTCTGCGATTACCGCTGAACTGGATAAAGCTATTCCAGCAGCATCAATCACACCCCCTGCGGGCTATCGCCCGTCGCGTCAGATTGGCGCTTTGTATCAGCAAATTCAGCAGCTGTTTAACAACGCCGCGCAGATGCAAGCCGCTCAGGCCGCTGCGGCTCAACCACGTGCTGCCGCACCAGCGGCGCAGCCTGAAAGCCGCTAAGCGGAATGAGCGAGGCTGATTTTAGCAACTATGACGTCCGCCGGGTTATGTCGGTGCTGCCGCACCGATACCCGATGTTGCTGGTTGACCGCGTTGAACAGCTTGTCCCTGATGAGCGCATCAGCGCGATTAAAGCCGTAACGATCAATGAAGGGTTCTTTCAGGGACATTTTCCCGGACGGCCCATCATGCCCGGCGTGCTGATTGTTGAAGCGCTGGCCCAAGCGGCTGGCGTTTTAGCGATGGAAAGCCTTGGGTTGATTGGTTCGGGTAAGCTCGTATATTTCATGTCCATCGACAATGCGAAGTTCCGTGCGCCCGTCGAGCCCGGTTGTTTGCTGCATCTGAATGTAGAATTTGTGCAAAAGCGTCCGCGGGTTTGCAAATTCGCGGGGCGTGCGATGATGGGCGATCAGGTCGCGGCGGAAGCCGAATTCATGGCCATGATCGCCGATCCGCCAGCGTGATGATATTCGCAGATAATTGAATCTTGCTATAACTGGCGTCCACCGCTATGCGCGGCGCTTCCGAATTTAGGGCTTCCGGTCGGAAACCGGTCGCTGAACAAAGGAATTATATATGAAAGCCGATATTCACCCCGATTATCACATGATCAAGGTGCAGATGACCGATGGCACCGTCTTCGAAACACGCTCCACCTGGGGCAAGGAAGGCGACACATTGGCTCTGGATATTGACCCGACTTCGCACCCCGCATGGACCGGTGGTTCGGGCCGTATGCTCGACACAGGCGGCCGCGTTGCGCAGTTCAACAAGCGCTTTGGTGGCCTTAGCCTTAAGAAGTAAGATAATCAGCGTGCCGGGTTGACGCCCGGCATGTGATAATCTTAAGGCCAAATTATAGGAACGCGCCTGCCTTAGTGGCGCTATGGCGACCGTAGCTCAGTTGGTTAGAGCGCTGGTTTGTGGTACCAGAGGTCGGGGGTTCAAGACCCCTCGGTCGCCCCATTTATTCCCCTCGCATAATCCGAGTGACTTTCGCATTGCGTAATATTATTACGCCGATGCGTAATTTGATTCCGACGCTGTTGAAATGAATTCGTCCGCATTTGGGAGTGACGAGATGCCCGCTATTTGGGATTTGCCAGACTTTGACTCGCATGAAGCAGTTCATGTGTTTGATGACCGCGTAACGGGGCTCAAGGCTGTCATTGCTGTCCATTCGACCCATCTGGGACCAGCGGCTGGCGGAACGCGTTTCTGGCATTACGCCGACTCACAAGCGGCAATCACCGACGCGCTTCGGCTGTCGCGGGGCATGAGCTACAAAAACGCCATGGCGGGGCTTTCGGCCGGTGGTGGTAAGGCCGTCATTTTGGCGAATCCGCAGCGCGCCAAACCACAGGAACTGCTTGAAGCATTTGCACGTGCGGTCGACTCGCTCGGCGGCAAATATATCACTGCACAGGATGTTGGCATTTCCGAAGCGGACATGGTTGCCGTTTCCAAGGTTACCCCACATGTTGCGGGACTTCCGGGTCAAGGTGGTGATCCCGGTCCATATACGGCGCGTGGCGTCTTTCTAGGCGTTAAGGCAGCGGTCAAGCATGCGCTTGGTACCGACGACCTTCATGGCGTCCATGTGGCCATTCAGGGCGTTGGTAGCGTCGGTGGCGGGCTCGCGCGTTATCTGGCGGCAGAGGGCGCCAAGCTGACGCTTGCAGATGTTGACGCGCAGCGTGCTGCAGATCTTGCGCGTGAACTCGGCGGGCAAAGTGTTTCTGCGGATGCCATTATGACATTGGAAGCCGATGTGTTCAGCCCGTGCGCGCTTGGTGCGGTACTGACCGAGGCCAGCGTATCAGCGTTAAAAGTGCGCGCTGTCGCCGGTGGTGCAAACAACCAGTTGGCAACCGGCTCTGAAGGGCGGATGCTCGCCGACCGCGGTATTTTATATGCGCCGGATTATGTCATTAACGCAGGCGGCATTATCAACGTCCTGCGCCAGATCGAAAATGCCGACGATGCCGAGATTAACCGGCGCGTCGATGCGATCGCAGGGCGATTGGCGGCAATCTGGAACGAAAGTGATTCGACCGGAAATACGCCAGCTGAAGTCGCCGACAATATGGCACAAAAGCTTATTGGCCGCTGATACCGAATCCATTGGCGTAACGCTTTGGCGGTGCTAGATGCATCGCCGAGTTATGCATCGTTTCGCCAATCCTGCCCGCTTTTTGCGAATCGCAAAGCCACTCACGCCTTGGTTGTTGTGGCTGGGCATCGCTTTGACGCTCGGGGCTTGCCTATGGGGAGCGTTCTTTACACCCACTGAACGACTGATGGGCGATACCGTAAAGATTATATTTGTTCATGTGCCCGCCGCTTGGTTGGGTATGGGCGGATGGACGGGCATTGCCATTGCCAGCATCGTTCAGCTGGTCTGGCGCCATCCGCTTGCTGGCGTGTCCGCGCGCGCGATTGCGGTACCCGGCGCGACCTTTGCGGCGATTTGCCTGATCACCGGGTCGATTTGGGGTCGGCCAACATGGGGTACATGGTGGGTCTGGGATGGCCGGCTGACATCCATGCTGGTGCTATTCTTTCTATATCTTGGATATATCGCGCTTTCGAATGCGTCGAGCGAGAAGGGCGATACGAGCCGCGTCGCCGCCGTTTTCGGCATCATCGGTGCCGTCAACATTCCGATTATCAACCGATCCGTCATCTGGTGGGAAAGCCAGCACCAAAAGGCGAGCATTACCTTGGGTGGCTCTTCCATCGATCAGGCCTACCTTGTGCCGCTTTTTGTGTCTGTCGCGGGCTTCAGCCTTTTGTTCGGTGCGTTGGTGTTGATGCGGATGCGCACGGCTTTGGCTGAAATGCGGATTGAGGCGCGTATGCGCCGGATGGCGGACTATTGATGCCGCACGCACCGTTCATTATCGCGTCGTTCGCTGTGACCGGCATTGGCATCAGCTGGCTTGTAATCTCCAGCTATCTTGCCATGCGTCGCACAGAGGCATCGGCAGATGAATTGAGGCAACAGCCATGAAACCCAAGCATCAACGCCTGCTGCTCGCCGTGATCGCGGTTTTCGCCTTGATAGGGGCTGGCCTGATCGCGGCGGCGGCACTGCGGGAAGAAGCGTCGTACTTTTACACGCCCACCACCCTGGCCAGCGCCAATGTTGCGCCGGGTAAGGCCATTCGGCTTGGCGGAATGGTGCAAAAGGGCTCAATCGTCCGCGCGCCCGATGGCGTTTCCATCACCTTTACCGTGCAGGACAAGGATAAAACGCAAAAAGTCACCTATCGCGGAATTACACCCGATCTCTTCGTTGAAGGATCGGGTGTCGTTGCAGACGGCCGGCTTGACCCCGACGGCATCTTTGTCGCGGACAGCTTGTTGGCGAAGCATGACGAAAATTATGTGCCCAAAGAACTGGCGGATATCGACATGACTTCCGCAGACCACACAAAGGACACGCTTTCAAAATGAAGGCTTTAACATAATGGCAGAGGCAGGACTTGCCGCATTGTGGCTGGCCGCCGCAATGGCGTTGCTTCAACTTATAGGCGGCATGACATTGTTGCGCGGCGGGGCAGGGCAGCTTGTGCCGCTCATCAAGCCTGCCGCCTATGTCCAAGGTGCCTTATGCGCCTTTGCGTTTCTTGCGCTAATGTGGCTGTTTTACGTAACCGACCTGTCGGTGTTGTTGGTCGCCAGCAATAGCCACATAGATAAACCACTGATTTTCAAGCTTGCGGGCACATGGGGTAACCATGAAGGCTCGATGCTGCTGTGGGTCTCGGTTTTGTCGGTGTCCGGCGCTGCGATTGCACTGCTGGAAAAGCGGATTGAGTCCAAAACGCTAAATGCTACGCTGGCGGTGCAGGCATTCATTGCCCTTGGCTTTTTTGCGTTTCTTTTGTTCGCATCTAACCCGTTTGAGCGTCTTGTGCCCGCGCCTATTGAAGGGAATGGCCTGAACCCATTGCTTCAGGATGTTGGCCTCGCGTTCCATCCGCCGACTTTATATTTCGGTTATGTCGGGCTTTCGATCGCCTTCTCCTTTGCCGTGGGCGCACTGCTGACAAATCAGGTTGGGCCGGCCTTTGCAAGGGCGATGCGGCCTTGGGTGTTGGCGGCGTGGATATTCCTGACCATCGGTATCACCGCCGGCAGCTATTGGGCCTATTATGAACTTGGCTGGGGTGGCTGGTGGTTCTGGGACCCCGTTGAAAACGCATCGCTGCTGCCATGGCTTGCGGCAACCGCACTTCTGCATTCGGTCAGCGTCCTTGCGACCCGTAACGCTTTGCGCGCGTGGACGATTATGCTGGCGCTCGTTGCATTTGCAATGTCGATGGCTGGGACGTTCTTGGTGCGGTCGGGCATTTTGACGAGCGTCCACGCATTTGCTGTCGATCCGGAACGTGGGGCGTTCATCCTTGCTTTGATGCTGATATACACCAGCCTTGCGTTTGTGATTTTTGCCTTGCGCATTGGTTCGGTCAAGCAAGGCGAGCCGTTTCAGCTCATCAGCCGCGAAGGCGGCATTGTTGCGAACAACATCTTCCTCAGCGTTATTCTGGCCGTGGTGCTCATCGGCACGCTGTACCCGCTTGCCGCAGAGGCGATGGGCGACAAGATTTCAGTTGGCCCACCCTATTTTAACAAGGCAACGGTGCCTATCGCTGTTCTGTTAATGCTTGCCCTTTTGATTGGCCCGATGCTGCGCTGGCGCCGCGATGATCTCAAACGCTTAAAATATTGGCTTATCGGGGGCGCTGCAATTTTGTTGTGGAGCGGCATCGCCGTGTGGAAGTTCGCGCCGGACGTTGGACTGTTCCCATTGCTTGGGATTGCCCTGTCATTGGCACTGGCTATCGCCGCGTGGCTGCCCTTACGCGGCCGCAAATTGCTGCGCACGCCATTGCCTATATTCGGTATGGTCATTGCCCACTTCGGTATTGCGGTGAGCGTTTTCGGCATGGCGGCAGAGTCTGGCTTTTCATCAGAAACATTAACTGCGCTTGCCCCGGGCGAAAGCGCGGAAATCGCGGGCTGGCAAGTGAAGCTGGACGACGTCAACCCTGTTGTCGGGGACAATTGGGTTGCCATCGAAGGCGAATTGCAGGCGGTGAAAAATGGCAATGCCTTTGTGCTTCGTCCGCAATCACGGCAGTTTTATAGACCTGAAATGCAAACGAGCGAGGCGGCATTGCTGACGCGTTGGAATGGCCAACTTTATGCCGTCATCGCGCAGCCCGACCAAGAGGGGGATGGCCGCTGGCAGGTGCGCTTGTGGTGGAAACCCTTTGTGCCGTTTATCTGGTATGGTGGCATGTTAATCGCTGTTGGTGGCATCATTGCGCTGCTTGGCCGTATGTTCCGGCGCGCGAAAAAGCCTGCTAAAAGCAAGTGGCAGACAACATGAACCGGCCCTGGCTTTTGTGGATCCCGCTTGCGGTGGTCGCTTTTATAGGTGGTCTGGCCATTTATGGCCTAGCCGTCCCCAAAGACGAGCAAGTGCATTCGGCGATGATTGGCCAAAAGCTGCCGGCGTTTTCATTGCCTGCAGCAACGGCGGGTGTCGAGGGCTTGGCCAGCGGCGATATGGCCGACGGGAAGCCCCGTCTGCTGAATATTTTTGCCAGCTGGTGCCTTCCGTGCAAGGCGGAAGCGCCCTATCTTGAAGCCTTGAAAAAGGCAGGTATCGAGATTGATGCCATCGCCATTCGTGACCGACCCGAAGACGTTGCGGCATTCCTGAACGAATTCGGTAATCCGTTCCGGCGGATTGGATCGGACAGCGAAATGGCGGTTCAGCTTAAGCTTGGTTCGTCAGGGGTTCCGGAAACCTATGTCATCGGCGGTGACGGCACGATATTGTATCAGCATATCGGCGATATCCGGGCTGAACATGTCCCGATGCTGATTGAAAAAGTGAACGCCGCGAAATGAGAATGCTCGCACTCATATGCCTGATGCTTGCAACACCGGTGTTCGCGCAAGGCAGCGGTCCCACGCCGGCATTGGCGAACCGTCAGCTGCCTGATCCCGCAAAGGAAGCGGAGGCGACGAAGCTGATGCACAGCTTGCGCTGCATTCAATGCCAGGGCCAATCGATCGCCGATAGTGATGCGCACATGGCGGGTACGATGCGCGCGGAGGTTCGGCAACAAATCGCAGCGGGGCAAAAGCCCGAGGCCATTCGTGGCTGGATGATCGCGCGCTACGGTGAATGGGTCAGCTTTGAACCTGATATGAAGGGGGCAGGGCTGTTGCTTTGGTTGACGCCCTTATTGGTTCTAATCGCGGGCATATGGCTGGCGCGCGGACTATTCCGGAGGGGCGCATGAACGGTTGGTTGGCACTTGGCATTTTGGCGGTACTCAGCCTAGCCGTGCTCGTCTGGAATGTCCGATCGTCGAGAGGTTTGTGGCAGATTGCCGCAGCTGTCATTCTATTGGGGATGACGGGATATGCGCTTCAGGGACGGCCCACGACACCATCGTCACCTGCTAAGCCACTGGCGGCAAGCGAAGTCGCCGCGACCGAGCTTGTCAACATACGGGCAGACATGGACCAAAGTTTTGGCAGCGCAAAGCGCTGGCTTGTTACCGCGGATTTATTTGCCAAGCAGGGCGATTACCCGCTTTCCGCAACCTATATTCAAGCCGGCTTGCGCAAAGACCCCAACAACCCGGATTTGTGGTCCGCATTGGGTTTGCAACTGATGCTCGCAAGCGAAGGCCAAATGTCGCCGCCGGCGCAATTGGCATTTGATAAGGCGCGGGCAATCCGGCCCAATTATCCTGCGCCATATTATTTCGCGGGGCTTGCGCGGCTCTTTGCTGGGGATCTCGACGGAGCCATTTTGCTCTGGGAAAAGACCGTGTCACTGGCGACACCGCAAGCCAAGTGGAAGGCACGTATTGAGTCGCAACTGCAAGCGGCGAAGGCATTGCAGGCGCAGGCCGCTAATGCCCAAGCTGCTAATGCAACTAAGTAACTGATATAATTTATTTTTGTTATAATTGACCGGCTTTATTGCTTTGTTGTGATGGGTTGGTGGCCATGCTAATGCGCGCGTCCTGACTGCTTTTAGGGGCATTCGGGGCAAACGCCGGGGAAACGAAATGGTTGGACCGCAAGCCGCAGACGATTTTGGTCATAGCGAGCAAGATCAACATGCAAGTCATGCCCCGAAGGGGTCGTTGCTCGCCCTGTGCGTTGGCACAGTTGGCGTTGTGTTTGGCGACATCGGGACCAGCCCGATTTATGCTTTCCGCGAAACATTCGCCGGACATCATCCCATCACCCCCGATCCGATGCACATTAATGGTGTGCTAAGTCTCGTTTTTTGGTCGATGATGATCGTTGTGACATTCAAATATGTCTTCACGATCATGAAAGCCGACAACAAGGGCGAGGGCGGAAGCCTTGCCCTTCTCGCGCTGATTAACCGGCAGACTGCAGGTGCAAAATGGACAGCGCCTTTCGTGATGCTAGGCGTTTTTGCGACCGCTCTTTTCTATGGCGACTCCATGATCACGCCGGCGATGTCGATCCTGTCCGCGGCGGAAGGTCTGAAATATGTCAACCAAGGCTTTAGCGACTGGATCCTGCCCATATCCGTCGTGATTATTGGTGCACTTTTTGCGTTCCAGTCGCGTGGTACGGCCAAGGTTGGTGCATGGTTCGGGCCGATCATGCTCGTCTATTTTGCAACGCTCTCCGGCCTTGGCATTATGCATCTGACTAAGATGCCATTGATCATTCTGGATGTGATCAACCCGATGAACGCACTTTACTTTTTCTACGTTGATGGCTTCCGCGCGTTTGTCGCGATGGGCACTGTGGTGCTTGCCGTTACCGGAGCCGAGGCGCTCTATGCCGATATGGGGCATTTTGGACGGCGCCCAATCAAGTTCAGCTGGCTGTTCTTTGTTCTGCCAGCCTTGATGCTGAACTATATGGGGCAGGGGGCAATGATCCTGTCGATGACCCCTGAGGAAGCCCAGATGGCCATTCGTGACCCATTCTTCCTGATGGTGCCGGATATCATTAGCACGCCCGTTATCATATTGACGATTTTGGCCGCGATTATCGCCAGCCAGGCCGTGATTTCGGGTGCATTCTCGTTGACCCAGCAAGCCATTCAATTGGGCTTCATGCCGCGCTTGAGCATTTTGCACACCAGCGAAAAAGCCGCAGGCCAGATTTACATTCCGGCAATCAACTGGGGGCTGGCGGTGATGGTCCTCTTGCTGGTGCTTTTCTTCCAGTCTTCGTCAAACCTTGCCGCTGCTTATGGCATCGCGGTTACGGGTGCGATGTTTATCGATACCTGCCTGATCGCGGTCGTGCTCTTGTCGCTTTGGAAATGGCCAAAGTGGAAAGCCATTCCGATCTTGGCGTTGTTCTTCATCGTCGACTTTGCTTATTTCGGCGCAAACCTGCTCAAGGTTCCGTCGGGTGGCTGGGTGCCGCTGCTGATTGGCTTGGTGATCTTCACCTTGCTAACGACATGGTCACGTGGCCGCGCGCTGATGCGCGAGCGTATGGCCGAAAGCACCATGCCGATGGAAATCTTCATCAAATCGGCTGCAAACAGCGCGACGCGGGTTCCCGGCACGGCGATCTTCATGGCGTCTGCCGCGAGCGGCGTTCCTTCGGCTTTGCTCCACAATATCAAGCACAACCGCATATTGCATGAACGCGTCATCATTCTCACGGTGCAAATTGAGGATGTCCCCTTTGTCGAAACCGGCGAACGGATTATTTGCAAAGACCTTGGTGAAGGTTTCTATCGCGTCAAAATGCGCTTTGGCTTCTTGGAAGAAACCAATGTGCCCGCGACGCTCGATTTGGTCGATTTGTGCGGTCCAAAGTTTGACATGATGCACACCAGCTTCTTCCTGTCGCGGCAGACGCTTATTGCGTCGAAGATCCCCGGCATGGCTATCTGGCGCGAAAAGATTTTCGCATGGATGTTGCGCAATGCGGCAAACGCCATGGAGTTCTTTAAGCTGCCCAGCAATCGGGTGGTAGAACTGGGAAGCCAAGTCGAAATTTAATGGCCTAGGCCGCGACGCGCGTGTGTCGTCGCAAAATCGCTTGAACCTTTTTGTTTCGACCAATACGAACAAAAAAGGAACTTCGATTGGAAGATCGTATGACGGTTATGTCATTGCTGTCGGCGGATAGCTTCGCCGATTTGAAGGAAATGTGGCAATCCGTCGATTTCGACCGGCTTGGCATCACCTTGGATGACGGCAGTAATCCGGCGAGCGTGTCGGGCAGTATGCTGTTTAGCGGTGCTGCATTTACCTATGCGTTACAGGCGTGCCCTGCGCCAGCAGCAACGCACCACATTTTTTGTAACGCTGACCTCTCGGATATCCAGTCCGCCGTGCACATTGATTTGGGACCAGCGGTCGCATCTGGCCGCATTCTTCCCGCAATTGTTCAGGCTATGCTGGAGCTTGGCGGGGTTTTGGGCCGCAACTTGGGTATCAAGGCCGTGTTCTGGTCTCCGGCGGCGGTTGTTTCCGGATATGATTATTACGCGGAGGCTGTAGCGCAATATGCCGAAGGTGCGGCCTTTCCGGCGTTGTTGTGCGTTGGCTTTGATATGTCGAGGATCGGCACTGTGCAAACAACAGGGTTGGCGTGGTTATGCGATCAGGAACTTACCTTCACGCATCCGCAGCTGCCCGCGCATGAAGCAATGCGTTATGTGGTACGCCTTGTGCACGACCTTGCCACGCAAGGGGCATATGACCGCGCACTGGAGCTGCCCGGCTTGCATGCAGATGAGGTTGTTGTTGTGACGCCCAACCCCGATCAGGGTACAGTAAATGCACGCCTGGTTACCGGTAAAGAGGCCATAAACTCCGCCCAATAGCAAATGGCTTGTGCCATTTGGTTGGCAACTAAATGAATGCCCATAAATTTTATACTGGACGAATGTTGCTTTGAATGGCTATCGCCGCAACATAATGTCTTTGCACAACGCGACCTTGCACCTTCTACGACTTACACGCCCTTAGGCGTGCGCTTGATGTCGGCATCGTTCGGCAGGCCGCCTAAGGGCTTCATGAAACCCCGCCAAGTCTTACAGCCCACATAATGGGCGCAATAGCGAAGTTGCACAGAACATGATGTTATCCGATCCATCCCGTAAATACCGCGCATTCCCGCAAGTTGATCTGCCCGATCGTCAGTGGCCAAATCGTACCATAGACGCACCGCCACGTTGGCTTTCCACCGACTTGCGCGATGGCAATCAGGCGTTGATCGATCCGATGGGCGCAGAGAAAAAGCGCCGGTTTTTTGATCTTCTCCTTAAAGTCGGCGTGAAGGAAATCGAAGTTGGTTTCCCAAGCTCCGGTGCGACAGATTTCGATTTTATCCGTGGTTTGGTCGATAGCGGAAGCATCCCCGATGATGTGACGATCCAGAGCCTGACGCAGTCACGGCGCGACCTTATTGAGAAAACGTTCGAAAGCATGGCGGGCGCACCGCGTGCGATTGTGCATCTGTATAATGCCGTTAGCCCTGCGTGGCGCGACATTGTCTTCAACCTCGACAAAGCGGGGGTGAAGGCCATAGCGGTTGAAGGCGCGCATATGTTGATGGAGCAAGCCGCGCGTTTCCCCGAAACCGACTGGCATTTTGAATATAGCCCCGAAACCTTTTCCACTGCCGAGCTCGAATTCAGCCTTGAGGTGAGCGAGGCTGTGATGGAGGTTTTGAAACCGACCGCCGCCAAGCCACTGATCCTGAATTTGCCCGCCACCATCGAAGCCGCGATGCCCAATGTATATGCGGACCAGATCGAATGGATGTGCAAACATATCAGCGCACGTGATGCTGTCGTCATCAGCCTGCATCCCCATAACGACCGGGGTAGCGGCATCGCTGCGGCGGAACTTGGCCTGTTGGCAGGCGGCGACCGGATTGAAGGTTGCCTGTTCGGCAATGGTGAACGCACGGGCAATGTCGACCTCGTCACGCTGGCGCTGAATATGTATACGCAAGGGCTGAACCCAGGTCTTGATTTCAGCAATATCGATGAGGTCATTCAGACCGTGGAATATTGCAATCAACTGCCGGTCCATCCGCGCCACCCATATGCCGGTGAATTGGTGTTCACGGCCTTTTCTGGTTCGCACCAAGACGCCATTAAGAAAGGTTTTGCCGCCCACGAACGGCAAAATGATGAAATCTGGCGGGTTCCGTATCTGCCAATCGATCCAGCGGATTTGGGCCGGTCATACGAAGCCGTCATCCGCGTAAATTCGCAAAGCGGCAAGGGCGGTGTCGCCTGGGTTATTGAACAGGACCACGGCCTCAAACTGCCGAAGCGTATGCAGGCCAATTTTTCCACGACGGTGCAGGAATTGTCGGACACGACTGGCCGTGAACTGACCAGTGCCGACATCTGGGAGGCGTTTGAAAAGCGCTATCATCTGAAAGGGGAAGGGCGCTTCCGGTTGCTCGACTTCCGCGAAAGCCAAAGCCAGCGTCAACTGGATGAGCGTATCTTCGCAGGCAACATCCGCATCGATGGCGTAGAACAAAGCGTGAGCGGTCGCGGCAATGGACTTATCTCAAGCCTTGCCAACGCCCTTCAGGAGGCTCTGGGAGGGCCGCTGGACATCATTGACTATAGCGAGCACGCAATCGGACACGGCACCGATGCACGCGCTGCTGCCTATGTTGAGTGCCGTGTTGGCGATGGACCGATTTTGTTCGGTGTCGGGATCAGCAGGGATGTCGCGACGGCATCCGTTCGCGCGATTTTGAGTGCCGCTAACGGCGCGTAAGTCGATCTAAGGCGGGCGTGCATGAAAAATCACGCCCACCTAACCTTACGTAATGGCTTGTTCCGTACCACCCATTTGACAGCCGCAATGTGCAGGCGCTAACCCACCGTTAAATGCTCAATTAACAAGGGATTCGGCGCATGGCACTTCCGGCAATTTTCGACAATCTTCGTCTTCCGGTGATTGGATCGCCGCTTTTTATCGTTTCAGGCCCAGAGCTGGTGATTGCACAATGCAAGGCCGGTGTTGTCGGTTCATTCCCGGCGCTCAATGCGCGTCCGGCCAGCCAGCTGGACGAATGGCTGCACCAGATCACTGAGGAACTCGCCGCACATAACCGCGATAATCCCACGCGCCCTGCCGCGCCTTATGCCGTGAACCAGATCGTGCATAAGTCAAACAACCGGTTGCAGGAAGATTTGGCCGTTTGCGCGAAGTGGCAAGTTCCGATCACGATCACGTCGCTTGGCGCGCAGGAAGAACTGAACCAAGCCGTACACAGCTGGGGCGGCATTGCGTTTCATGACGTTATCAATGACCGTTTCGCGCACAAGGCAATCGAGAAGGGCGCAGATGGCCTTATTCCCGTTGCTGCAGGCGCTGGCGGACATGCTGGTGTGACCTCACCATTTGCGTTGATGCGTGAAATTCGTGAGTGGTTTGATGGTCCGGTGGCATTGTCCGGATCGATTGCGCACGGTGCGTCCGTTTTGGCCGCGCAAGCCATGGGTGCAGATTTTGGTTATATCGGCAGCGCGTTCATCGCGACGAAGGAAGCCAATGCTGTTGACGGCTACAAAGATAACATCGTTGAAGCAAAAGCTTCCGACATTGTTTACTCGGACCTATTCACCGGCGTCAGCGGCAACTATCTGCGTCAGTCCATCGAACGCGCAGGGATGGACCCCAACAATCTGCCAAAGGGCGATATTTCCACGATGAACTTTGGTTCGGGCGGCAATAGCGAAGCCAAGGCTTGGAAGGATATCTGGGGTTCAGGCCAAGGTATCGGCGCGATCAAGGAAGTGCAAACTGTGGCACAATTTGTTGATCAGCTTGAGGCAGAGTATCGCGCAGCCAAGGTTGCTTTGGATGCGGCTTTCCGGGGCTAATTATATCCCCGACATGGCGTAGCCAGCAATATGCTTTACGACGCCGCAAAGGCACAAGGCGCGGAAAATCTCCCCTTTGTGCTTTTGCGGCGTTTTATTTTTGATCCTTAGCTGGCCTTTTCAAAGGCGACGCTGATGTCCAAGGTAACGTCATCCGAAATCATAGGTACGGCATAGCTAATGCCAAATTCGCTGCGTTTGATGACAGATGTGGCATGAAAGCCGACGGTTGGCTTTTTGTTGAACGGATTGTTGCCAGCACCTGAAAATGTCGTATCGAGCACGACTGGCTTGGTGATGCCGTTCAGCGTTAGGTTACCCGTGATTTTCGCTGTCGTGCCCTTGGCCACCACGCTGGTGGATACAAACTTTGCATCCGCCGGCGCTGGACCGAAAAAGTCCGCCTTACCGCCATCTTTGCCAGCACGGAGCAAATGGCCCGTGAGGCCCGCGCTCGCGGTTGTGACTTTGCCTATAGGAATGGTGATATCGACCGTTGATGCATTTGGCTTTGCAGGGTCCAGAACCAATGTCCCCGTCGCATCGCCGAAGATGCCAAAATAATCGTTGAAGCCGAAATGGCTAACCCGCCAACCGATCAGCGTGTGCCCGGGGATCGGTGTTGTAGGTTCCTGCGGTCACGCGCGTGACATCCACTACGCCGGGGGTTTGTGGTGCGCTCTGTGCGATGAGCGGGACAGCAGCGAAGAGGGGAAGGGCACATAAAAGCTTGCGCATAAAATTGCTCCAGACATGAAAAAGGGGAGGCACCAGTGTCGATGCCTCCCCTTAAACTGTCAAGATGCGAAGAAGTTTAGTTTTTCGCTTGATCAACCAACTTATTCTTGGCGATCCAAGGCATCATGGCGCGCAGTTTTGCGCCAGTTGCTTCGATTGGATGCGCAGCAGCGGCTTTGCGCGCGGCCTTGAGTTCAGGTTGTCCCGCACGGTTGTCTAGAACGAAGTTCTTCACAAAACGGCCCGATTGAATGTCCGCAAGAACGCGCTTCATTTCCGCCTTGGTTTCATCGGTAATGATGCGCGGGCCAGTCGTGATGTCGCCATATTCTGCGGTGTTGGAGATGGAATAGCGCATGTTGGCGATGCCGCCTTCATATAGAAGGTCAACGATGAGCTTCGTTTCGTGCAAGCATTCGAAATACGCCATTTCAGGGGCATAGCCCGCCTCGGTGAGCGTTTCGAAGCCGGCTTGGATAAGGTGCGTGATACCACCGCAAAGGACAGCCTGTTCACCGAACAGATCGGTTTCGCACTCTTCGCGGAAGTTGGTTTCGATGATACCGCTGCGTCCGCCGCCAACGCCGCTTGCATAAGCAAGCGCGATGTCATGGGCATTGCCCGACGCATTTTGCGCGACCGCGATAAGGCAAGGCACGCCGCCGCCTTTTTGATATTCGCTGCGCACGGTATGGCCGGGGCCCTTTGGCGCGATCATGATGACATCAATGTCTGCGCGTGGTTCGATAAGGCCGAAATGGACGTTCAGGCCATGGGCAAAGGCAAGCGCCGCGCCGGGCTTCATATTTGCATGCAAGTCATCGGCGTAAATGGCGGCCTGATGCTCGTCAGGTGCCAGCACCATCAAGATGTCGGCCCACGCGGCGGCATCGGCATTCGCCAAGACCTTGAAGCCAGCAGCTTCAGCCTTTTTCGCAGTGGCCGAGCCAGCACGCAACGCAATGGCTACGTCCGCAACGCCGCTGTCGCGCAGGTTCTGTGCATGTGCATGGCCTTGGCTACCATAACCAACAATCGCGACTTTCTTGTCCTTGATCAGGCCCAGATCGCAATCTGCGTCGTAAAATACTTTCATGTTTTAGTCCTTCTGCTTTGCCGTCACCCGGAATGTGTTTCAGGGTCTTACTTTCAACGGCGTAATATTTTGACGATGAAATTTAGCTGCCTTCGGCTCCGCGCATCAGGCCGACAATTCCGGTTCTGCCGACTTCAACCAGGCCGACTTCGCGCATCAACGCGACGAACGTGTCGATCTTGTCCGGGCCGCCGGTTATCTCAAAAATGAAGCTGTTGACAGTCGCGTCGATCACGCGGGCACGATAAATATCGGCAAGGCGCATTGCCTCAACCCGTTGGTCGCCGGTGCCGCGCACCTTAACCAACGCAAGCTCTCGCTCGACATGGGGGCCAGCTTCGGTCAGGTCCGTGACTTTGTGCACCGGGATCAGGCGTTCACATTGCGCAATGATCTGGTCGATGACCGGCGGTGGCCCGCGGGTCACGATGGTAATCCGGCTGATGGCATGATCTTCGCTGATGTCGGCAACGGTCAAACTGTCGATGTTGTAACCGCGCGAGGTAAACATACCCGCGATCCGCGCCAGCGTGCCTGCTTCGTTGTCGACGGTCAGCGTGAGCACATGCCGTTCGGTGAGTTCCTGTTTGATATGCATTATACGAGCGCCTTTGCTTCGTCGTCCATCGTCCCCGATACTTCATCGGAATGCAGGATCATGTCGGTATGGGCCGCGCCTGACGGTATCATGGGGAAGCAATTTGCGGTTTTGTGCACGCGGCAGTCGAACATCACCGGGCCGTCATAGGCAAGCATTTCGGCTATCGCCTCATCGAGCTTGGCAGGGTCACTGCAACGTATGCCTTTCCATCCATAAGCTTCGGCCAGCGCCACAAAATCGGGTAAGCTGTCTGAATAGCTCTCCGAGAACCGGCTTTCATAGGTCAGCTCTTGCCACTGGCGTACCATGCCCATCCATTCGTTGTTCAGGATGAAGACCTTGACCGGCAAACGATATTGGGTCGCGGTTGCCATTTCCTGAATATTCATCTGGATAGACGCTTCGCCAGCGATATCGATAACCAGCGCGTCCGGATTACCCATTTGTGCACCGACCGCTGCGGGCAGGCCATAGCCCATCGTTCCCAAGCCGCCGCTGGTGAGCCATTTGTTGGGGGCATCAAAATGGAAATGCTGTGCGGCCCACATTTGGTGCTGCCCAACTTCCGTCGTGATGATAGGCGATTTGTCTTTGGTGGCCTCGAATAGACGTTCAATCGCATATTGCGGCATGATTTCCTGCGTGCTGCCGGTGTAGCTGAGGCAGTCGACTGCGCGCCAGCCCTTGATACGTGCCCACCAGTCATCCAACGCCGCGGCTTTATATTTACGGCCTTTCCACACTTCGATCATTTGCCGCATCGCCGCGCCAACATCCGCCACGATGGGCAGATCAACGCGTACCGTTTTGTTCATCGAACTGCGGTCTATATCGATGTGGATTTTGATGCTGTCGGGTGAGAAGGCATCCAAGCGACCAGTTACGCGGTCGTCGAAACGCGCGCCTAGGCACAGCATCACGTCGCACTGGTTCATCGCCATATTGGCTTCATATGTACCATGCATGCCAAGCATACCAAGCCACGCGTCGCCGGAGGCAGGATATGCGCCAAGGCCCATGAGGGTTGATGTGACGGGCGCGCCGCATAGTTCGGCGAGTTCACGCAGCGCCGCACTTGCATCGGGTCCGGAATTGATGATGCCGCCGCCGGTATAGAGAATTGGCGCCTTCGCATTGGCCAACAGCTCAACCGCGCGATTGATTTCGGCGTAATCGGCTTCACCCGCAGGGTTAAACCGCGACGACGTTGGACGCTTTACGTCGGTGGATGCCGTCGCAACCTGAACGTTTTTCGGAATGTCGATGACAACGGGGCCAGGGCGTCCCTTCGTTGCGATGGCAAATGCCTCACGCACGGTGGATGCGAGGTCCGCCGGATCTTTCACAAGATAATTGTGCTTTGAACAGTGGCGCGTGATGCCGACGGTGTCCGCTTCCTGAAACGCGTCTGAGCCGATTAAGTTGGTGGCAACTTGGCCAGTCAGAACAATAAGCGGAATGGAATCCATGAAAGCATCCGCAATGCCGGTGACGGCATTGGTCGCGCCAGGGCCTGACGTGACCAGCACGACGCCCGGCTTGCCTGTCGAACGTGCGTAACCTTCTGCGGCATGCGCAGCGCCGGCTTCATGACGGACGAGGACGTGACGGATTTTCTTATGCTGAAAGAGCGCGTCATAAATCGGCAGAACTGCGCCGCCGGGATACCCGAATACGGTGTCCACACCCTGTTCGATCAAGGTATCGATCAAAATTTCTGCGCCGGATTTTTCGGGCACTATAAAGTCCTCACTCATTATGAAACTGCCCTATGTTGCAGCGCAACACAGTAGGCAAGAGCGGGCTAGCTAAAGATTAGAAAATGACATGTCAACGATAATCATTGAAATATTGTTTCAAAATAACGTCTATTTGAATCATTTATTTCATCGACGATACGAGGCCATGCGGCGGGGGCTTGGTTCCTGAACCAGGTAAACTGCCGCTTTGCATATTGGCGGGTCGCAATTTGGCCGCGTTCGATGGCCTGGGCCTTCGACATAGTGCCGCCAAGAAGTGCAGCGATCTCGGGTACGCCAATGGCCCGCATGATTGGCGCATCGTGGGGCATTTGCTGCGCCAGCAAGGCTTCAACTTCCTGAATAGCGCCGCTGTGCATCATCTGTTCAAACCGCATGTCGCACCGTTGATACAGCCATTCACGCGGTGGCAAGAGGAGGAGGGGGTGCAGCGAGATGTCTTGCGCGATGCCGCCCGTCTTAATTTTGCGCCATTCGCTGATGCTGCGGCCAGTGCCCTCAATAACC
>NZ_JBIICH010000147.1:0-4588 GCF_044239005.1 Sphingorhabdus sp. | reverse complement strand
CCGACAGCCGTTATGCGCATGAATTTTGGGTATCCCATCGCGCCGAACTCATCCGCATTGCCGCAATGGATATTGAACGGATTGAGGCCGAGCGCGATTATATGCGGCTGCATACTGGCGGGCGCAGCTATTTGTTGCACCAGACAATCTCGACGCTTGAACAACGGCTTGACCCCGAACAATTCCAGCGCATCCACCGCAGCCATATTGTGCGCCGGGACCTGATTACCGGGCTGCGCCATGAAGGCGGCGGCGTGTGGCATGCGTTGCTGGGTGAGGACCTGTCGATGCGCATCGGACGCAAATATCTGGCAGAGGTCAAACGGCTCGCCGGGAAATAGCAAACTCCGGCTTTGTTTAGATCAGACCCGCAAGCGGGCTGGACGGATCAGCATACATCCGCCGACCCATGCGGCCCGCCAAATAGGCCATACGACCTGACTGGACGGCCAGCTTCATCGCTGTCGCCATAGCAACGGGGTCTTTGGCTTCCGCGATAGCCGTGTTCATCAACACACCATCGCAGCCCAATTCCATGGCCACCGCCGCGTCAGACGCCGTCCCGACACCAGCGTCGACCAGTACGGGCACTTTCGCGCCCTCGACAATCAAGCGGATCGTCACGCGGTTTTGAATGCCAAGCCCCGAACCAATCGGCGCGCCCAATGGCATCACCGCGACTGCGCCGGCATCCTCAAGCTGCTTGGCGGCGATGGGATCATCGACACAATAGACCATTGGCAGAAATCCATCCTTCGCCAATATTTCGGTCGCCTTCAATGTTTCGCGCATATCGGGGTAAAGCGTTTTCGCTTCTCCGAGCACCTCAAGCTTTACCAGGTCCCAACCGCCCGCCTCACGCGCCAGACGCAGCGTGCGGATCGCGTCGTCTGCGGTAAAGCAGCCTGCGGTGTTCGGCAGATAAGTATATTTCTTCGGATCAATATAATCCGTCAACATCGGCGCTTTGGGGTCCGAGACGTTTACGCGGCGCACGGCCACCGTGATTATTTCAGCGCCCGATGCCACCAATGCGGCGGCGTTTTGTTCGAAGTCCCTATATTTGCCGGTCCCGACGATCAGCCGCGATGTGAAATGGCGCCCAGCGACGGACCAGCTATCATCTTGCCCGCCGCCCACAAAATGGACGATTTCTAACACATCACCGTCGGCCAAGTGGACATTTTCCAATGTAGAACGCGGCACGATTTCAAGATTGCGCTCGACCGCGACCTTGGCCGGATCCAGCCCAATATCGCGGACAAGGTCGGCAACGGTCGCCCCGGCCCGAAATGGCCGCGGATCGCCATTCAGCGTGAGGGAGATAGAATCGGTGGTAAGGGAAGAGGTCATTTCATCTCGCTATTTTTATCGACGCGCATATAGTGCCGGAACGATGCGGTTCGCAACCGCTGCTTTGACAATATCAGGGGACGTCCTTTGGCGGATAAGCCGATAATCTTTGTTCTGAATGGACCAAATCTCAATTTACTCGGTACCAGAGAGCCGGAAATTTACGGCACAGATACGCTTGATGACATTGCCGGACATCTGGATGACCGCGCGCGGGCAGCCGGCGCGTCTATCGATTTTCGTCAGTCAAATCATGAAGGGCATCTCGTCGATTGGCTGCAAGAGGCTCAAGCCGTCGGCGCCAAGGCGGTGTTGTTGAACGCGGCAGGATACACCCACACCTCGGTCGCGATCCTTGATGCCATAAAGGCCATCAATGTTCCGGTTTTCGAGGTACATTTGTCTGATCCGCACAAACGCGAAGCATTCCGGCATTTAAGCTATGTCAGCATGGGCGCAAAGGCGGTGTTTGCAGGTCATGGCGCAAAGTCGTACGAACTGGCGCTAGACGCGGCGTTGCAAGTTTGACATTAGGCGCATCATTGCAAGTTTAGGGGCCAAGGAGTTTTAAATGGCGGCGAAAACAGGAAATAGTGGCAGCATGCAGGTCGATACGGACCTTGTCCGCGAACTCGCGGCCATGTTGAACGACACCGGTCTCAGCGAAATTGAGGTTGAGGACGGCGAGCGCAAAATTCGTGTCTCGCGGACCATGACTGCGGTTGCAGCGCCTATGGCGGCAGCGCCCGTTGCGGTTGCGGCCCCCGCTGTGGCTGCGGCCCAAGAAGCCGCAAGCGCGCCAGCGACTGCAGCCAACGCCTTGAAATCACCGATGGTGGGCACCGCTTATCTAACACCTGAGCCCGATGCCGCGCCGTTCATCAGCGTTGGTCAGCAAGTGAAGGCCGGTGACACCGTCCTGATCATTGAGGCGATGAAGGTCATGAACCCAATCATCGCGCCAAATGCAGGAACGGTTACCGCGATTTACGTCGAAAGCGGGCAGCCTGTCGAATTTGACCAGCCATTGCTGGTGATTGCTTAACCCATGGCAATCGAAAAAATCCTTATCGCCAACCGCGGCGAGATCGCGCTGCGCATTCACCGTGCGGCGCATGAAATGGGGATCAAGACCGTTGCCGTGCATTCGACGGCGGATGCCGACGCCATGCATGTGCGCCTCGCCGACGAAGCGATTTGCATCGGACCGCCATCTGCGACCGACAGCTATTTGAATATTCCGGCGATTATTTCAGCCGCGGAAATCAGCCATGCTGACGCCATCCATCCCGGCTATGGCTTTCTGTCGGAAAACGCGCAATTTGCGGAAATCGTTGAGAGCCACAACATCAAATGGATTGGCCCCAAGCCCGAACATATCCGCACGATGGGTGACAAGGTTGAAGCGAAGCGTTCGGCAGGTGCGTTGGGTTTGCCCCTTGTACCCGGCTCTGACGGCGCAATTGAAGATGTCGCCGAAGCCAAAGCAATTGCGCGCGAAATCGGATATCCGGTAATTATCAAAGCGGCGTCCGGTGGCGGTGGCCGCGGCATGAAGGTCGTCAATAGCGAAGAAGAGCTTGAGACCCAAATGCAGCAAGCAGGGTCCGAAGCAAAAGCCGCCTTTGGTGATGCGACGGTCTACCTCGAAAAATATCTTGGCAACCCGCGCCACATTGAATTTCAGATTTTTGGCGATGGCAATGGCAATGCCGTCCATTTGGGCGAACGCGATTGTTCGCTACAACGGCGTCACCAAAAAGTGCTCGAAGAAGCGCCCTCGCCCGTTCTTGCGACCGCTGAACGTGATCGCATGGGCAATATCTGTGCGAAGGCTATGGCTGACATGGGCTATCGCGGCGCCGGTACCATCGAGTTTCTGTGGGAAAATGGTGAGTTCTATTTCATCGAAATGAACACCCGGCTTCAGGTCGAACACCCGGTCACCGAAATGATTACCGGCATCGACCTCGTCCGCGAACAAATCCGCGTCGCCGAAGGAAAGCCGCTTTCGTTCAAGCAAGAAGATGTGACCTTCACAGGCCATGCCGTCGAATGCCGGATTAACGCCGAAGACCCGCAAACCTTCATGCCGTCACCGGGAACCGTGTCATGGTATCACCCACCCGGCGGCTTGTATGTCCGCGTCGATAGTGGCCTGTATCATGGCTATAAAGTGCCGCCATATTATGACAGCATGATCGCCAAGCTGATCGTATATGGTCAGACCCGCGAGGGCTGCCTGATGCGGCTGCGCCGTGCGCTTGGCGAATTTGTGATTGAAGGCATGAAGACGACCATTCCGCTGCATCAACGGTTGTTGGAAGAGCCCGATTTCCAAAATGGAAATTATACGATCAAATGGCTTGAAGAGTGGCTGGCGAAAGACGCAAAATGATCCTCTCCCGCCGGGAGGTGGCTTTTGGGCTGGCGGCACTGCCGCTGGCCAGCTGCGTTCCGGTTGGTCCCGACGGCGATGTGTCGTTCATCCCCGCCAATGCCGCAGCCCGGATTAAAGCGGACGATCCCAAGCGCCTGATCGAGTTGGTCACACTCGACCCTGCGATCAAGCTTGATATGCGTTATGCGACCGCCAACAATTTCACTGGGCGGGTGCTGTATGACGAAGCGCGCGCCTTTTTGGCCGCCCCTGCCGCCCAAGCGGTCGCCCGTGCAAGCAAAGCAGCTCAGGCCGATGGCTTTGGCCTGACAATTTACGACGCCTATCGGCCGTGGCGGATAACCAAAAAATTATGGGACGCAACGCCGGTTGGGCCCAAGAAAGAATATGTGGCGAACCCCAAACGCGGGTCCAAACATAATCGTGGCTGTGCCGTCGATTTGACGTTGCATGACCTGCGCACCGGACAGCTGGTCGAAATGCCAACAGAGTTCGATGATTTTTCCGAAAAGGCCCATCGCGATTATATGGGAGCCACCCCGGCAGCATTGGCCAACCGTGCCCGCTTACAAGGCTATTTGGAAGCCGAGGGTTTCGTTGGCCTTTCCAACGAATGGTGGCATTTCGATTTCACCGGCTGGGAACAGTTCCCGGTCATGGACATACCGTTTAACAAAATCATGTAACGAACCCGTGCATAAACATAAGAGAGGTTTTTTGATGTTCCGTAAGATATTACTCGCTGGTGCAGCTTTATGTGTTTCAGCCCCTTCGTTGGCAGCGACTCAAGCAATCATTGTCGGCAATCTGGTGCCCGATGCGGCAACTGGCCCA